>MHEK01000075.1:0-16703 GCA_001803795.1 Nitrospirae bacterium RBG_16_64_22
AGGGATTCGTCGGTGCCCATAGGTCATGGTTCGGGTGTTTCCGTGTTCCAGCGCCATTTTCCCGCACGTGCGGCCTGCTCCCCTCCCCTTTAAGGGGAGGGGAGGGGTGGGGATGGGATGGGATGGGGTTCGACAGAACGGTGAAGAAACCCACCCCCATCCTGTCCTTCCCCCTGAGGGGGAAGGGAAAAATTGGGGAAAGTCCTGCAACAAACAGCACCTTGACATACGGCGAAAAAAAGATAATCTTCGGCAGGCTCTGGCAGGATCTGGAGGAGGATCCATGAACGTCCGTGCATACGCTTTCTATCCGGCGGAACCCAGGGGCACTTTGCACGTCCTGACTTCCCTGGACGACGTAAAGCCCCACCTCGGGCGGGACGACGTCCGCCTCTGGATCGACATCGAGAGACCGGACGAGCCGGAGACCCTGGAGCTCTCGCGCCTCTTTCCCCGGTTCCACCCGCTGGCCGTCGAGGACCTGCTCCACGCCGAGATCCGGCCAAAGGTGGAGCCGTACGACGACCACATCTTCGTCGTCTTCCGGGGGCTGAACTTCAACCCGGATTCGCACATCCTCGACACGATCGGCCTCAAGATCTTCCTGGGCCGGACGTTCATCGTCTCGGCGCATCGGGAGCCGCTCAGGTCCGTCCTGTCCGTGGCCGCCCGGCTGGAACAGGAGCCGGAGCTCCTCGGCCGGGGTCCCGACCGCGTCTGCCACGCCCTGATCGACCAGATCGTGGACAACTATTTCCCGCTCCTCGACGCCATGGACGACGCGATGGAAGAGATCGAGACGTCCCTGTTCAAGGAGTTCCGGAAAGAGGCCCTCGAGAAGATCTTCTCGCTCAAGAAAGACGTCACGGCAATGAGGCGCGTCGCCGCGCCCCAGCGGGAGATCCTGAACGTTCTCTCGAACCGCCCGTACGACGTGGTCCAGCCCGCGACCCAGCTCTACTTCCGCGACGTCTACGACCACATCCTGCGCGTCACGGATTCGCTCGATTCGTACAGGGACCTCCTGGCGGGCGCCCTCGACTCCTACATCTCTCAGGTCTCGAACCGGATGAACGAGGTCATGAAGACTCTCTCCATCGTCGCGACGATCATCCTTCCCTTGAGCCTCGTGACCGGGGTCTTCGGGATGAACTTCGAAGTGATGCCCGGCCTCAAGAACCCCTGGGGTTCTGGGAGCTGATGGCCGTCATGGCCGCGATCGCCGGAGGGCTTTTCATCTTCTTCAGGTGGAGGAAGTGGCTGTAGGCGGGCGCGCCCTCGGGGACCCGCTTCACACATCAACCGCGCCTACGCGGTAGCTTCTCCCCCGCCACCCGATTGTCCCGACCCACCGGCTAAGGTAAGCGGAATACCAGAGAAGACCGAGGAAAAGAACCGCCGCGAGGGGGTGAAGGAGCGCGTATCCGCGGCCGGCGCAGGGCCTCGCCCAGACATCCTTCAAGTAGAACGAACGGCCGCCATAGAACACGACCGACGCCGTCGCGAGAACGAGCGTGCCGAGCGAAGGGGAGCTGAGCGCCCCCGCGAGCGCGGCCAATCCCGCCCCGGCCGGGGCGATGTCCAGCAGGAGACGGACCCCTGTCAGCCGAACGAGCCGGGCCACTTGTCCCCCGCTCAAGGCGAAGAGGTTCTTGCTCCATCCTTGCCAGAGCGACCGGAACGACCGGTACATCCTCGCTTCCACGCGCCCCTCGCCGGGAGAGAAGTGGATTCGGAAACCTTTCTCCTTCACAAGGCGCGCCAGGGCCAGATCCTCGACGATTTCGGACCTGACCGCCTCCATGCCGCCGACGTCCTCCAGCACTGAGCGGCGGATCAGGAGATATTGTCCGTTGGCCGCGGCGCAGGACGCAATGTCCCCATTGATCTCGTGGAACGGGAATCTCGATTCGAGGAAGGAAAAGATCTCCGGTTGAAGAAGCCGCTCCCAGAAGCTCCCGCAGACCTGCTCCGGGCTCAGGGAGACGAGGTCGGCATTCCTCTCCCCGGCCAGCGCCAGACATTCCGCCAGGGCGCGCGGCCGATGCCTCGTGTCGGCGTCCGTGAAGAGGAGCCATTCTCCCCGGGCTTCCCGGACCCCGCGGAAGAGCGCATGGCTCTTCCCGACCCAGCCCGGTTCAAGGCCGTTCAGCCGCACCAGCCGGACGCGGCTGTCTTTCTCTTGGACGGCCTGTACGATCTCGGCCGTGCGGTCCCCCGACTCGTCATCGACGACGATGATCTCGATCGCGCACCCCGCGGACTTGCGCAGGGACTCCACGCACGGCCCGATGTTCTCCTCCTCGTTCCGGGCGGGGATTACGACGGAGACGAGCGGAGGGGGCATCGTCTACCTCCAGTAAGCCGTTGAGAAGAAGAGAGGTCGCCCCTACGGCTCCTCGATCCGCTCCGGGTGGGCGTAGATGGAAAACTTGCGGGAGCGGGTGAACGCAACGAGCGTAATCCCGGCGGCCTGTGCCCCTCGGAAGACAGCCCGCCGCTATGCGAGAGACCTTGCTACGCCGCAACGACCTCGATTGTGGAGATCCGCGGCTTTGGGCTCTTCATCCTGACCACTACGACCGGAAGCCCCTTTGCGCGGCTGGCATCAATCGCTTTTGCGTTCTCTGCGGAAAGCTCGGGGTCGTCTTCGGGCAAAATAACAAGCGTCGCCCCCTTGGGAAAGCGATCGAGGACATCCGGGTTGTCAAAAGCGTACCGCATCCATTCCGCATGGAGGTCCAGATTTCTCTTGACCAGTTCTTCCCTCGTCATTCTTTCATCTCCTGCTCATAGGCATCGCGGTAGCTCGCCCAATTCGCTTTCAGATCCAGCGAGGCGTGAGTAAGCGCCAAGTTGTAGCTGTCAAAAAACAGGGGTTGTTTCTCCATTACTCCGGACGGCCGGATACGATCCCGGTGCGAAAACCCGTGTGCGGTATCGTATCTGACAATGGGCCTCCACTCGCCCTTCAGAAACGCTTCATACTGAACCACGAACCCCAGAATACTTCCCTGTTCCTGCAAAGCCGACACTCGGAGTCTGTCTTCCATCTCGGGTGACAGGTAGACCAAGTATTCGATTTCCCGCAAGCAAACGCTCCCCTGTTCTGGCCGAATGCTAGCATGGGCAACTTGAAAAAGCCACCTGCGCTCTCTGCGGCTGGGCTTCGGATCCCGACTTCTGCCTTACAACCCCTGCACCCTCTCCGGGTGGGCGTAGATGGAAAACTTGCGGGAGCGGGTGAACGCGACGAGCGTAATCCCGGCGGCTTGGGCGATTTCTGCGGCGAGATCCGTGGGGGCCGACTTGGTGACGAGGACGGGACAGCGGGCCCGCGCGGCCTTCAACAGCACCTCGGAGGAGACCCGGCCGGACGAGACGAGGACGGCGCGGCCCAAGTCAACCCCCCGCCGGATCGCCGCGCCGATCACCTTGTCCACGGCATTGTGCCGGCCCAAGTCTTCGGCAAAAGCGACAAGCCCCCCGTCCGCGGGATCGTAGGCGGCCGCGGAGTGCGTCCCGCCGGTGTCCTTGAACGTGCGGGAGCGGCGGTGCAGGTCGGCCATCAGCAGGAGAATATCGTCAGGCCGCAGTCTGAGCCCCTCCCCGATCGGATCGGCGCCGGGGCGGTCGAGGACGTCCTCGAGGATCATCCCGATCCCGCACCCCGTGGTGAAGACTTTCCTGGCGAGGAGTGACGAGACGTCGCGCCCTTCGTCGCGCAGACGGAGGTCCACGCGCGTCCCGTCCAGCCGGATCACGTCCCGGATCTCCGCCGGCGAGTCGATGAGCCCCGACGTGAGGGCGAAACCCGCCGCAAGGTCTTCGACCTGCGTGGGCGAGCATAGGAGCGAGACGACCTTCTCGCCGTTGATCGAGAGGTGGAGAACAGCCTCGGCCGCGACCCGGTCGGACACCTCCTCCCGCCGGCCGTCCACGTACCGGACGGCGGCGGCGTCCCGCTCCAGGGCGCACGGAGAACCGGCCACATCCTTCGTCCCGGCCGGACCCTCCACGACCGGCGTTCCCGCGGTCCGAGAAACGACAGCCATCAGACTCCTTCCGCCTGAGTCATGGCGCCGGCGTGGTACCCCTCCCGCTCGGCCACCAGATCCAGGTGAAGCATGAGCACGCCCTCCAGCGGAACGTACAGCGGCCGATCCAGCTTCTCCACGACGACCGTCCGTATGTATCCCCGGCACATCCCGCACACGTCCAGCCGGAAAGCCTCTTCCCCCTCGACTTCGAGGACCCTGTTCGCCCCGGGACCCTGCCCTCCGCAGTGGACGCATCCGAGCCGGTCCGTCTCCCATTCCGTCCCGCACAGGCCGCACGCGAGGAAGCGCCCGTCCGCTCCGCCGCGAAGGAGAGCCAGCGCGGGCGGATGACCGCAGACCGGGCAGGACCGTCCGACCGGCTGGTAGATCGGGCTCTCGCCCGTCCAGCCCGGCGAACCGGCACGGGCCGTCCCCCGCCGCGGCAGACGCGCCCGCAGGACCTCGGCGGCGCGCGTCGCGAAGGGCCCGAGAGCGTACCGGACGAAGCGGGCCAGCAGGACCGCGTCCGCCGGGGTTTCGCCGAGCCCCGGGGAAAGGGCCTCTCCATCGAGGAGGCGGACAAGATCTTCCGTCCCAAGCTGACCGGACCGGACCTTCCTGAGCGCCCCGTAGGCCCACTCCTCTCCTTCCTCGGCCGCCCGGACCAGGAGGTCGACGAGAAGAAGGCGGACCTCCATCTCGTTCCGGCGGAGCAGGTCCGCGGGAGAAAAGAGGGGCCGGCCCTCCGCGTACAGCCGCTCGATCTCCTCGGACGGGGAGACGACCGCGGGAAGGGACTGTCCGCGCGTATCCTCGATCTTGAGGAAAACACCCTCGAAGAACTTGAGCATGCGGGCGTGGGCGGGCCGGCGCGCCGCCTCCCGCCGGACGATCAAGGCAATCCTTTCGGCGGCGTTCACGGCCGGTCCACCTCCTTCCACCAACGGGCATGGTGAAACCGCGCCCAACCCGCCGATACCCGCCCCGTCCACATGGCGCGGAACGTCCCAGGGTTGGCCGCCGTGGCGAGGTAGACGTGGATGACGATGAGCATGATGAGCGTCACGCCGAAGAAAGCGTGGAACAGCAGGGAGAGCGAGGCGATCCCCTTGGGAAAAACGAACGGGACCCAGAGGACGATCCCCGTGGTCAAGAGGCCGAGCGATTCGAGCGAGGTGGACCAGAACATGATCTTCTGGCCCGTGTTGAACCGCCCCTGCTCCGGGACCTCGGCGTGGGAGGACCAGAGGTAGCCGCCGCTCTTCCTCAGCCAGTCGCCGTCCACCTCCGCCCATTCCGAGCAGTCCCGCCGCCACTGGACGAAGTTCATGACCTGGCAGAGAGCGAAAACTAGTCCCGCCAGGAAGTGAACCCACTTTGAGAGATACGGTCCGCCCGTCAGGACCGTAAGCCACGAGAGTTCGCGGGCGTAAAGACCGAGGCCCGACACGGCCAGGACGATGAACGTAGCCGCCCCCGTGATGTGCCAGAACCGCTCCGAATTCGAGAACCGCTGAATCTCATGAACGGCCATGGCCTTCTCCTTTCTCCTCGTAGTCGGCCGGCCCCTTGGCAAGGTAGTGGATCAGGGCGCCGATCACCGTCGCGCCGATTCCCCACCCCGTCAGCGGGCGGAGAACGTCCTTCCAGAGTCCAAGGGCCGCCGAAGCGACGGGCTCGGGAGGCAGGCCGTAGAAAGACGGCTCTTCCTTCAGGAGGTAGAAGACGTTCGTTCCCTTTCCTCCGTAGGCGCCGGGGCCGTAGATCTGGGCTTTGGGGAAGATCTTCTTCGACGCCTCGACGCGCTTCTTCGCCGCGGCCAGAAGACCGTCCCGATCTCCGAAGGCGATCGCCCCCGTGGGGCAGGACTTTGCGCAGGCCGTCGTAAGATTGTTCTCCACCCGCTCCGCGCAGAAGGTGCACTTGGCGACGACCTCGCTCTTCGACTCGTACTTCGGGATTCCCCAGGGACAAGCCGTCACGCAGTACTTGCACCCGATGCATTTCTTCCGGTCGACCGCGACGTATCCCTTGTCGGCCGACTGCGTCATCGCTCCCGGAACGGGGCACGCCTTGACGCAGGGGGCGTCGTTGCAGTGGAAGCACGAGTGCGACAAGAGGTGCCAGCTCACCGAGCCGCCGAAAGGCTCCTCCTTGAACGTGACGAGCCGGTAGGTCGTGGGCGTGAGGTCCGGGAGGTTCTGATAGCTCCCCGTGAAATGCGTCTTGTCCATCGGGAGCTTGTTCCACTGCTTGCAGGCCACGGTGCAGGCCCGGCACCCAACGCATTTCGTGACGTCGACGAACATCGCGAGCTTCGGCATGGCCTACCCTCCCTTCTTCACGTCGCACAGGAGCGCCTTCGACTCCTGGATGAAGACGTTCGGGTCGCCGACCGACGCGACGAGCGTGTTGGCGACGTCGCCCACGGCGATCCCCTTGAACCCCCAGTGCCAGGGGAGGCCGATCTCGTGGACCTTCCTGCCGGCGATCGTCATCGGCTTGAGCCGGTCGGTCACACAAGCCTGCGCCTTGATCGCCCCCCGGGCGGAGGAGATCGTGCACATCTCCCCCGGCTTGATCCCAAGCTCCGACGCCAGCTCCTTGCTGATCTCGAAGAAGAGATTGGGCATCAGCTCGGCGAGCCAGGGAAGGTTCCTGGTCATCGCGCCCGCCAGGTGGTGCTCCGTGAGCCGGTAAGTGGTGAGGACGTACGGGTACTTGTCCGGCGTCCCGATCGGGTTCTTGTCGCTCTTGTAGATCTTCGCCACGGGCGAGCTCTTTTGCTTCGAAAGGACGTTGTCCACCGGCGTCTCGACCGGCTCGTAGTGCTCGGGGAACGGCCCGTCCTTGAGCGCGGCCGCGAAGAGGCGCCCGCGTCCTTCGGGATTCATGATGAAGGGGTGCATCCCGCCGATCCCGACGAACAGCCCCTTGTCGGAGGGCTTGGCGTCCGGCGCCATCGTCGCGCCGAAGTCGGGAACGTCCAGGCCGGCCCATTTACCCTTCTTCCCGTCCGGGTTCACGGCGCCCGCGTCCCACCAGATCACCTTCTTCCGATCGGATCTCGGCTTGCCGGAAAGGTCCGCCGAGGCCCGATTGTAGAGAATCCGGCGGTTCGCAGGCCAGGCGAACGACCATCCGAGGTTCGAGCCGATCCCCTCCCCCGGCTTGTCCGCCTTGCGCGAGGCGGCCTTGTTCTCCTTCGCGAAGACGCCCGTGTAGATCCAGCAGCCGCCCGCCGTGGAGCCGTCGTCGCGCATGAAGATGAACGAGGGGAGCTGTTCCCCCGCCTTGACGACCGCCTTCCCGTCCTTGAGGACGTCCTTGACGGCGTATCCGTTGATCTCCTTGAGGACGCGGGCGGGGATCTCCTCCTCCTTCTCTCCATAGTCCCAGGTCATGTCGAGGATCGGGCGGTCTTTCTTCTCAGCGCTCCCGGCGTAGAGCTTCTTGAGCTCGCGCCCGAGCCGGATCGTGAAGACGGCATCGGTCTTCGCGTCGCCGGGCGACTTGGACCCCTGCTCGTGCCACTGGATCCAGCGGCCCGAGTTCGTGAACGAGCCGCTCTTCTCGACGACCGTCGCGGCGGGGAACACGAACACCTCGGCCTTGATGGCGGCGGGATCGGCCTTGTGTCCGAGCCCGCCCGTCGGATTGCTCTTCCAGAACTCGGCCGTCTCGTTCACGAAGAAATCGACCGAGACCAGCCAGTCGAGCTTCGAGAGACCCGCGAACATCTGCCCCGCGTTCGGCCCGGCCCCCATCGGGTTCTGGCCCAGACAGACCGCCCCCTTGATCTTCCCCTGCGCCATCACGTTGAACGCCTGCTGGAAGGAGTGCTCCCCCTTGCTCTTGGGGAGGTAGTCGAAGCAGAAGTCGTTCTCCTTCCGCGCCGCGTCTCCGTACCAGGCCTTGAGGAGGGAGACGACGAACGCGGGCCGGTTCACCCAGAAGCCGGCCTTGGGTCCCTTGTCCAGGTACTCCTTGAGGTTCGCGTGCGCGCCTTGCGCCGGAAGCCCCAGGTAGCCCGGAAGATCGTGGAAGAGAACGGCGAGGTCCGTCGCCCCCTGGACGTTGGCGTGGCCGCGGAGCGCGTTGATCCCCCCGCCCGGGACGCCCATGTTCCCGAGGAGGAGCTGGATCATCGCGGCCGTTCGGATGTGCTGGACGCCGTTGGAGTGCTGGGTCCACCCCATCGCGTAGGCGAAGAACCCGGAGCGGTCCGGAACGGACGTCGAGGCCATCGCGTCGTAGACGAAGAGGACGTCCTCCTTGCGCGTCCCCGTGATCTTGACGACGGTCTCGATGTCGTACCGCGAATAGTGCGCCTTGAGGAGCTGGAAGACCGAGCGGGGATGCTTGAGCGTCGGGTCGAGCTTCGGCTTTCCGTCGGGCCCCTTCTCGTACTGCCAGCTCTCCGGATTGTACGACCGCTTCTCCGCGTCGAGCCCGGAGAAGACGCCTTCATTGAACGCGTACTTGTCGGAGATGATGAACGGGGCGTTCGTGTAGTTCGCCACGTAGTCCCGGTCGATCTTGCCGCCGGCGAGAAGGTGGTTGATCATCCCGCCGAGGAACGCGATGTCCGATCCGGAACGCATCGGCACGTGCTTGTGGGCGACGGCCGAGGTGCGCGTGAAGCGTGGGTCGACGTGGATGAGGAGGGCGTTGTTCTTCTCGACCGCCTCCATCACCCACTGGAAACCGACCGGGTGGTTCTCGGCGAAGTTCGATCCCATGATGACGATGACGTCCGCGTTCTTCATGTCGATGAAGTGGTTCGTCATCGCCCCGCGGCCGAAGGAGGCGCCCAGACCGGGCACCGTGGAGGAGTGTCACAGACGCGCCTGGTGTTCCAGGGAGACGATGCCCGCCGACCGGGCGAGCTTGGCGAAAAGGTAGCACTCCTCGTTGTCCGTGCAGGCGGAGCCGATCCAGGCAATCCCATCGCAGCGGTTGACGAGGGCGCCGCCGTCCTTCTCGACGAACGTGGCGTCACGCGTCGCTTTGAACCGCTTGGCGACTTCCTGGAGGGCCCAGTCGTAGGGCTTCTCCTGCCACTCGGAGGCCCCCGGCGCCCGGTAGAGGACTTTCGTGAGGCGTCGGTCGTTCACGGTCATCTGATACGTCGCCGCGCCCTTCGAGCAGAGGCGCCCCCGGCTGATCGGGTGGGAGGCGTCCCCTTCGAGGTTGACGAGCTTCCCATCGCGGACGTGCGCGATCTGGCCGCAACCGACGGCGCAGTAAGGACACAGGGTCGGAACCTCCTTCGCGCCCTTGGTCGGGAGGTCCTTCGCGTAGGCATGGATCGGGCGGGCCATGGAGAGCCCTCCCAGGGCGGAACCGGCCGAGACGGCGCCGGCAAGCTTCAGGAAATTACGGCGAGAAACGTCCATGACCACCCTCCTCGAGCTTGAGAGGACCAACTCGCCGGCTCGCCGGCTGGGAAGAACGCCGGTATGGACTCGTCGGCTAGGCGCGGCTGGGTTATCTCGGGAAAGAAGACGGAGCAGACGGGACGGCGGTGCGCCTCCTCCGGGCGGGACACCCGGTAAAAAGACGAAACGGGCCAGGGCGGGACCGCCCCGGCCGTCACCGGCAAGAGAGAACTCTCTTGTCGTGAAGAGATGCGGAAATATCGGCGTGAAAGTCGCGCCGGTACAGTACGTTCGCTTTCTACTCTTCGCCCGGCGCGGGTGTCAATAGGAAAGTTTTATGGAGGTATTCCAGTCCGGCGCGGAACTGCGCGGGACGGAGGCCGGAAAGACCGAATCTACCGGAACAGATGCTTGAGCCGGTTGAACAGGCCGATCGTCTCGTGCTCGGCCAGCATCAGGTCGAGTTCTCCCAGATCGAAGAAGAGGCCTCCGCACGACGAGCACTTATCGACCCGGACGTCTCCCATGCTGATCTCGGTCATCAGGCCGCCGCACTTGGGACACCGCATCCAGTGGGCCGCCTTCGACTGCTCGGCCTCCCGGGCCCGGCGCTTCGCGTCGAGCTCCCTGCGCTTCTTCTGGATCAGATCGAGGTTTCTCTTGAAGAAAAACTCTTCTTCCTTGTCGTACCCTTCCTTGTGGATCTCCTGACGGATCTCTTCTTCCACGGGCGCCTCCTGGGTCTCGATTCGGCGCTGGAATATTATCCGCAGAAGCGCCCAGGATCAAATCCTTTTCGAGCAGGGGTCACCGGTACCGCGGAACGGCCGGATCCACATCCCGCGACCAGGCGTCGATCCCCCCAGCCAGGTTTCTCACGTTGTCCATCCCGGCCTGCCGAAGAAACATCGTGGCCGTCAGGGAACGCCGCCCTGTGTGGCAGACGATGAAGACTTCCTTGTCCTTCGGAATCTCCTCCAGCCGGTACTGAAGCTCGGCCATCGGAATGTGCGTCGCCCCCTCGATCCTCGCGACCTGCACTTCCCACGGATTGCGAATGTCCAGAAGAACCGGTTTCTCGCCTTGGTCCAACTTCTCCTTGACCGCGGCGGGTTCCACGTTGATATCGGCTTCGTGCATCGTCTCCCCTTTCCCTTCCGGGTTCCTAGGTCTCAACCGGGTCGGCCTCGCCCGGCTTCATCCAGAAGCGGTGGAACTCGTTCAGGCGGGTGAGCGATTTCAGGTCCGCCATCCGGTCCACGAAGAGGATCCCCTGGAGGTGGTCCGTCTCGTGCTGGAGCACCCTGGCATGAAATCCCTCCACCGTGAAATCGACCGGCCGGCCGAGGCGATCGAGCGCCTTCACCCGCACGGAGCGGGCGCGCGGGACGATCCCCCTCATCTCCGGAATGGAAAGGCACCCCTCCCATCCTCCCTCCGGGGGGCCGGGAAGAAGGATGACGGTCGGGTTGATGAGGACGGTGAGAGGAATGGAGGGGGCCTCGGGATAGCGGGGATTCGCCGCCGCTTCGTAGACGACGATCTGGACGGAATGGCGGACCTGAGGCGCGGCGAGGCCCGCCCCGTCGTACTCGCGCATCGTCTCGATCATGTCGTCGATCAGGATCTGGACCGCCTCGGACCGGACCTTGTCATCCGGCAAGGGCCGCGCCACCTGCCTGAGGATCGGGTTGCCGATCTCTGCGATCTTCAGAATAGCCATCGAGTCTCTCCCGCTCACCGAACAAGAAACGGCGCGGCTCTACAAGAGGCGCCCTTTCCGATTCACCTATTCACCTATTCACCGATTCACCGATAATCACCAGATTGTCCCTGTGGACCACCTCGGCCGGCCGCTTCGCCCCGAGAATCTTCTCGACCTCGCCGCTCTTCGCGCCCCGGATCCGGTCCACTTCCTCCCTCTTGTAGTTCGAGAGACCGCGCGCGAACGGCTCGCCGTCCGGGCCGGCAAGGTTCACGAGATCGCCCGCGCCGAACGGCCCCTCCGCGCCGACGATCCCCGAGGGCAGGAGGGACTTGCCCCCCTCGACCAGCACCTTCCGGGCCCCGGCATCGACGTGGATGGTCCCCCGAGGACGCGGCGTGTGGGCCATCCACCCCTTGCGCCGGGAGAGGCCCCGCCCTTCGGGCCCCTCGGGAACGAACAGCGTGCCGCGTCCGGACCCGGAGAGGAACTCGGTCAGCCGCCCGGATTTCAGGCCGCTCACGATCGCCATCGGGATCCCGAGCAACGTCACCCTCTTGGCCGTCCGGACTTTCGAGACCATTCCCCCCGTTCCTTCGCTCGTCCGCGCCCCGCCGGCCAGCCGCTCCACCTCGGCCGTCACGCGCGGGACGAAGGGGATTAGCGAGGCCTTAGCGTCCCGCCGCGGATCGGCCGTGAAGAGGCCCTCCACGTCGGACAAGAGGACGACCAGGTCCGCTCCAACGAGAGGCGCGACCAGGCCGGCCAGCGTGTCGTTGTCGCCGAAGCGGATCTCCTCGACGGCCACGGTATCGTTCTCGTTGACGATCGGGAGAATCCCTCTCGATAGGAGCGTCTCGAACGTGCGCCGGGCGTTCATGTACCGCCCGCGGTGCCCCAGATCTTCGGCAGTCAGGAGGATCTGCGCCGTGTGAATCCCATTCTGGCGGAACGCCTGCTCGTATGCCCACATGAGGCGGCTCTGCCCGACGGCCGCGGCCGCCTGCTTGATCTGGATCGTCACCGGCCTGCCGGAGGCTGGCCGCACCGCGCCGATCCCCGCCGCGATCGCCCCCGATGAAACGATCACGACGCTGTGGCCATTCGCCCGGATGCCGGCCACCTGCCCGGCGAGCGCCCGGATCCGCGCGCTGGAAAGGCCCGCGGCCCGCGTGGCCAGGACGCGGCTTCCCACCTTGATGACGATCCGGCGCGGGCGGGAGAGGAATCGCGCGAGATCGAAACCGCCTTCCTTCACTCCGCGCCTCCCTCCGACAAAGCCTCCATCCTCGCTTCCCGAATCTCCCGGACGCGCGGCATGACGGCCCTCAGAAGCTCGTCCAATCCCTCGTGCGCGGCCGCCGAAACTACGAAGAAGGGAAGGCCCCGGGTCCCGCAGAAATCCCTCAGAGCTTCCCTTTCGGCCCCCTCGCCGGCCGCGTCGTTCTTCGTTCCGACGACGATCTTTGGCCGTCTCTCAAGTTCGGAATTATGGGCCGAAAGCTCGGCGGAAACAATATTGAAGGCAGTCACGGCGCCGGTCGGGGCCCCTTCCGAGACGTCCACCAGGTGGAGAAGGAGCGCCGTCCGCTCGACGTGACGGAGAAATTGAGTCCCGAGCCCCGCCCCCTCGTGGGCCCCTTCGATGAGCCCCGGGATGTCGGCCATCACGAACGATTCCTCGTCCCCGAGACGGACGACCCCGAGGTTGGGCGAAAGCGTCGTGAACGGGTAGTCGGCGATCTTGGGGCGGGCCGCCGAGAGAACGGAGATGAGGGTCGATTTGCCTGCATTCGGCAGGCCCACGAGCCCCACATCGGCCATCAGCTTGAGCTCCAGCTCGACGACTCTCTCCTCGCCCGCCTCTCCCTTCTGGGCGAAGTCGGGCGCCTGCCGCGTGGGTCCTTTGAACGCCGCGTTCCCCAGCCCCCCCCGTCCTCCCCGGGCCGCGATGACCCGGTCCCCGGAGCGGGTCAAGTCGGCCAGCAAGGATTTGGTCCCCGCGTCGCGGACGACCGTCCCGGCGGGAACGCGGATCACGACGTCGTCCGAATCGCGCCCGGTCTGGTCCTTTCCCCGGCCGTGGCCCGCATGGCGGATCCGGTACTCCTGGTGGTATCGAAGGTCGAGGAGCGTGGCCAGGTGGGGAGACGCTTCGATGACGACGTCCCCGCCCTTGCCCCCGTTTCCGCCGCTGGGGCCTCCCCGCGGGACGCCCCACTCGCGCCGGAACGCCACGCACCCGTTCCCGCCGTCTCCGGCCTTGACGAACACCTTCACAAGATCAACGAACGCGGCCATTTTTCTTCCCGGTGCGGAAACAGGACCAAGGCATTCCGAATGGATTTATTAACAGTCTCAAAATAGCATGGACACGTTCTTGCAAAATCTCCCCTCCCTCTTTTCCAAATCCCGACAAGTCGGGACCTTTGGAAAAGGGAGGTGAGGAGGGATTCTGCAAATGAACGTTGTGCCTATTCTTAGACTGTTAATACTCTATGTCAACGCGGACAAAAGCGCAAACCCCCGGCGACCGGCCGCGATAAGCGCGGTCGACGGGGCGGTTTGATCCAGAGGAGCGGGAATTGAAAGAAAAGGCGGTCAGGCCGCGGCGGGTGGAGGAGGAGGCGCGACGGGATAAACACTGATCTTCTTGCGGTCTTGTCCGAAGTGCTCGAAGGCCACGATCCCGGCGATCCTCGCGTAGAGCGTGTCGTCGCTCCCCTTGCCGACGTTTGTGCCCGGATGGAACTTCGTGCCGCGCTGGCGGACGAGGATGCTCCCGGCGGTCACGGCCTCGCCGCCGAAGCGCTTGACGCCCAGCCGTTGGGCGTTGCTGTCACGACCGTTTCGGGTGCTTCCGACGCCTTTCTTATGAGCCATTTCGAATCTTCTCCGTAAGAGGGGCTACGCGGCCGCGATCTTCGTCACCCGAACGCGGGTGAGGCTCTGCCGGTGCCCCTGCTTCTTGCGGTAGTTCTTGCGCCGCTTGTGCTTGAAGATGACAATCTTGTCGCCGCGCTCCTGGGCCACGACCTCGGCCTCGACGCTGGCTCCCTCGACGACGGGACGGCCCACGGTCGCCCGGTCCCCCTGGGAGACGAAGAGGACGCGCCCCAAGTCGACCTTCTTCCCGGCCTCGGCGGGGATCTTCTCGACGTACAGGAGATCCCCTTCCTTGACGCGGTACTGCTTCCCACCCGTCTCAACGATTGCGTACGTCATGACCACCACCTCCAAAGAGCCGTTATATTTACCACGACCCTGCGAAAGCTGTCAAACAAAGAATTGGGCGAAGAACCCGAGGCCCAACCGGACTCTACTTCCCGCAGTCCCCGATCCGTTTCGCGCTTACGGTCTCGGTCCACTTCACCGGTTTTCCGGCCGCGGTCCCCTCTGTGTCGCTCCTGCTCTCGTAGGCGCTGTCTCCCTTGACCGTGGTCGCGTTCCTGGTCGTGTATTTGGCCTGCATTTGCGGAACGTCGCACGTGCTCGCGGTCGTGTAGGTATTCCCGCTCTTCTTCGTCTCCGAGAACTTGCACATCTTCGAAAGCATGGCTTTTTGCTTCTGAAAGAGCGCCTTCATGTCCTTGACGCACTCCTTGTTGTTCATGGTGCTCAGCTTGCCGGGGCTGTTGACCGGGTCCTGCGGGGCTTTGCGGACGAACTCCCACATGCCCGCCCGCATCGCGGGCAGATCGTCCGCCAACGCCAGCGCGGGGACAAGCAGGACACTCAACACCAGGATGACTCGCATGTTTCCCTCCTATTGGCCATTGAAGACGACTCTCGGCAAGGATGTTACCTCCCTTCTGCCGCACAAGCAAGCGCGGCCCGGCAAAAGCGATTGATTTGGCTCGGGACGGAGAGTAAGATTTCTTCAAGAGAAGGAGCGGCGACGGATGGACTATCGAAGCATCATCACGATCGAACCGGGCAAGCGTGGCGGAAAGCCCTGTATCCGTGGCCTGCGTGTCACGGTCTATGACGTCTTGGAATACCTCGCCTCCGGCATGACCCAGGAAGAGATCCTCAAGGACTTCCCCTATCTGACCGCCCAGGACATCCAGGCGTGCCTGCGCTATGCGGCAGACCGTGAACGTCACCTTCTCGTTGCGAACGCGTGAGGCTTCTCTTTGATGAGAACCTCTCGCCCCGTCTAGTCAGCCTCCTCCTCGACGTTTACCCGGGATCCGCCCACGCTCACGATGTGGGTCTCGCCTCTGCCTCCGATGAGGCCGTCTGGACTATGCACGCAAGAATGGCTTCATCGTCTGCACGAAAGACTCCGACTTCCACGAACGAAGCCTGCTCCTGGGTCATCCTCCGAAGGTCGTTTGGATACGCCGTGGGAACTGCTCAACGCGGGAGATCGAGGAAACCCTTCGTAACCACGTAGAGGACGTCCGGAGACTCGCCGAAGACGAGAGCGCGGCCTTTCTGATGCTCCTCTGACTGCACATGCCCCCCTCTGGGGAGAGAACGGACCCTGGTCTCTCTCCGAGATCATCGTGCTTGGATGGTGAAGTTCGCGCTCCACTTCTCCGGCGCTTTGCGAACGGAACATCCCTCCTTTCCCTGTATCCCCGCTTCATTGCCGTCGAATGCCCTGAGGGTGTAAAGTGTCCGTGAAGAGACGGGAAGGACACAATGGCCTGCGAGACCTTCGAACACGAGGCGGACGTGGGAGTGCGGGGCACGGGCGCGACGCTCGCCGAGGCGTTCGAGGAAGGCGCGCGCGCGATGTTCTCCGTGATGTTCGAGATCGAGCGCGTGGAGCCCCGTGCGGAGATCCGCATCCGTTGCCGGGCGCAGGACGTGGAGTCGTTGTTCGTGGACTGGCTCAACACGCTCCTCGCCGAGGCGGATATCCAGGGGCTCGCCCTGTCCGGCTTCTCCGTCCGGATCGACGGCCTCGCCCTCGAAGGGACGGGGCGGGGCGAGCGGATCGACATCGAGAAGCATCGGCCGAAGGTTGAGGTCAAGGGGGCGACTTACACGATGCTCAAGGTATACGAGGAGAATGGCCGCTTCGTCGCCCAGTGCGTCGTGGACGTGTGACATGGACCTCGGACGGCTGAAGAAGATCAGCGACTACGTGTGGGAGCTTCCGGCGACGGGCTCGATGCGCGTCCCAGGCCGCCTTTTCGCCGCCCAGGGTCTCGTCGAGAAGATGGACGACAAAGTCCGCGAGCAGATGACGAACGTGGCCGCGCTCCCGGGAATCCAGGGAGCCTCCATGGCCATGCCGGACGCGCATTGGGGCTACGGCTTCCCGATCGGCGGCGTCGCCGCGTTCGATCCGGACGAGGGAGGCGTCATCTGCGTCGGCGGCGTGGGGTTCGATATCTCCTGCGGCGTGCGAGCGATGCGGACGGCGATCACCCGCGAAGAGATCGCGCCGAAGATCCAGGAGCTGACCGACGCTCTCTTCGCGGCCGTTCCGGCCGGCGTCGGCTCGGAGGGAAAAATCCATTTGACGTCAAACCAGATCGACGAGGTCCTCCTCAAGGGCGCTCGCTGGGCCATAGAGAAGGGGTACGGATCACGCGAAGACCTGGAATACGTCGAGGAACA
>MHEK01000075.1:16910-20409 GCA_001803795.1 Nitrospirae bacterium RBG_16_64_22
CGGCACGGACTACCTCAAGAACCTGGGGGAAGCGTCCAAGCGGACGGGGCTCGTCCTCCCCGACCGGGAGCTGGCCTCCGCGCCGATCCGCTCGCCCGAGGGGGAGAGGTACTACAAGGCGATGGTCGCGGGGATCAACTGCGCCCTCGCCAACCGCCAGGTGATCTCGCACCTCGTCACGGAAGTCTTCGACCGGATCGCCCCGGAGGCCAGGATCGCCCTCCTCTATGACGTCTCGCACAACACCTGCAAGATCGAGGAGCACGAGATCGGAGGAAAGCGGAAGAAGGTCTACGTGCACAGAAAGGGCGCCACGCGGTCGTTCGGGCCGGGGCGTCCGGAGGTCCCGGAAAAATACCGTCACGTCGGCCAGCCGGTCCTGATCGGCGGGACGATGGGGACGGCCTCGTACGTTCTCGCGGGCACGGCGGAGGGGATGAAGCTCGCCTACGGTTCCGCCTGCCACGGCGCAGGCCGGGCGATGAGCCGGAACGAGGCGAAGCGCCGCTGGCACGGCCGGAAGCTGATAGACGATCTGGCGGGCAAGGGGATCATCATCCGCGCCCATTCGTTCGCCGGCGCGGCCGAGGAAGCGCCGGGGGCGTACAAGGACGTCTCGGCCGTCGTCGACTCGGCCCACTTCGCGGGACTGGCCCGAAAGGTGGCGCGGCTTCGGCCGCTCGCATGCGTCAAAGGGTGAGGCGTCCTTGAATCCTGGCGAAGAGTCCGCCTCCCACACGCACGATCCGCCCTCCCCCCCTTTGACAAAGGGGGGCCAGGGGGGATTTTTCAGGCGTCATCCATTCGCCGCGGTCGTCGGGATTTCGATCCTCTTTCACGTTTTCTTCGTCGTCCCCGTCTTTCTCTATCTCTCCGCCCGCTCGTTCCTGGACATTCCGGACGAGGAGCCGATCGTCGTCTCCATGGCCCCGCCGGAAGCCCCGCCATCCGCCCCGCCAAGGAGAGCCCCCGCGCCCGCGAAGCTTCCAGCTCCTCCCGCCGCTCCAGCCGAGACACCGGCCCCCGAAGCGCCTCCCGTGGGCAAGAAGGAAATATCCGAGGCGGCGGCCGTTCCCCCCCCTGAACCGATCACGCCTCCCATCGCCACGGGACGCCCTCCCGTCCCCGAGACGCTCACGTACAACATGGAGTTCTTCCTCTTCAACCCGGCCGCGGTCGGGACGATCCGGATCGCCCAGATCGGGAACGGCGGGAACGGCCGGTGGCAGATCGAGATCGAGGCGAAGACGGTCGGATTTCTGAGCAAGCTGGGTCTCAAGCGAAATGACCGGTACCGGACCGTCGCGCACATGACTCCCTACGGACTGGTCCCGGACCTTTACGAGATGGAGATCCGATCCGGAAAGAAATACCGGTCCAAGCGATTCTCGTTCGATTACGAGAAGGGCCGCGTCTGGATGGAGCAGACCGACAAGGACGGGGCGCCCCCGGAACAGAAGTGGGAGTACCCTCTTTCGCCGACGACCCCTTACTTCGATCCGCTGACGACCTTCTACAACTTCCGCCTCGGATGGCTGGGAGAACCGCGGGCGGGAGAAACATACCGAGCGGCCGGCATTCCGCTCGACCAGGGCGAGCCGATCCGGATCCGCCTGGTCAGCGCCTGGGACGGCGGACAGGAGATTCCCGACGCCTGGGACGCGACTGTCTTCATCGAGAACCGGACGTTCATCGCGAGGAAGTCGCGGACGCTCTTCGTCCGGTTCGACAGGTCGTCAATGCTGCCCACGGAAGGGCGGGCCCAGGCCGTCTCCCTCCTGGGAGACGTCGTCGGCACGCTCAAGGACCGGAACGGTGCGGCCTGGAAGACCGCGCCGCAGCCATCCCAACCCTGAACGCCGTTCATCCTGGGAAAAGCAATTGAACCGCGGAGAACGCAGAGACCGCAAAGGACTTCATGGGGTTGGAAGACATGTCGACGTCACCTGACGGGTGAGCAACGAGACTGCGCGAAGCTCTTCCTCTGCGCGCTCCGCGTCCTCTGCGGTGACTGAACTGCGGTTTCAGATTCAGTCCACCGTCGCCACCAGGCGGCCTTTGAACGGGATCTCCCCCGCGAGCGCCGCCGCGGCCGCTTCCTGGACGTGGAGCGAGTCGTCGTATGCGAGCACGCGGTCGGCCCTTCTCCCCAGCCCGCGGAGAACGTACGGAGAGCCGAACGCCGCGAGCACGACGCCCGGCGCCGCAACGGCCAGCCGAGCCAGGAGCCCCTTGGGGCCGGGGGACAGGCCGGCCCGCCCCTTCCACGCCGCGACGGATGCGTAGACGGCGACGATCAGGCACCGGGCGTCCGCGACCCTCTTCAGGATCTCCCCGGAACCCTCCGCCGCCGTCCGCCGCGTCAGGACGTGCGTTTGCATCCGCCGCCGGGACCGGGAGAGCGCCCGGAGGAACGGATACGACCGCTCCTCCTCGCTGTCGTCGTCCAGAACGACGGCGAAGAGGCCTTCTTCCGGAACCGGCTGGAACTCCTCCCGCCAGTGAACGTGGCAGGGGACGCGCCGCGCCGCCTCGCGGACGATCGCGTCGTGCCCGGCCCAGCCGATCGAATCGACGGCGGGAGGCGGAGCGAGAGACGCGATCGCGCGGTCGATCCTCGCTGTGGCCTTCCGAATCGCCTCAGCAAAGTCACGCCCTTCGACCGCCGCCTCCGTCCAGGCGGGAACGGCGGCGAGCGGGTCGTCCGGGTGCAAGAGGATATCGCAGCCGGCGGCGAGCGCCCTGGCCATGACCGCGGCCGGCGCTTCTTCCTCGGCCGAGACGCCCTTCATCGACAGGGCGTCGGAGACGATGAGTCCGTCGTACCCCCACGCCCCCCGAAGAAGCCCCGTCAGCATCGGCGCGGAGAGCGACGCCGGCGCCCCGGAAGGATCGAGCGAGGGAACGGCGATGTGCCCGGCCATCATCGCGCCGACGCCCGCCTCCTTCGCGCGAAGGAAGGGAAGAAGCTCGACCCGTTCCAGGCGTTCCCTGTCGGCTCGGACGATCGCCAGCTCGGCGTGCGAATCGACGGCCGTATCGCCGTGGCCGGGGAAGTGCTTGGCGCAGGCCAGGACGAGCGGCCGCCTCTCCGGGTCGTCCGGGGACGGCCGCTGGACCTCGCGGACGAATTCCTCGACGTACCGGGCGACTTCCGCCGGATCTTCGCCGAACGAGCGTGACGCGATGATCGGGTTGGCGGGGTTCGTGTTCACGTCGGCCACCGGCGCGAGGATGAGCCGGATCCCGGCCGCCGCGGCCTCGTCCCGCACGATCCCCGCGACGCGGCGAAACAGAGCCAAACCCGCCTCGTCCTCCAGCGGGCAGGCCGATGCAAGGGCCATCGGCCCCGGAACGACCGTCCCTCCCTTGACCTGCTGGCCAAGGCCCCTCTCCAGGTCGGCCGCGATGAGCAAGGGGAAACCCGCCTCGGCCTGAAGCCGAGAGAGCCCCTGCGTTACGTCGTCGAGGCTCCCGCCGAAGAGAATGAACCCGCCGG
>MHEK01000076.1 GCA_001803795.1 Nitrospirae bacterium RBG_16_64_22
CCTTGATCCTTTCGGCGTTCGGGAGAGGCGAGGCGGCCTTGAGGATTCGCCGGAACTCCTCCTCGTCCCGCGCGCCCGATTCGCGCCGGAAGAACGACCGGATGATCCGATAGACCAGCCTGCGGACGGGGTTCGGCCGTTCGGCGCTCAGCCACTCCTCGAAATCGGCGACGGGATAGTAGGAGACGGCGGCTTTCACGATTTCCGGCGCGTGGGCGGCGATGAGAAGGGCGAAAATGCCTCCCTGGGAAAAACCGAGGGTCGCGATCCTGTCCTTGTCCACCGACGGGTGCGCGTAGAGCCGTTCGAGCGAGGCGGTGACGTCCGCCTCGCTTCTCCAGGCGAACATGTTCCGGCGGAATCTTCCATCGATTCGGCGCTTGTAGTCGGCGGCCGCGGCGACGTATCCGCGATGCGCAAGGTCCCAGATGACGCCCTTCATTTCCCGGGCCGTCTTGCCCCCTTCGGCGTGGACGAGAACGGCCGGGAACGGGCCTTCTCCCACGGGCGCGGCCCATTCGAGATGGACGAGGAGATCGCCTTTCTCAATGTCCTCGCTCCATGTGACAACGCCGGCCGGGGCGTCGACCGGATGGATGAGATGATGGTTCAAGGTTTCGCAGGCGGGGAGGAGACCGAGGGTCAGAACGGCCAGGATGGGCAGGAGGGGATGGAAGGAGCGCGGGGTCCGCATCTTCTCGTCTCCGGCCGGGGGAAACCTCCTTGTTCCAGGGGAGAGCCTTGTGTTATTCATAAGAACCGCGGGGCTGAAACCACGAAGACATTTCTTCCGTCAACCCCGCAACAAGCCATGACTCCAACGAGGGATAACACATCATGACGCTGATGACATGGGACAGCACCTGGAGCGTCAACGTCAAGGAGATCGACGCCCAGCACCAGAAGTTGATCGGAATCGTCAACGAGCTTCACGAGGCCATGAAGGCGGGGAAGGCAAGGGACGTCCTCGGCGGCGTGCTGGCACAGCTTGCCGACTACACCGTGTATCACTTCAGGGCGGAGGAGAAGCTCCTGCAATTGCACGGCTATCCCGAATACGGCGCGCATGAGAAAGAACACGAGACGTTCACGAAGGCGGTGCTCGACCTCAAGGCGCGAAACGATCGAGGAGGGCTGATTCTGACCATCAACGTCATGGCCTTCCTCAAGGACTGGCTGACCGGCCACATCCTGAAGACGGACAAGAACTACTCGCCTTTCCTGAACGGCAAGGGCGTGGTCTAGCCTGCCTGCCGGGTCTTCTCTTCGACGAACGCGAGAAATGCTTCCGCGGGAAGGGGCCTGCTGAAGAGGTACCCCTGTGCGCCGTCGCACCCTTTGGAGCGAAGGAAGCCGGCCTGCCCCTCCGTCTCCACGCCCTCGGCGATCACCCGCATTCCCAGCGCGCGGGCCATGGTGACGATGGCGGCGGCGATCGCCGCGTCGTTCGGGTCGGTCGTGACGTTCCGGACGAACGACTGGTCCACTTTGATCACGTCGATGGGAAAACGCTTGAGGTGGGCGAGGGAGGAATAGCCGGTCCCGAAGTCGTCCACGGAGACGAGGATTCCGAGCCGCTTGAGCTCCCCCAGGGACGCGATGACGGCTGAGGGGTTCTTCATGATCGAGCTTTCGGTAAGCTCGATATCGAGCCAGCGCGGATCGGCCCCCGTCTCCTCCAGCGCCCGATGGACCGTCTCCACCATGGCTGAGTGCCGGAACTGGCGGACGGAGAAATTAACGGCGATCGGCAGGGGCGGAAGACCTCCATCGTGCCAGGCCTTCGCCTGGGATAAGGCCTGGCGGAGAACCAACTCGCCGAGGGGGACGATCAGACCCGTCTCCTCGGCGAGGGGAATGAAGTCTCCCGGAGGCACCAGGCCCCGCTGGGGGTGCATCCATCGAACAAGCGCTTCCGCTCCGATGAGATTTCCGGTCTTGAGGTCGAACTGCGGCTGGTAGTGAAGAATGAAGTCGCCGGTTGCCAGGGACCGGCGGAGGTCATTCTCCAGCGCGAGGTTCCGGGCGGTCCGGGAGTACATCTCCGGCTTGAAGAACTGAAACGCGTTCCCGCCCATTTCCCTCGCCCTGGAGAGCGCGGCGTCCGCGTTTCTGATGAGCCCCTCCGCGCTCACGCTGTCGCCGGGGTGGACGCTCACGCCGATGCTCAGGGTGGCGTAGAGAGTCTGGTCTTCGACCGAGAGGGGCTCCGTGAAAGAGTCCATGATTCGCCGGATCGCCCGGCCGATGCCGTCTTCTCCCTGGAGCCCCGTGAGGACGATCCCGAACTCGTCCCCTCCGAGCCGGGCCAGGGTGTCGCTCTCGCGGATGGAGAGGAGGAGCCGCCGGCCCACGGCGCGCAGGATCTGGTCGCCCGCTTCGTGGCCGAGCGTGTCGTTTAACGCCCGGAAGCGGTCGACGTCCATCAAGATAACGGCGACCGGACGGTCTCCCCGGATCCCTTCCAGCATGGCCTGCTTGAGACGGTCGGCGAAGAGCATCCGGTTGGGCAGTCCGGTGAGGCCGTCGTAATAGGCGAGGTAGGTGAGGCGGGTCTCCGCCTGCTTGCGGGCCGTGACGTCGCGGAGGAAGACGGCGAGGACGCTCCTTCCCTCGCGGGCGGTCTTCGCGATGCTCGCCTCGGCGGGGAACTCGCTTCCGTCCTTGCGCCTCCCCGTGATCTCGCCGCGTTCGTTCATCCGGCGGGCGGTCTGTGGGCCCGCGGCGAATTCCCGGACTCTTTCCCGGTGCGACTCGACGAACCTTTCCGGGATGAGGAGGTCGAGAGGTTGTCCCAGAATCTCCGAGGCCTTGTACTGGAAGACCTGCTCGGCCCCCCAGTTGAAGAGGACGATCCGCCGGCTCTCGTCCACAGCGACGATCGCGTCGGCAGAGATCGAGACGATCGTCTCGAAAAGGGAGTCGGGGGGTTTAGGGATCACTTCGCGTCTCCGGGAGGCGCCGGCTGTGCGCAGATGATGGCCGATTTCACCGGGGAAGAGCAAGAGGCAAGTGGACGTTCCGGGAAGTCGCTCCACTGGAACGGCCAGCCTGGAGGCCGCCGGAAGGCTTGACGCATCCGCGCGATGCGGGTAACGTTGAGACAGGCCAGGGTTTCCAGGGAGGGGCAGGTCATGTTTCAGTCCGAGAGAATCACCCGGATATGGGAAGACTACGAACAGCTTCGCCGCAAGCTGTTGTACGGCTCCATCGACTACGCGAAGATCGCGGGGTATCCTCTCGATCTCATGCAGGCCATGGAGCGGTATAAGTCCAGCGGCCGGTTCCCCTACAAGGCGCTCTACAACGTCCGGAAACAGCTTCCCGACGAGGACTGCGTAGCGGCCGAGAGGGTCTTCGCCTTCATCGAAGCCTACCTGAGATATGCGGACAGCGGCGAGGCGATCGACTACACGCCCGACGACTTTAACGAGTTCGTGGAACTGCTCCAGGAACTCGGCGACGTCCCGCCGCGCGCCTGACGGGGTCTAGCAGGATTCTGAATAACCCCCTCTCCCTTTGGGAGAGGGGGGGGTGAGGGCGATCTTACTTTCATAAACGTTTGTTTTTAGGATCCCCCTCATCCTGACCTTCTCCTCCGAAGGAGTCCGGTCCGGAAGGACTCCGGACTCTTCGGAGAGTCCTTCGGACCGGGGGGGGAGAAGGGGAAAAGACTTTTTCGGCAACCTGCTCGGGGCCTGCCTGCCCCTTCAACACCCTGCTAAAGCACCCGCAGGAACGCATCCACCACAGCCGGGTCGAACTGCGCGCCTGAAAACGCCCTGAGTTCCGCTGCGGCCTTTTCGCGGCCCGGCGTCTGGCGGTACGGCCTCTCCGCCGTCATGGAGTCGAACGTGTCCGCGACGGCCAGGATCCGCGCCTGGAGGGGGATCTCCTCTCCCTTGAGTCCGTCCGGGTACCCCTTGCCGTTCCAATATTCGTGGTGCCCCCGGACCCATGGGACGACGTGGGCGAGCTGTTTGATCGAAGAGAGAATCTTCGCTCCCCTCGCCGTGTGCTCGCGGACGGCGGCGTATTCCTCCTCCGTCAGCCGCCCAGGCTTGTCGAGAAGGACATCGTACGTTCCGATCTTGCCGACGTCGTGCAGAAGTCCCGCGATCCTGAGATCGCGAACCTCCTTCTCCGGACGGCCCATCTCCTTGGCGACGGCCACGGCGAATCCCGCCACGCGTTCGGAGTGCCCCTTGGTCCAGGGGCTCTTCGCGTCGATGGCCTCGGAGAGGGCCGTGATCGTGCTCATGAACAGGTCCGCAAGATCCGTCAACAGCCGCGTGTTCTCGAGGGCGACGGAGACCTGGCCGGAGAGCTTCTCGAGAGCGGACATGTCGCCCGGCGTGAATGCCGACGGCCTCCGCGCCCCGACGCTCAGCACGCCGATGATCTCTCCCTTGACGGTGAGCGGGACCCTCAGGCTGGACAGGAACCCCGCGTCGGCGAGTTTCTCCTCGAGCGGAAGCAGAGCGGGCCTGTCGTCGCCCAGATTCGGAATGTACTGAGGCGTCCCGGTCCGGATCACGTCCGTAGCGGAGGTGTCCGCGAAGGGAAAGACGGCGCCAGCCGGGGCGGGCTGGAAGCCAAAGCCGGCCTTGACTACGAAGCCCCGCTTCCCTTCGTCCACCAAGGCTACGATTGCCCGGTCGCAGGGGATGAGCCGGGCGACCAGGCGCGCGGACGTTTCCAGGAGAGACTCCGGATCCAGCGTGGAAAGGATGCTCCGGTCGATCTCGTGCATGACCCGAACGGTCTCGACCTGGTGGGCGAGTTCCATCGCCTTGCCAATCGAGTCTTTGTAGAGCCGCGCTTCTTCGACGGCCGTCGAGACCTGGCTGGCGATCCCCGTCATGATCCGGCGGTCCCGCTCGCCGAATTCCCTGGCGGCGGAGAAGAGGCAGACCATCAGGCCGAGCGGTCCGCTCCGGCCCATCAGGGGGTTCGCGGCGAGCGCGCGGATCCCTGTCAACCAGTCGAGGGGCATCCCGGTAGTCCTCATGCCCGACTCGGGATCGTCCGCCGCATTACGCTCGATCACCGGCTTCCCGTCCCTCATCAGGGTCTCGACGAGCGGGACCTTCTCGTCGAGCGGCGTTGTCCGGAAGAGGGGGACGGACGCGGGGTCGAGGCCGAGTTGGTGGGCGGGCTGGAAGACTCTCCGCTCGCGGTCCCAGAGGTAGATCAGCATGACGTCGCAGGCCATGATCCGGTGACTGCAGTGGGCGACGCTCTCCAACAGCTTCTCCATGTCCGTCGTCTGCGCCGCGGCCTGGGCCATCATGAGGAGATGGGTCGTCACCTCTATCTCGTCGCGCAGTTTGTCTTTCGCGCGCCTTTCCTCCGTGATGTCCTCCATCACGTGGATGAAGAGTGGGCGCCTCCCCTCGTCGAGCCGGGCGGCGAAGGAGCGGACCCAGAAGATCTTTCCGAGAGCCGGCACGGCGACTTCCTCTTCTTCCTCCTCTTCTCCTCCCTCGTCCATCGCCTTGCGGCAGGAGTTGAAAGGTCCTTCCATTCGCGGGAAGACTTCGTAGTAGGGGCGGCCGAGGATCTCGTTGAAGTCCATCCCCGCGATCCGGGCGTAGGCCCTGTTGGCGCGGATCACCCGCAAGTCCGAGTCATGAACGAACAGGGGATTGGAAATGGCGTCGACCGTGGCCGTCCACTCCCTTCCAGCCCGGGAGACGGCGCGGTTTGATTGTTCGAGATCCTCGAGCATGTAGAGCATGGCCCGGCGGGTCTCGTCGAGATCCGCGACGCGCGCCTCGAGACTCCGCAGGGCGTTCGTCTTCTCCTCCAGATCGGCCTTGAGGCGGGCGATCTCGCCCTCGAGTTCGGCGGTTAGGCCGCGATCGTTCGCCATCATGCGTTCCGCTCTAGAGAGGAGCGCGCATTCCTTCCGCCGTTGCTCATGTAGTTGCCGTTGTCTCGGGCTTCGTCACTCGCCATGCCCCGATCTACAGGCTGGGGCTTGGGGACCGATCGCCGGAGTCCCGCTGTCTTCCAAGTTCGTCCTCCAGCGCCGCGATCCGGTCCCTCAGCTCCTTGATTCTGAACTCGCGGTCCACGGTCGCCCGGCGGAAGCGCTCCAGCTCATCCACGTGGGCCCTCAGTTCCTCCTCGGCCCGCTTTCTTTGCGTGATGTCCCGCAGGATCCCGACGGCGTGCCAGCGGCCTCCTATCAAGACGGCGGAGACCGAAAGCTCGATGGGAAACTCCGTCCCGTCCCGGCGCAAGGCCTCGATCTCGAGCGTCTTGCCGACGACGGGACCTTCGCCGGTCTTCGCGAACACCGAATATCCCTTGCGGTAGGCCTCGTGGTAGCGCAGCGGCGCGATTACAAGGTGCAGTGTCCTGCCGGCGACATCTTCGGCCGAGCGGCCGAACATCTTCTCGGCGGCCTCGTT
>MHEK01000077.1 GCA_001803795.1 Nitrospirae bacterium RBG_16_64_22
GCTGCCGATCCTTGCGGCCTCCTTCCTCGCGGTGGCGATGACGATGGTCTTTCCGGCCGGCCACTCGCTGCGAAAGCTGAACGTCGCGCCGGTGCTGGCGCTTTTGGCCGACTACCTGGAGAACGCGGCGGTTCTCGCGCTGTTGCTCTACTACCCGAACCACCTCGACGGGGTCGCCTCCGTCGCCGGTGTCATCACCCTCGCCAAGCACGGATTCTATTGGGGGAGCGCGCTCCTGGTGCTGTACGGCCTCGTCCTCGCGGCGCTGCGGACGCGGCCTGGATCGCGCGCACCGGCGCGGAGGTCGAACCGCACCCGCCAGTAGAGCAGCGTACGCGCTTCGGCCCGGGAGCGCTCCATCACAACATCTTCCGAGGAATCGAGCAGTGCAGGATCTTCCTAGAGCGGGCCGACTACGACGCCTTCGTTGGGAGGCACTCCCGTTCTTTCGACCGGAGAGCCAGAACGGTGCGAGGATGGTTAGGGTAGAATATCGGGAGAGTTTGTACGGATGGGGGCTGGCCGGAGAACCACACAACGCTTAGCGGTAGACCTCCCGCCGGTGACCCACCCTCAACACCAGAACCAGGAGTTGCCCGCGGTCGAGCGCGTAGATGACCCGATAACTCCCCACCCGAAGGCGCCGAAGCCCCTCCCACTGACCCTCGATCGCCGTCCCCTGAAACGGATCCTTCGCCAGCCCCTCCACGGCCTCGACAACCCGTGTGCGATGTTGCCGGTCAAGCTTCGCGAGTTCCTTGAGGGCTCTCTTCTCCCAGCTAATCGCCCAGGAGATCACGCTTCACCTGGTCGTGCGAAACCCATTCGGCATTGGGATCGCGCAAACGTTCCAGCGCAATATCGAGATCCGCGCGTTCCGCCAGGTAGAAACGGATCGCTTCCGCGACGATGTGACTTTGCGACTGATGGAGATCCTTCCCCGCCCGCTCCAGCCGGGTGGCGAGGTTCTTCGGCACACGCACGAGCATCTGCTTGTAAACCACTTTGGTCCTCCGCTTTGAGGGTCTTGATATATTCATATATCATACCGGCCTTGGAAGATCAACTTCCACCCAAACGGACAGAACAGGTCCCTGTCCTTTGCAAGAGCCTGTCCTGAGCAAGGCGAAGGAAAGGACGATGGGAAGGCAGGAGGAAGGCTTAGGCTCTTCTCACGGCCTCACGACCCTGAGCCCCAGATGCGCTGTGAGAGGATCGAAGTCGCGATCGGCATGAAGAAGGGGTAGGCCGCTTACAATGCAGAATGTTCCGATCATCACGTCGATCGTCTTGCGGACGGTCACTCCCCGGCCTCGCAACCAGCGATAGTTCTCCGCGCTTCGAACCGCCATGTCCTGGCCCAGCATAGGGGCGCAGTCGAAGGCGTCCAGAAGACCCTTCGCCCGCCGAAAATCTGTGTCGGTCCGGAACCCCCTCAGGCCGTTCGAGGGGCGGGACGGCGCTCCGCGACGCGGACCTTCCAGACGACGATGATGGGGGAGGCCAGGTAGACCGACGAGTACGTCCCGACGATGACACCCATGAAGAGGGCGAGGGCGAAGTCGAACGTCACCTCTCCGCCAAAGAGAAGGAGGGCGGCGAGGACCAGGAGGACCGTCGAGGACGTGACGATCGTCCTGCGGAGCACCTCGTTGATGCTCCTGTTCACCGTCTCGGCGAGCGGGATCTTGGCGCGAAGCCTGAGGTTCTCGCGAATCCGGTCGAAGACGACGACCGTGTCCGTGAGGGAATACCCCGCCAGTGTCAGGAGGCTGGTCACGACCATGAGGTTGATCTCCCGCCCCATGAGAAAGAAAATCCCCAGGACGGCCAAGACGTCGTGGAGTGTGGCGATCGCCGCCGCCACCCCGAATTTCCATTCGAACCGGAAGGCGATGTAGACGATGATCCCCAGCATCGAGATGAAGACCGCCCACAGGGCGTCCTGCTGGAGCCGCCGGCCGACGCTGGGGCCGATCTCCGTCGTCCCCTCGACCGCGGCCTTGTTGTCCTTGAACCCTTCCTGCAGGCGCTCGACGAGCGTTTTCGTCATGGGCCCCAGGTCTTCATGGTGCGTCTTGAGCCGGACAAGGAGGCGGTTCGCCTCCGCGAACTGCTGGAGATCGGCCGGAGGCAGGTTCCCTTCCTTCAGGATCTCCCGGGCCTTCTCGATCGACACGTCCTTCTCGAAGCGGAGTTGGATCGTCACGCCCCCGGCGAAGTCGATCCCCAGGTTCGCGGCCCCTCGGGCGATCTGAAACACCGCGAAGAGCCCTATCACCGCCAAGGTAGACGAAATGACGAAGGTCCACTTCCGCTTGCCGATGAAATCGAAATTGGTCGTGCCGATAATATCCATGAAACCTCCAAATTCAACTTTCAACTTTCAACTTTCGACTCTTGACTAGATGCTCAGCTTCTCCAGCCTCTTCCGGCTCGTGATGAAATCGAAGACGACCTGCGTCCCGACGAGCGCCGTGAAGAGGTTGATCAGGATCCCCGCCGAGAGCGACACGGCGAACCCCTTGATCGGGCCGCTCCCGAACTGGAACAGAACGGCGGCCGTGATGAGCGTCGTCACGTGGGAATCGATGACCGTCGTGAAGGCGCGGGCGTACCCCGCCTCGATCGCCGCCCGGACCGTCTTCCCCAAGCGAAGTTCCTCCTTGATCCGCTCGAAGATGAGGACGTTGGAATCCACGCCCATTCCCATCGTGAGGATGATCCCGGCAATGCCCGGAAGCGTGAGCGTCGCGTTGAACATGGCCAGGACCCCCAACAGCATGATGACGTTCAGCATCAGGGCCGCGTTGGCGATCAGGCCGGACATCCGGTAATAGAGGATCATAAAGGCGACGACGAGCAGGGCTCCGACGATCGACGCCTTGACGCCTTTCTGGATCGAATCGGCGCCCAGCGTCGGCCCGACGGTCACGTTCTGGAGGATTGAGACCGGCGCGGGAAGCGCCCCGGCCCGAAGGATGATCGCGAGGTCCTTCGCCTCGTCCATCGTGAACCGGCCGGTGATCTGCGCCTGGCCGCCCGCGATCCGTTCCCGGATGACCGGCGCGGAGTAGACGTTGCCGTCGAGGATGATCGCCAGGCGCTCCCGGGTGTGGTCTCCCGTGATCTGGGCGAACCGGTCCGCGCCGACGGAGTTGAACGAAAGCGAGACGTACGGCTCGTTGTAGCGCTGGTCGATGGAGACGCGGGCGTCGGCCACGGCCTCGCCGGTCAGGAGGATCGGCTTCTTGACGACGTACGGGACCTCCGAGCGCTCGCCCGTCCTCTTGTCGAACGTCCGCTGGTAGACGAGCTCGCTTCCTTCCGGGATCTCCCCCTTGAGCGATCTCTCGAGGGACGCCTTCTCGTCCACGAGCTTGAACTCCAGGACGGCCGTCTTTCCGATCAGGTCGAGCGCCCGTTTCGCGTCTTTCAGGCCCGGCAACTGGATGACGATCTCGCGGTCTCCCTGCCGCTGGATCAGCGGCTCGGCCACGCCGAACTTGTCGATCCGGTTCCTCAGCACCTCCAGCGCCTGCGAGGCGGAAAAGTCCCGGATCGTCTTGATGTATCGGTCGTCCAGGGAGAAGAGGAGGACGCCTTCCTCGCGCCCGCCTTTCTTGATCTCGCCGAACCGGTCGAGGATTTCCTTTTCCACGGGTTCCGGAGCCTGTCCCTCGGACAGCGTCACCTTGATCGTTGTCCGGCCCGTTTTCTCGACGGCTCCGAACTTGAATTTCTTCTCCTTGAGCCGGTCCGTCACGGCGAGCGCCAAACGTTGCGTGGCGTTCTCCACCCCTTTCTCGACGTCCACCGAGAGAAGAAGGTACATGCCTCCCTGCAGGTCGAGGCCCAGGGCGATCTTCGGAATCGAGTCCCGCCACCAGGAGGGAAGGCGCTCCCCCAGGGGCGTCGACGGAAGGAAGAGAACGACGGCGGCGAGGGCAAAGAACGCCACGAGCCCGAACCTGAACTGGAGGCTCCGCTTCATGCCGTTACTCTTCGTCCGATCCGCGGATCCCGGCGACGTGGCTTCGCGCCACCCGCACCCGCACGTCCTTGGCGATCTCGATCGTAAGGACGTTGGCCCCCATCGCGGTGACCTGTCCGATCAGGCCGCCGACCGTGATGATCCGGTCTCCCTTCTTCAGGTTGTCGAGCAGTTGCTTGTGATCTTTCGCCTTCTTCTGCTGGGGCCGGATCAGCAGGAAGTAGAAGATGCCGAAGATGACCACGATGGGGAGGAAGCTCATCACGACGCCCATCGTCCCTTCCGGACCGCCGCCCCCGCCCGATGGCGGGGCCATCCCGAGAATATTCATCCATCCAAACATTCGTCGTCCTCCTTTTGCGAGCGGAAATGACTCAAAAACTCCCGATATCGTCCCTCCAGGACCGCCGTCCGCGCCTCGCGCATCAGCGACAGGTAGGTATAGAGGTTATGGATCGTGAGAAGCCGCATCGCGAGAATCTCCTTCGCCGTGAAGATGTGGCGAAGGTACGCCCGCGAGTAATTCCGGCACGTCTCGCATGAGCATGCCTCGTCGATCGGCCCCGGATCGTCAGCGTAACGGGCGTGCGTAATGATCATCCGGCCCCGTCTCTCCCTGGAACGGACGAAGAGGAACCCGTTCCGCGCGTGGCGGGTCGGCATCACGCAGTCGAACATGTCCACGCCGCGCGCGATCCCCTCGACGAGATCCTCGGGCGTCCCCACGCCCATCAGGTAGCGCGGCCGGTCGGCCGGAAGAACGGCAGTCGTGACCTCCGTCATCTCGACCAGATCCTTTTTCGGCTCGCCGACGGAGAGGCCGCCAATGGCGTACCCGTCGAACCCGATCTCGACGACCCTCTCCGCGTGCTCCCGCCTGAGATCGCCTTCCGTCCCTCCCTGGACGATCCCGAAGAGGGCGGCGTCCGGCCGCGTCCTCGCTTCCTTGCAGCGCGCCGCCCAGCGCGTCGTCCGCTCGCACGCCTCGGCGACCATTCCGCGCGCCGCGGGGTACGGGGGACATTCGTCGAAGACCATCATGATGTCCGAGCCCAGCGCCTCCTGGACCCGGATCGCGATCTCCGGCGTGAGGCGGTGTCTCATCCCGCCGTCCAGGTGCGACTGGAACGTGACGCCGTCGTCGTCGATCCGCCGAAGGTCTCCGAGCGAGTAGACCTGGTATCCCCCGCTGTCCGTCAGGATCGGACGGTCCCAGTTCATGAAGCGGTGGAGCCCGCCGAGCCGGGCGATCCGCTCGTGTCCCGGACGAAGAAACAGGTGATACGTGTTCGCCAGAACGATCTCGGCGCCCAGCGACTTGAGTTCCCCCGGCGTCATGGCCTTGACCGTCCCTTGTGTGCCGACCGGCATGAAGACCGGCGTGTGGATCTGGCCGTGCGGCGTCCGGACCACGCCCGCCCGCGCGCCCGTCGAATCGACCCGATCCAGGGAGAAGCCGAACGCGGACGGATCGGCCGAAGTCACCCGCTCCATGGCGCCCTTTTCCCGTTCCGCGAGCCCATTCACCGATTCACCCATTCACCCATTCACCGCCTCGCCTACATTCTCTCCGGCGCCGCGACGCCGAGAATCCCGAGCGCCCGGCCGATGACGACCTTGAGGCCATTCATGAGGTGGAGCCGGGCGTGGGTCAACGCAAGATCGTCGCCGATGATCCGGTGCTTGTAATAGTAGGCGTGAAGAGTCCCCGCGATCTCCTGCAAGTACGTCGTGAGCCGATGCGGCTCCCGCGCCAGCGCGGCCTTTTCGATCATCTCCGGGAAGGCGGCGATCTGCTTCGCCAGCGCCACCTCCTCGGGAAGCGTGAGCGGCGAGAGGTCCACGTCCGCAATCGGAGGAAGAGCGATCCCACGCTCGGCCGCCTGCCGGAAGAGTGAGCAGAGCCGCGCATACGCGTACTGGACGTAATAGACCGGGTTCTCGGCCGACTGCTTCTTGACAAGCTCCAGGTCGAAGTCCAGGTGGCTGTCCGACCGCCGCGTGAGAAAAACGTACCGCGCCGCATCCTTGCCCACCTCCCGGACGACCTCTGAGAGCGTCACGAACTCCCCTTCCCGCTTTCCCATCGCGACCGGCTGGCCTTCCCGAAGGAGATTGACGAGTTGGACCAGAAGGACCTCGCACTTCGCCGGATCGTGCCCCAGCGCCTGGACGACCGCCTTCATCCTCGGGATGTATCCGTGATGATCGGCGCCCCAGATATCGATCACCCGGTCGAACCCGCGGAGGAACTTGTCCTCGTGGTAAGCGATGTCCGACGCGAAGTAGGTCATCTCCCCGTCCTGCTTGACGACGACGCGGTCCTTGTCGTCCCCGAACCGGGACGTGGCGAACCACTGCGCCCCGTCCTTGTCGTACATGATTCCTTGCACCCGGAGGCCGGCGAGCACTTGATCGACCTTCCCGTCCCGGTAGAGGCTCTCCTCCGAGAACCAGTCGTCGAACGAGACCCCGAAGTCATCCAGGTCCCTCCGGATCTCGGCCAGGATGGAGTCCTTCGCGAAAGACACGACGAAGGGAAGCACGTCCCCCAGCGGACGCGAAGCGAGTCCCGCCCAGTCCTTCGCCCCCAGGCGGCCGGCCGCCCCGGCCATGCCTTCCTCGACGAACGACCTCGCGATGTCCCGGACGTAGGCGCCCTTGTACCCCTCTTCCGGAAACGGGTACGGCGTCCCCTCAAGTTCGCACGCGCGCGCCCACACCGACTCGCCCAGGAGCCGCACCTGCCGGCCGCGGTCGTTGATGTAGAACTCCCGCTGGACGTCGTACCCGGCGAACGAGAGCAGGTTCGCCAGGGCGTCTCCCACGGCCGCGCCGCGCCCGTGCCCCACGTGGAGCGGTCCCGTTGGATTGGCCGAGACGAATTCCACCTGGACCTTCTCGCCCCGTCCCGCGTCCGAACGGCCGTACTCCGGCCCGGCTTCGGCCGCGTCGCGAAGAACGGAAGTCCAGTAGCGGCTCCGGAGAAAGAAATTGATGAATCCCGGACCGGCGATCTCCGTTTTCTCGATGATCGCGGCTTCGTCCCGGATGTTCCGGACGAGGATCTCGGCGATCTCGCGCGGCTTTTTCTTCTCCGAGGACGCGAGAGCCATCGCGACGGTCGTCGCGAGGTCTCCGTGCCCCTCCTCCCTGGGAACGGACACGATGATCGGCGGTTCGGCGGAAACCTTCAGTTCCTCCCGGCGGCGCGACTCTTCGAGCGCGCCCCGGATGATGTCGACAACGGCGTTTTTCATTGCCCTTCGTTGGCCGAGGAAACAGTCCGGAAAAAATAACGTGGCATTATAAGGCGGGACGGGCGGAAGTCAATTAAATTCCTGAAACTAAAGGACTTTCCGGAAAGATGCCTGCGTTCTGACGTGCCTCGTCACGGCATTCCCCAACGTTGCGCATCTTTGAGAGGAAGGCCCAGGACGTCCAGCACCCGCGCCACGACGAATTGGATGACGTCCTCGATCCGGGCGGGACGGTGGTAGAACCCCGGCATGGCGGGAACGATCCGCGCGCCGGCCCGCGCGAGCGTCAAGAGGTTGGAGAGATGAATCTCGGAGAGCGGCGTCTCCCGGGGGACGACCACAAGCGGCCACTTCTCCTTGAGGGCGATGTCCCCCGCCCGCTCGATCAGGTTCCCGCTCGCGCCATGCGCGAGCGACGAGACCGTCTTCATCGAGCAAGGGATCAGGATCATCCCGTCCAGGCGGAAGGAACCCGAGGCGATGGGGGCAAAGAGGTCGTCCTCGGCGTAGGCGTGAAGCGTCTCGGTGGAGACGCCCGGGAGATGCCGACCCAGCGCCTCGCGAATCCCCTTCCCGTCCGCCGGAAGGGTCAGCCCCGTCTCGTGCGCAAGGACCGACCTCCCGGCCTTCGAGGCGGCGAAATGGACCTCATGCCCGCCGCTCAGAAGCACCTTGAGAAATTCAATCCCGTAGAGCGCCCCCGATGCGCCCGTCAGTGCCACGACATACCGACGCTTGCCCTTCATAACCTTTACAGTGCTCCCGAAATCGCGCTGTCCCGTACAGAACCCAAGCCCCATCCGTGACCGTGGCGGTCGGCATGCAGATATCCTTACTGCTTTTTGTGATCCTTACATCGTTGGAAGGGCAATGTCAAGGCGGACGGAATCCCAACGATGGCGCCCGGACGCCCCCCTTGCCTTATTGTTGGTTATACCGCGAAAGCCATGTCCGCTGGCGACCCCTTGCGGAGATGCTTCCGGCACGCATCCCTCACATGTTCCGGCGAAATGGACGCCAGGCAGAGGCTCTCCTTCCCTCCCGTCAGCCTGCACCCCTTCTCCTCGTTTCTCCAGCATGGCGCGCATGGATAGTCGTTCCTCCCAGGCACAATCGCCTCGCCGAACCTTCCCCTCAAACGGCCGTCCGTGGGCCCGGTTATGGTCAGACACGGCCTGTCTAACGCCGCGGCGAGGTGCACAAACGCCGAGTCCGGGGCGATCACGAGATCGCAACGCTCGATCAGCGCGGCAACCTCTCGAATCGGCAACCCGCTGATCGTCTTACAACCATCGGACTCGATCCCGTCAATCCGATCAGAGTGGAATGCCACGACGTTCGCCTCTGCCGCAAGGAGCGTGGCCAGCCTCGCCATATGCGGGTAGTCCCTGTAACTTTCGGCGGAGCGCATCTGGAGGCCGATTAGGGGGCGATTTGTCCTGCCGAAAAGGGAGGTCAGACGATTTCCCGCCCTTTCCCTCTCGCCCTCCACAACGACATAGACCGGCCGCGACCGCGCGAGCGTCCTGACACCCAAGGCTCTCGCAAAAATCTCGATTCGATCCTTCCGGACGTTTGGCGCCTGCATCGTCTCCACGCGCGCTGCGGGGCAGTCGGTGAAGTCGAACCAGAGCCCGTAGTCGTTCGGGTCCAACTCCGGCGACTCGATGTCAACGCAGACGACATCCGTGTTCCCCTCGAAGAGAGGAAAGAACTCCTCCGGAACGGCGAAATGGATTGTCTTGTCCGGGTGCCTAGCGTGCAGAACCGCCAGTGCAGGTGTCATCATCAGTAGATCGCCGATGCCTCCCATAGCGCGGGTGACCAGGATCTTGTCCGCGCGTTTCCCGCTTTGCCCTCGAATGGCGGTGGAAGGCAAACCCGGCCAGCCATACTTGAGGACATAGAGAAAGCCCAGCGCGAGGGAGTACAGAAGTGCTGGAAGAACCGTTTTGTTGAGGGCGGGGGTTCGCCTCGTGACCCGTTGCATGGACAACAGGGCCAGCGCCATGCGGTGGCCAGCCGAGACGTCGGCACGCAATACAGCCCGCCAGAAGCCGCCGTATGTTTTTCCGATCTCGTCCATGAACCAGTCGCGCACGTCGGGGTTGCGGTAGACGTCCGCAAGACCCCTCCAGAGGAGAGTCAGGTATTCACGCATCTGGCCGGTCAAGAGCAGCGCTGGAATGACGCGCTGATAGAGGATAGGGCGAAGCTTCCGATCCGGATGAAGGTACGACCGCATCGCGTATCCAGTTCCAATCTCGGCCGCCTTCCGATGCCGTCCCGTAAGCGTGCAGAGGGCGGCCTCCGTCGCCCGGATTGCCTGAAGCTGCGAGGGGAATCGTCGCGCCCCGGCATCCAGCGCAAGGGACAGCGCCTCCTCCGCCGCGTCGAACCTGCCGACGGCCATCATCTGATTGGCCCACGCATCGAGGCTCTGGAACCATTCCGGTCCGGGCTGTCTTCCTCCCTTCCTGCAGGCAGACGAACTCTCCCTAAAAGCGGCTTGCATTTCCGCCACCCATTCATCACTCGTCCGCTTGGTGGGTGGCAAATGCATCACTCGCCAACGAAAGTCAGGTCAGCGATCGCAAAGACGAACACCGCGACCGAGAGCCAGCCGTTCATGTTGAAGAAGGCCGTGTCCAGGCGCGAGAGATCCGTCGGCGAGACCAGCGAGTGCTCGTAGGCGAGAAGAACGCCCGCGGTGACGACGCCTGCCGCGTAGAGCCAGCCCCGGCCCGCGGCGATTCCGACGGCGGCAAGGAGAACGACCGTCCCGGTGTGCAGGAGGCGAGAAATCCATACAGCGGCGCCGGAACCAAGGCGCGCGGGGATCGAGTGGAGCCCCGTTCTCCGGTCGAAATCGATATCCTGGAGTGCATAGAGGATATCGAAACCCGCGACCCAGAGGAGCACGGCGGCTCCCAGGAGCAGGGGAACGGCCGAGAGATCGCCCCTCACGGCGATCCAAGCGCCGATCGGCGCAAGAGCGAGAGAGAGACCAAGAACCAGATGGGAGAGGGACGTGAATCTCTTCGTCAATGAGTATATCACGACGATCCCGATGGCCGCGGGAGAGAGGATGAGGCAAAGCGTGTTGAGCCGGGACGCGGCGAAAACGAGCAGGCCGAACGACAGGGCCGAGACAGCCGTGACGAATCCCCCCGAGAGCAAACCCTTAGGAATCGCTCTCTCGGACGTCCGGGGGTTCTTCGCGTCGTAGGCCGCGTCCAGGACGCGGTTCATCCCCATCGCGCCAGTCCGCGCCCCGACCATCGCCGCGGCGATCCAGAAGACCGTCCCAGCCGGCGGCCATCCGTTCGCCGCCAGAACCATGCCCGTCAAGGCGAACGGAAGGGCGAAGACGGTGTGGGAGAACTTGATCGTCTCGAGGAAGACGGCGGCCCGGGTCCGGGTGGATGCGGGCTTGGCCATCATCTCGCCGGGCGCTCCCGGATGACGTGAAAAACGGACCGGGCGTTGGGGTGGATGGGGCGCCTCATGAGGCAGACCGCCATCTCCTCGGCGGCTGCGAGGGAAAGAAAAACGCACAGGCCCAGAAACACGGCCCGCGGCGGATCCCCCCAGAGGATCCACGTTAGGTAGGCGACCAGCCCGATCCCGGCAATCTTGCTGGAATAGAGGTGAAGGGCGACGACGACGCGTCCCCGCACCAGCTTCACGACCTCGCCCGCCAGAAACAGAACGACCGGAACGGCGATCCACGGCCACCAGGAGCGGACAACGTCCGGGACGAGCCACCAGAACCAGATCGGCGCGGAATAGTAGTATCCGTAATCGGCCACGGAGTCAAACCGGCTCCCGAACTCGGTTTGCAGTCCGTACCGGCGGGCGATCCATCCGTCCACGGCGTCTGTCGCTCCAGCCAGGGGGAAAAAGAAGGCCAGGAGGTCCGTCCTTCCGAACCACGCCACGGGATACATCGCAAGAACGAGGAGAACGCGGAGGAGCGTGACGAGGTTGGGGAGATGAGAGATGTCGCTGAAGAAAACCGTCGAGTTCAAGGGACGCCGTACTCTCCCCACCGCCGGTCGACCAGCGCCTTGATCTCGGGCGACATGACGATGTCTGCGGGCCACGGCCGGGCGTGTCCCTCGTCCGGGCCCTTGCGCGTGGCGTCGATCCCCATCTTTCCGCCGAGGTTCGGGAGCGGCGCCGCGTGGTCCAGGGTGTCCACCGGCCCCTCCACGATCATCGTGTCCCGCTTCCAGTCGACGTTGTTCCCGATCCGGAAGAGGACCTCGGACGTGTCGTGAACGTTCACGTCCTTGTCCACAACGACGATGAGCTTCGTGAACATCATCTGCCCCGTTCCCCAGATGGAGCTCATCACCTTGCGGGCGTGGCCAGGATAGCGCTTGTCGATGGCGATGAAGACCATGTTGTGGAAGACTCCCTCGGCGGGAAAAGCCATGTCCGCGATCTCCGGGATCGTCTTCTTGACGAGCGGGAGGAAGATTCGCTCCACGGCTTTTCCCATATAGTAGTCTTCCATCGGCGGCCGGCCGACGATCGTCGTGGAGTAGATCGGGTTCTTCCTGCGCGTGATCGCGGTGACGTGGAAGACCGGATACGCGTCCGCCAGGGAGTAGTACCCCGTGTGATCGCCGAACGGTCCCTCGACCCGGCGTTCTTCGGGTTCGCAGTATCCTTCCAGGACGATCTCGCTGTTCGCCGGGACCTCCAGGTCCACCGTTTCGCACTTGACCAACTCGACCGGCTCCTTGCGGAGGAATCCCGCGAACATCATCTCGTCCACGTCGTCGGGCATCGGCGCCATCGCGGAGAACGTCACGGCCGGGTCCGTCCCGATCGCCACGGCGACGTCGATCCGCCTCCCCGCCCGCTCGGAATCCTGGTAGTGCTTCGCGCCGTGCTTGTGGATCTGCCAGTGCATCCCGGTCGTGCGGGAGTCGAACACCTGCATCCGGTACATCCCGCAGTTGCGCCGGCCCGTACGCGGGTTCCGCGTGAAGACGAGGGGAAACGTGATGAACCTCCCCGCGTCCTCCGGCCAGCACTTAAGGACAGGGATCGGATCGAGGGACAGCGCCGTCGTCTCGATGACCTCCTTGCACGGGCCCGTCTTGACCG
>MHEK01000078.1 GCA_001803795.1 Nitrospirae bacterium RBG_16_64_22
CCATACGCTCTGGCGGCTCACCAACCCAAAGACGATCCACTCCGTTCGGAGAGAACTCGCCCGCCGGCCGGTCTTTATCGCCGACGGCCATCACCGCTACGAGACGTCTCTCGCCCGCAAGGAAGAATGCCGGGCCGCGGGGAGCGTCCCGCGCGGCCGGGAAGCCCCTTGCGACCGAATCATGATCTATCTCGCGGGCATGGACGATCCGGGCCTTACGGTCCTTCCCACGCACCGGGAGATCCGGAACCTTCCCGATTTCGACCCGGCCCGGACGCTGGAGACGCTCTCCGCTTCGTTCCGGGCGGAAAGCGTCTCGGCCCCCCGTGACAAGCTCGCCCGGAAGCTCGTCGCGAAGATGGAGACAGCCGGAAGCCGCGGACCCGCGTTCGGTCTTGTCCTCACCGGCGCGCCCATGGGATTCCTCCTCACGCCCCGGCCCGCCGCCCTCAAGTCGCTTCCCCGAGGCCTTCCGGCGCCCGTCCGCCGCCTCGACGTGACGATCCTTCACAACCTGGCATTCGAGCGGGGTCTCGGCATCTCACCCGAGGACCTCGCCCGGCAGACCTGCGTCACGTACACGAAATCGGCGGAAGAAGCCGTCGCGAACGCCCTCGCCGGCCCGGCGCAGATGGCCTTCCTCCTCAACCCGACGGGAGTCCGGGAGGTCCGGGACGTCGCCCGCGCCCGAGCCGTCATGCCCCAGAAGTCGACTTACTTTTACCCCAAGATCCTCACGGGCCCCGTCCTGAACGTCTTCGAGGACGAAGGCGGCCGCTGAGGAGGAAACAACGGAGGAACCAATGAGCATTAGAGTGGGAATCAACGGGTTCGGCCGGATCGGACGGAACTTCTTCCGCGCCTCGCTCGCGACGCCGGACATCGAGATCGTCGCGGTCAACGACCTCACCGACGCCAAGACCCTGGCACACCTTCTCAAGTACGACTCCGTCCACCGGACGCTCCCGGGAAAGGTCGAGGCATCAGACTCCTCGATCAGCGTCGACGGCCGGACGCTCAAGGTCATCGCCGAGAAGGACCCCGCCGCCCTTCCCTGGAAGGCGCTCGGCGTCGACGTCGTCATCGAGTCGACCGGCCGCTTCACGGACAGGGCGGGCGCGGAGAAACACCTGGCCGCCGGGGCCCGGAAGGTCGTCATCTCGGCCCCCGCCAAGGACCCCGACGCGACCTTCGTAATGGGCGTCAACGATCAGACCTACGACCGGGCGAAGCACAACATCGTCTCGAACGCCTCGTGCACGACGAACTGCCTGGCCCCCGCCTGCAAGGTCCTCCTCGACAATTTCGGGATCGAGCGGGGTCTCATGACGACGATCCATTCCTACACGAACGACCAGATGATCCTCGACCTGCCGCACAAGGACCTCCGGCGGGCCCGCGCCGCCGCCGTCTCGATGATCCCGACGTCGACCGGCGCGGCCAAGGCGCTCCACCTCGTCATCCCGGAGCTCAAGGGAAAGCTGGATGGGATGGCCGTCCGGGTCCCCACGCCCAACGTCTCGGTCGTCGACCTCGTGGCCACGCTGGGCAAGGACGTTACCGTCGAGGAAGTGAACGCCGCGTTCAAGAAGGCCGCCGACGGGCCGCTCAAGGGGATACTCGAGTACGTCGACGCGCCGCTCGTCTCCGCCGACTTCAACGACAACCCCCACTCATCGATCTACGATTCGTCCCTGACGAAGGTCCTGCAGGGCCGGATGGTCAAGGTGATTGCCTGGTACGACAACGAGTGGGGATATTCGTCCCGCCTCCGGGACCTCGTCCTCTACATCGGACGGAAGGGGCTCTAGCCGTCCGCCCCGCGGAAGGAACCAAGCCATGAACAAGAAGCTCACGATCGCGGACGTTCCGCTCAAGGGGAAGAGGGTCTTCATCCGGGCCGATTTCAACGTCCCCCTCGACGAAAACATGAACATCACGGACGACCGCCGGATCCGCTCCACCCTTCCGACGATCAACTACGCCATCGACGCCGGAGCGCGGGTCGTCATCGGATCGCACCTCGGCCGTCCCGAGGGGACGCCCGATCCCCGCTTCTCGCTCGCGCCCGTCGCCAAGCGCCTCCAGCGCCTGCTCGACAAGGAGGTCCTCTTCGTTCCCGAATGCGTCGGCCCGACCGTCGAGGCGGCCGTCGCCCGGATGAAGGACGGCGACGTCATACTCATCGAGAACCTCAGGTACTGTTCCGGCGAGGAGAAGAACGACGTCGAGTTCTCGAAGAGGCTGGCGGGTCTCGCCGACGTCTACGTGAACGACGCCTTCGGCGCGGCCCACCGGGCCCACGCGTCCACGGTCGGAATCGCCAAATACGCGCCCGTCGCCGCCGCCGGGTTCCTGATGCAGAAAGAGATCGAATACCTCGAAGAACACATCAGCGCGCCCGTCCGCCCCTTCGTCGCCGTTCTCGGCGGAGCGAAGGTCTCCGGAAAGATCGGCGTCATCGAAAACCTGGGCGGCAAGGTCGATAAGGTCCTGGTCGGCGGCGGCATGGCCTTCACGTTCATCAAGGCGATGGGGTTCAACGTCGGCTCGTCCATGGTCGAGGACGGAATGCTCGACTTCGCCAATCAGATCCGCGAAAAGGCCGTCCAGCGCGGCGTCAAGTTCTACCTCCCGGTCGACTGCGTGATCGCGCAGGACATGAACCCGGGCGCTGAATCGAAGATCGTCACCACGCAGGAGATCCCGGACGGGTGGAAGGCCCTCGACATCGGCCCCGCCACCGTCAAGCTTTTCTCCGAAGCGCTCGCCAACGCCAAGACGATCATTTGGAACGGGCCGATGGGCGTCTTCGAGATGGACGCTTTCTCGCGCGGGACGATGGCCGTCGCCCACGCTGTGGCCGACGCCTACGCTCTGACGATCGTCGGCGGGGGCGACACGGCCGACGCCGTCAACCGCGCGGGAGAAGCCGAGAACCTATCCTTCATCTCCACCGGCGGCGGCGCCTCCCTCCAGCTCCTGGAAGGGAAACCCCTCCCCGGCATCGAGGCCCTGACGGACAAAACGTAGAAAAACCTCCCGGGCAGCCGCGCCGGTGGCGAAGCCGCATTCTCATCGGCTAAGATACCATTGCCATGGCAGCCGTCGCCCAAATTCTGAAGGAGTTCTTCTCTCTCACCCTGACCGTCCTCCCATACTTCGCCATGGGAGCGGTGACGGGGGCGCTCCTCAAGACCTACGCGAAGACCGGGTGGCTCGTCCGCCACATGAGCGGCAACGCCCTCTCAATCTTCTGGGCCAGCCTCGCCGGCGCGGCCCTTCCGGGATGCGCCTGCGCGACGATGCCGATGGCTCAGGGTCTCGTGGGCAAGGCCCGCCTCGGGACGATCACCGCCTTCATCATGATCTCCCCGCTCCTCTCGCCCGTGACGCTCCTCCTCACGTACGCCATGCTGGGTTGGGAGATCACCGCCGCGCGACTCTTCTTGCCGTTCGTGGGGAGCATGTCCCTGGGGCTCCTGGTCAACGCGCTGGAAGGAGCCGGGATAAGAGGCTTCTCGACCCCGGCGATGCCCGGAAGCCCCGTCGCGGCGACATGCGGGCCTGAGTGCGGTCCCGGATGCGAGGCCGAGGAGGGCAAGCCGAACCTCTTCCGTAACCTCGGCGGGATCCTCCGGGATTTAACGCCTTACTTTCTCCTGGGGATGGGAATCGCGGCCGTGAGCACGGCGCTTCTTCCGGAGAACGCGATCCCGAACTTCTTGGGAGGCGGCTCCGGCCCGGCGGCGTACGCCCTGGCGGCAATCGTGGGGATTCCCCTGTACGTCTGCGAGGGAGAAGAGGTCCCGATCACGTTCGCGCTCATGCAGAAGGGATTGGGCGCCGGCCCCGCGTTCACGTTCCTGCTCGCTTCGGTCGGAACGTGCATCCCCACGATCCTCATGGCTCAGAAGGTGATCGGCCGTCCGGCCACCGCCGTTTACGTCGCGGCCTGGATCGTCTTCGCGGTTGGATCTGGGGTTCTTTTCGGCCAAGTCCATCTATAGCCCCGCTCATGCTCCTTGTCTGGAAACATTCCACGTATCAGAGGCTTGACCCCGCGCTCGCATGTTGGTATACATACCAACACCATGAGGGCGATCCTGCTTGTCCGCGACAAGAAGATCCTGGCGGATGGTTCGCTCGTGGAAATGGTCGTGTGGAGGCTGCCCGGACCCACGCCGGATCGGCCTCACGGCCTGAAATACAGCTTCTTCTACGGTAGAGGAGGCAAATGCCTGATTCGCTACGACAATGAAAGCGGCAAAGGCGATCACAGGCATTTTGTCGATATCGAGGAGCCTTACCGATTCGAGTCTATGGAGAGCTTATCAGAGATTTTCTCCGTGACGTTGAGTCCTTGGGAGGGTAAACGATGCGAACGGTAACCATCGAGGTGTCGAGCCTAAGGAAGTCGCTGGCGCGGGCTAAGCGAGCCTGGAATACCCGCGAGCCGCAGGGAGAGTTCATCAGCTTTGACAGCTTGGAGGCTCTTCTTAGGACCTTGACCGTCAAGCGCTGGGAACTGATCCAAGAACTGCAGGACATTGGGCCGGTGTCCATCCGTGCGCTTGCTCGACGCTTGGGCCGCGACGTGAAGAATGTTCACGGTGATGTAACGGCGCTCGTTGACATCGGCCTTGTCGAAAGAACGGGGCAACGCGTGAGTGTTCCCTATGAGGAGATCCGTGCCGGATTTGCCGTAAGGAAAGCCGCCTAGCGCAAGGCACTTGGCCCTTCGTGATGTTCGGTTGCAGGCATGGCCCGAGTAATGGCCGTATCAATAATACAAGTTTGACTGTTTTTCCATCCCCTGTTAAGAAGGGAAACGTAGGATTGTGTTTTCGTTACTCCTGCGGGCGGCTATAGATGCTGACTGCAACGTGCCGGCCACACAATGCCCAGATCCCATCTGGAGATCTCCTCTCCCTCCTCACAACAACCGTTGCACCCACGGCTGCCATGACACGTTCTCCGGGGCCGAACTCGACTTCAATGCGCTGATCCTACTTCTCTTCGATCTTCAGCCTGGTTCCCTTCGCCTCTTGTGTAGTCGGAAGTCAGTCCTTTTCCTCATCGGAGCTTTCTTTCGAAGACCGGTCCAGGTCCAGGTACGTCCCGAGGCCCGGAACGTGCGTTTCCTCGGCTTTCGCCAGCGACCCCATCTTCTGAATGACGAGCTGGATCCGGTCCACGCCGTCGCGGACAAGCTCGAGGCCGCGCCGGACCTCGGGCGCAAGGTCCGAACGCCGAAGGAGAAGCTGTGACTGGCCGCCGATGACGGTGAGAGGATTGTTGATCTCATGAGCGCACGTCGCGGCAAGACTGATGATCTTCCTCAGCGACTCGGCCTCCCGCCGTTCGCGCTCGAGGTCCGCGATTCTGAGCTGGACCTCGACCCGCGCCCTCAGCTCGTTCGTATCGAACGGCTTTGCCAGGTAGTCGTGCGCGCCCGTCTCGAGCCCTCGGATCCGTTCCAGGACGTCCCCGCGGGAGGAGACGATCAGGACCGGGACGAAGCGCGTCTCGACGCGTTCGCGGAGATACTGGAGGACGCGAAGACCGTCGAAGTCTGGAAGGACGAGATCGAGGATGACGAGGTCGGGCGAGATGTCTCCGATCCGCTTGATGGCGTCGGTCCCGCTCCGGAGCAGGGTGATGTCGTACTTCTCGCCCAGAATGCTGAGATAGCTGGAGGCCTGGGCGGCGGAATCCTCAACAACCAGGATCTTCTTGCCGGAGGACATAACGCCCCGCGCAGAATGGGTGAATGAGCGGATCGGCGGACTATTCCCCCGGAGCCTTCACTTCCCGGCCGGTTTGTCCGTTGACTCCTTCTTGCCTTCGGCCGCCTTGTGGGGATTCCCCTTCCCCGCCGGACCGGCTCCCTCGGACGCCTCGCTCGGCCCTTTCTCGATCCCCTTGTTGAGGGCCCCCTCGTTGACCGTGATCTTCGCCGCCGTCTTGAGCCCCCCAACCCAGGAATCGAACGCCGCCTTCTGCTTCTCGCGGAGCAGTCTCTGCCGGAGATGGGCCGCGACCTCTTCGTACTCCTGCGGCTTTCCTTCTTTCTTCTTCGTCACCTTGATGAGGTGATATCCGAACTGCGTCTTGACCGGAGGCGACACCTTCCCCGCGGGCAGAGAGAAGGCTACCTGCTCGAACTCCGGCACCATCTGCCCGCGCGAGAAGAAGCCCAAGTCTCCGCCCTTCCCCTTGCTGCCCGGGTCGAGGGAGACATCCTTGGCCATGGAGGCGAAATCCGCCCCCTGGGTGAGTTTCTCCTGCGCCTTTCGCGCCTCCTCTTCGGTCTTGACCAGAATGTGCGACGCGCGGACTTCCTCGCCGGTCTTGAACTCCGCCCGGTGCGCCTCGAAGTGCTTCTTGACATCTTCGTCGCCGACCTTCGTCTTTTCCTCGACTTCGCGCCGGAGGACCATTTCCAGAAGGGCGCCTCTCTTGAAATCCGCCACCTTCCGCTGGTAATCGGCGTCCTGTTCGAGTCCCTGCTTCCGGGCCTCCTGCAGGACGACCTCCCGGAGGATCAAGTCGTCCAGGAAGTCCTTGCGCCCCTTCTCCGTGTTGAACATCGGGCGGATCATCGGCGGAACTTTCTCGACCTCCTTGTTGAACTCGTCGAGCGTGATCTTCGTCCGGTTCACCTCCGCGACGACTTCTCCGCCCGAGGCCGCGCCTCCCTGACCGGGTTTCCCCTGACAGCCGGCCAAAACTATGGCGAGCGCGATCGCGCCCGCCCCGAAGTTCCAAGAACGTTTCATAATCATTCGACAGCCCCCTTTTTCGTCCTTGACAAGACGGCTTAATAACCGGCTCAAGGCTTCTTTTTGTCGGTTCATTTTATCGGTTCATTCACCGGAAGTGCGGCTCATTTTACACGTCAACGGAGCGCCTGCAAGCAGTTTTTCAGCGCCTCGAAGGCGGCGTGCCACGTGTGATCGGCGGGAACGATCGAAAGCGTCCCGGGCGGCCTCAGTTCCGCGCGGCCGGGATGGGCCTGAACATACCGGATGAGCCGTTCGACCGACAGGGACGTCGACGGCGCGAAGACCGCCTCGCACCGGCCGGGTCCCGTCGGGACGCCGAAATGGACCGGCGCCGGCAGCCAGGCGATCGTCTGCGCCGCCAGGGCCCGGCCCAGGACCTTGATCTCCATCACACGGAAAAGGTTGACGCCATCCTCCGGAATCTCGCCGAATCGGTCTTGGACCTCGTCACGCAGGCGGAAGAGCTCGTCCTCGTTCCGAACGCCCGACAGCCTCTTGTACAGGACGAGCCGCTGGGTGAGGTCCGGGACGTACGCGTCGGGGAAGAGAGCGGTCACGGGAAGCGCCATCGTCGGCTCCACTTCCTCCTCGACCTCTTCCCCCCTCAGATCCCGGACGGCCTGCTCCAGGAGTTCCACGTACAGATCGTACCCCACTTCGGCGATGTGGCCCGATTGCTCGCCCCCGAGGAGGTTCCCCGCCCCCCGGATCTCGAGGTCCCTCCCCGCGATCGCGAACCCGGACCCGAGGTCCGAGTATTCTTGAAGCACCTTGAGCCGCTTGAGGGCCGTGTCAGAGAGCGTCTCTTCCTCCGGGACCATGAGGTACGCCTGCGCCTGCACGCCCGCGCGGCCCACCCGGCCCCTCAGCTGGTAAAGCTGGGCCAGGCCGAAGCGGTGGGCCTGGTAGACAACGATCGTGTTGACCGTCGGAATGTCCAGGCCGCTTTCGATGATGGTCGTCGCCACGAGGACGTCGAATTCCCTGTCGTAGAAGCGCATCATTACGGACTCGAGCTCGCTCGCTCGCATCTGCCCGTGCGCGATCCGCACGCGCGCCTCCGGCACCGCGTCCTGGATCGCCTTGCCGAACGGGACGATCGTCTCCACCCGGTTGTGGACGACGAAGACCTGCCCCCCTCTTCGCAGCTCGCGCCGGACGGCCTCGGCCATGACGGCGCGGTCGAATTTCACGACGAACGTCTGGATCGGCAGGCGGTTCTCGGGGGGGGTCTCGATGATGGAGAGATCCCGGATCCCGAGGAAGGACATCTGGAGCGTCCGCGGGATCGGCGTGGCCGTGAGCGTGAGGATATGAACGCGCGACCTCATCTGTTTGAGGCGCTCCTTGTTCACGACGCCGAAGCGCTGTTCCTCGTCCACGACGACGAGCCCGAGCCGGGCGAAGCGGACGTCTTTCGAGAGGAGCCGGTGCGTGCCGATGACCACGTCCACGCTTCCGTCGGCCAGGCCCTTGAGGACGCCCCGCTGTTCGGCCGGGGAGCGAAAGCGCGAGAGCATCTCGACCCGGACGGGGAACGGAGCGAACCGGCGGACGAACGTCTCGAAATGCTGGCGGGCGAGGATCGTCGTGGGGACGAGGAGCGCGGCCTGCATCCCGTTCTCCACGACCTTGAAGACGGCGCGGAGGGCGACCTCCGTCTTTCCGTACCCCACGTCGCCGCACACCAGGCGGTCCATCGGGCGGGACCGTTCGAGGTCCTTCTTCACGTCCTCGATGGCGGCGAGCTGGTCCGGCGTCTCCTCGTACTCGAAAGTCGTCTCGAACTCCCTGAGCAGGGCGTCGTCCGGCGCGCAGAACTCGGCCACGGCCACTTCCCGCCGGGCGTAGATCTTGAGGAGGTCCGCGGCAATCTCGCGCGCCCGCTCCCGAACCCGCTGTTTGGCGTTGTTCCAGGCGGCCCCGCCGAGACGGTCGAGGCGCGGGGCCTGCCCCTCGGGACCCGCGTACTTCTGGACCCGGTCGAGCTTCTCGACGGGAACGTAGATCGCGTTCTCTCCGGCGTACCGAAGGACGAGGAAGTCCGACGTGACGCCGCCGACCGTGAGGCGCTTCAGCCCCTCGTAGCGGCCGATCCCGTGGTCCACGTGGACGACGAAGTCTCCGACCGACAGCTCGCGGAACGACTCGAGAAAGGCGCCGGCCCCCTTCCGTCTCGGCGAAGGCGGATGGACCCGCGGACCGAAGACGTCCTCCTCCGTCAACAGGACGATGCCCGCTTCGTCCCATGCGAACCCCGACGAGACCGACCCCACGATCAGGTGAACCGGATGCCGCCCCTCGGCCGAGGAGGAGAACAGCATGGGAACCGCGCCGTCCCGCCGGTGCGAAAGGACCGCAGGAATCTCGTACTCCGACAGGATGTCTTTCAACCGCTCGGCGTGAGGCTGGTTGGGCGACAGCCAGAAGACCGACCGGGACGTCCTCCACTCCCGGATCCGCTCGACCAGTCGCTCGAACGTCTCTCCGAACGCCCCCTTGAGCCCGCCCTCGGCCCGCCGGGGCCCCGCGGTCTTTTGCCCCACCCGAACGCCCAGGGCTTCCGCCGTCCGGACGTTGAAGACGATCTCCTCCCGGCCGGTAGCCGCCAGCGACAGGACCCCTCCCGCAAGCCGGGCGCGGACAAAGCTCAAGACCTCGCCCGACTCGCCCGAAGGAAAAGAGGCGGGATCGTCCAGGACCACAGCCGCCTCCCGGGGGAGGAAGTCGATCAGGGTCGCTCCTTCGCGGCCCTCCGCCGACTCGCGGACCGGGAGAACGAGAGCGTCGTCGCGGAGCCGGATCGAACGTTGCGTATCGACCTCGAACTCCCTCAGCGAAACGACCTCGTCCCCCTCCAGTTCGATCCTCAGCGGATTCGCGTACAAGGGGGAAAAGACGTCCAGGATCCCGCCGCGGCGGCAGAATTCCCCCGCTTCGACGACGAGAGAGACGGCCGAATACCCCGCATCGACCAGGCGTCCGGTGAACCGGTCGACGTCGAGGACGCCCCCGACCTCGACGCGGACGATCGACCTCTCCAGGAGATCGGGCGAGACGACCGGCTCCGCCGCGGCCGCGAACGACGTGACGACGACCGATCCTCCGCCATGCACAAGCCGGTGCAGGCACCGGATCCGCTCGTGCCCCGCGTCCGCAGGCGAGGACCTGCCCGGGACGGCTTCTCCGCCTTCGCCGAGAGGCGGAAAAACGAGGACATCGCCGGCCCTCGGCGAGAAGAAACGGAGGTCGTTGGCGAGGACCTCGACCGAGCCGTGGTCCCGGCAGACAATCAGCGCGGAAGATCGCGTGGAATCGAGGAAGGCGCCCAGGAAGAGAGCGCGGGCCGAGCCGTGCAGACCCGCCGCTCCGCATTCGCCTCTTTCGGCAAGGATCTGCCTGGCGCGCGCGGCGGCGGTTTGAAGGAAATCAGATGTCACTGCGAAGAAAGTCGGCGCGGTTCTCCGGGAGGCGCATGGCGGGCCAGGATGCGGTCCACGATCCTGGTGGTCGAGGACTCGACCTCAAAGGGGATCGAGACGACCTTCCCCCCGCGCGCCTGGACCTGATCGGCGCCCACGATCGCCTCCACCGGCCAGTCTCCCCCTTTCACCAGGACGTCCGGCTGGACTTCGCCGATAATCCCCGCCGGATCCGGCTCGTCGAACAAGGCGACGTAGTCGATCGAAGCCAGGGCCGCAAGGACCTCGGCGCGCTCGTTCTCGGGGTTGATCGGCCGGAGGGCCCCCTTGATGCCCCGAACGGACTCGTCGGCATTGAGGCCGATGACCAGGACGTCCCCCATCGACCGGGCGCGGGCCAGATACCTCGCGTGCCCGGCGTGGATGATGTCGAAACAGCCGTTCGTGAAGACGATCCTCTTCCCCTCACGCCTGAGGCGTTCGCATTCCCGCTGGAGGACCTCTCTAGTAACGACCTTTCCCATTCACCGACTCACCGATTCACCGATTCACCAAGCTCTTCAATCACCGCCGCCGCGAACAAAGGAAAGAGGATCTCGTGGTGGCCGGTGAGGGCGATCCCCCGCCCCGCTTTCTGCGTCGGCCGGCGGACGACGTTGTTGAGCGGCCGGTAGTGCTGGATGAAGTCCATGTTGACCGTCACGAACTTGTCGACACGATGCCCCTGGCTTCTGGCCAGCGTCAACGCCTTGAGAAAGACCTCAGGTAGAATAACGGCCGACCCGAGATTGATGTAGACGCCTCCTTCCAGGCGCGACACGACGGACGCGAACGTCCGGAAGTCGATGAAGGATCCTTCGCCGATGGCGGCCCCGTTCGCCTGCGGATGGACGTGGAGAATGTCCGTCCCGAGCGCCACGTGGACGGTCACAGGAACGCCCAGCCGCACGCCGGCCGCCAGAAGACTCATCTCCGCGTGCGGGAGGCCGTCCTGAACGATCCGCTGACCCACCGCTTCGCCGATTCCCAGGCCCGCCCGCGCGCCTTCCGCGATCGCCTCGTTGAGGATCCGCCCCGTCTCCTCGGCCATCCCGAACTCACCCGCATCGATCGACGCGTCCACATCCTCGCTCGTCCGGCCGGCAAACGCCATCTCGAAGTCGTGAACGATTCCGGACCCGTTCATCGCAAGGGCGCGGATCACGCCCCGCTTCATCAGGTCGATCAGGATCGGCGAGAGCCCGACTTTGATCGGATGGCCGCCCATGCCCAGGGCCACCACCTTCCCCTCCCGCGCGGCTCCGGCCACTGCGCTGACCGCTTCGCGGAAGCTCCCGGCGGCGAGGATATCAGGAAGGGAACGGAGGAACTCGCGAAAGGAACGGCCCGGCGCATGGGGACGGCCGACCTGCTCGGCCCTGACCTTGGACGGACGGGAGGCCAGAGGAACGGTCTTGATCCCTTCCAGCGGAAGGGGCGGAAACGATTCCCACACGGCTATTTCTTGACCACGCCGAAGAGCCGCTGGTCCACTAGCTGACAGATCGCGTGGCCGAGCGTGATGTGCGTTTCCTGTATCCGGGGAACGGAAGTGGAGGGAACCACGAACGCGATATCCGCGAGGCCGGCGAGCTTTCCTCCCTTGCCGCCGGTGAACGCGATCGTCGTGAGGCGGCCGGACTTGGCCGCCTTCATCCCCTTGATCACGTTCGCGGAATTGCCCGAGGTGGAGATGCCGATCGCCACGTCCCCCGGCGCGCCCAGGGTCTTGATCTGCCGCGAGAAGATCTCCTCGTAGGCGTAATCGTTGCTGATCGATGTCAGCACGGCCATGTCGGTGACCAGCGCCACGGCCGGCAGACCCGGCCGCTCGATCATGAACCGGTTGACGAACTCCCCCGCGATGTGCGAAGCGTCCGTCGCGCTCCCGCCGTTCCCGAACAGGAGGACCTTGTTCCCCTTCCGGAAAGCCGCGACGATCGTCTCGACAGCCTGGGCGATCCGATCCGCGTGCGACGCGGCGAACGCCTGCTTGACCTTGGCCGATTCCTCGAAGATCTGCTCGATTGTCATTTCGGAAGTCCTTCCGTGCTCGTCAGGGGGAAAATCGTACACGTGACGGTCGGTTCAAGTCAAGGAAAGCGCGGTTTCCCCCTCGACAATTCCGGACCGAATCGCTATTCTTCGTCGGCCATGAAGATCCGCGATCTCTTCAATCGTACCGAAAGAATTTTCTCCTTCGAGTTCTTCCCCCCCAAGACGCCGGAAGGCGAAGAAGGCCTCCGCGCGACGATCCGCGACCTCAAG
>MHEK01000079.1:0-13656 GCA_001803795.1 Nitrospirae bacterium RBG_16_64_22
ATACATATTATGTAAAATATCCGACAAGGACTACCGCTTCGGATATTTTACATAATATGCCTCACCTTCTTGGACAACATGCCTTCCCTCTCGGACATTTTCGGACATTCTACCTTCCCTTCGGTTCGTGAATCCCCATCCCCAGTCCGGAGAGGGCCGCCTCGCCTACGATCTCCGACAGGGTCGGGTGGATGTGGATGCTTTCCGCGAGGTCGGTCAACGTCATCTTTTTCCCAATCGCAAGGGCCAGCTCCTGGACGATGTCGGAGGCTTCGGCGCCGATAACGTGGGCCCCCACGATTTGCCCTTGCCCGGTTGCCACGATCTTGGCCAATCCGGCGATCTCGCCGATCGCATGGGCTTTTCCAAGTCCCCGGAATTGGAACCGGCCGATCCGAACCTCGCCGAACTTGTCTCTCGCCTCGCGCTCCGTAAGTCCGGCCCTGCCGACCTCCGGATACGTGAAGACCGCCCAGGGAACGACGGCCGGGTCGTATTCTCCCTTTTCGGTCACGGCATGATGGGCGGCGGCCAATCCCTGGTGCGATGCCGTGTGGGCCAGAAGGAGACCCCCGGTCATGTCTCCCACGGCGTACACCCCGTCCTCGGAAGTCCGCATTGACGTGTCGACGACGACTTCTCCCCGCCCCGCGAGACGGACGCCCGCCTCTCCGAGCCCGAGATCCCCTGTTCTTGGCCTTCGCCCGACCGTCAACGCGACCGTCTCGAACGTCTCCGTCCGCCCTTTTCCGAACTCCACGCGGACAGTGGAGCCGTCCCGGCTCACGCTTTTCACCATGGTTCCGGTCTCGACCTCGATCCCCTGCTTCTTGAACTCCTTCGCGAGGAGAGCGGAGACCTCCTCGTCTTCGATCGCCAGGATTCGCTCAAGGGCCTCGACCAATAGCACCTTCACTCCGAGCGAGGCGAAGATCGAGGCGAACTCGCACCCGATAACGCCGCCGCCAATGATGAGAATGCGCTCCGGAAGGACGTTCATCCAAACCAGGGCGTCGCTGTCGAGGATCCGTTCGCCGTCGATCGGGATGCCCGGAAGCCCCGCCGGCTGAGAACCCGTCGCGAGGATGACCCTGTCGACGGCGATCTTCCGATCCTCGTTCCCGCTCTCTACGATGACGCTCCGACTGCCGTCCAGGCGGGCCGTCCCCTGGAGGACGTCGACGCCCCAGCTCTCGAGCAGACTGCGAATCCCCTTTTCCTGGATCGCGACGACCTTTCTGGCCCTTTGTTGGATACCGACGAAATCGATCTCGGGTTCTCCGGCGAGACGGATCCCGAATTCGCCCGCCCGCCGAACGTTGCGGGCGATCCGGGCCGATGCGGCGAGGGCTTTCGTGGGGATGCATCCCTTTTGGAGACACGTTCCCCCAAGCCTCTCCTTCTCGATAAGCGTCACGGACGCGCCGAGGCGGGCGGCCCTCAAGGCCGCGACGTACCCCCCCGGACCTGAACCCACGACGGCGATTTTCATTGGAGGCATGAGATTTGATTCCCCCGTTGGATCCCGGCTCTCCCGCGGTGTAAACTGTCGAATATGAAGATGACCGTCGATCAAATCCAACAGACATCGGCTGATTCAGGCACCCGCGAGACCGCGGACCTCGAACGGATGGAGGCGAGGACCCGCCACTCCCTCCACCCGCGCGCCTACGCGGGTTTCAGTTTTGTCTATCCCGTTCTTTCGCGGCGCGCGCGCGGCGTTTCCCTGGGCGTGAACCTCTCCCCGGACGCGCTCTGCAACTTCTCCTGCCGGTACTGCCAAGTCGATCGCCGGGGGTCTCGATCCTCGTCTCGGATAGACGTTGGCGCGATCCTGGCCGAAGCGTCCGCCATCCTTGACGACTGGACGGACGGAACGCTCCCCGCCAAGGCAGGCTGGGGCCCCCTCCCCTCCTCTCTTCTCCGTCTCAACGACTTCGCTCTCTCGGGGGACGGTGAGCCCACGCAGTCGCCGCTCTTCGGGCAGGTCCTCGAAGCTCTCCGCGGTCTTCTGGACAAGAGAAGCCTTGGGTCCGTGAAACTCATCATTATCACGAATGGTTCGGGACTGTCACGCCCTTCCGTCATGCGAGCGATGAGCCGTCTTCGGCCAAGGCACGACGAGATCTGGGTCAAGCTCGACTGGGGGTCTCAGAAGGCGTTCCGGGACACGACCGGGACGCGGCGCTCGCTCCCGGTTCACCTGTCCCGCATCGTCTCGGCCAGCCGTGTTATTCCCGTTACGATCCAGACGTGCCTTTTCGGAACGGAGGCAGGGGGGCCGTCGGAGGCGGAGATCAAGGCCTACGTCCGATCCCTTCGGTTCCTCCGGGGCCGGAAAGCCGATCTCGCGCGCGTTCAGATCTACACGATTTCCAGGCCGCCCGCCGATTCCAGCCTGCGTCCCATCTCGCCCGGCCGATTGCGCGAGATCGCCAGGATCGTTAGGGATGAGACCGGCTTTCCGGCGGAAGCTTTCGGAGCCTGATTGACGGCCTCAGGTCACATCCTCAGGTCACGTCATCTCAGGTCTCGTGCCGCTTTTTTTCGTCCTCGGCGGCCCAATTGATTCCCATAAGCGCCGTGGCCCGGTCCAGCTCGACCTTGACCATGTCGGGCCGGTTCATCTTCTTGTAGACGCCTGCCCGGCCCAGATGGATATCGGCGTGCGGGCCTTTCAGTCGAAAGGCCTTTTCCCACTGGTTGAGGGCGGAGCCGAACTCCCCCGCGGACTCGTAGAGGCGGGCCAGTTCCATGTGGGCGTCGAGAATCAGGTTCCGATTCATAAGGGCGGGGTCCTCGGTCGACAGAGCGGATATTCCCTCCTCGATGGCCTTCCGGGCCTCCTCCATCTGGCCTTGCCGGCTCTCTCCCAGGCCGATCAGGATGCGGGCCTGGCCGGCATGAACGGGAATCAGTCCCGCGGTCAATGCCTCCTTGAGAATGGATGTGCGCTCATCCAGGCGTCCTTCGGGGGTCAAGAGAAAGAGGGCCTGGGCCCGCGCGTACATCTCGAGGCCGGGTTCGTCGGAATGTTGTTCGGCGTCGTCTTCCCGGACTCCGCGCGGCTGGGCGACGGTGATGCGGACGGCGTCGTCCGGAGCGGAAGGTGCCTCAAGCGAAGCGTCTTCTTCGCCAGGCAAGGCCGCTTCCTCGCCGGTCGGCTCGACGGCCGAGACCAGCGTTGCAACCGCGCGTCCGAAAATGTCTTCCTCGCCCCCGACCTCTCCGTGGGTATCGGACATCCCCCCTTGGGCCGCCATGCGCGCACCGCACATGTCGCAATAGACGGCCGGAGACGGAACCAGGGCCTGGCAACGAGCGCAGGCAGCGGGTTTGCGGGAGACGCTCTCGACCGGCGGGAACGCGGACGTCATCGGACGAACTCTTCCTCTATCGGCGGAGGAGGAGCCGACGGCTGTTGCTGAGGCGGCTCCGCCGACGGCGTTGCCGGGGGCTGCGCCGGTTTCCGGGGACGAGGCGCTGCCGCGACCGGGTTCCTGGAAAGGAACCGGCTCACGACCCATCCGTCCTTCTCGCTGTCGATCGGCCTGACTCGGGCCCAAGCCCCCTCCTCGCCTACGAGGACCACTTTCTCGTTTCGGGTGAGGACGCGAAGCACTTCGCACTTGGTGAGCGGACATCCGCGAAGATTCAGGCGGGCGGACTTCACGTATAAAGCGACTTCCGGAGGAGACGGAGGCGGCGCCGCTTCGCGCGGGGGCGGAGGGGGTGGAGGCGGAGGCGGGGCTGGCTCCTGCTTGGGAGGCGTCGCGCACGCGAGAAGGACCGCGGCGACGAGAACCGGCAGGAGGACCAGGCGCGTCCTAGCGGCCGGCTGTCTTAAGGACTCGAATGCGACTGCGAATCGACGCAACATCCGGAGCATTGGGATCTACCTCGACATAGGCTTGATAGAATCGAACCGCTTCGCTCGCGTTCCCTTCATCCTCGAACAGCTTTGCCAGGTACTTGTACGGGGTCCCGTTCTTCGGATTGATCTCGATCGCCTTCTGGTACGCCTCCTTGGCTTCCGCGTTCATGGCGAGCTTGCGGTACGCCACGGCGATATTGACGTACGCTTTGTACCCGTCAGGTTTGGCCCGCACGGCGCTCCTGAACGCGCTCAGGGCTTCGTCCATCTTTCCTTCCTGGGCCAGCCGGATCCCCTCGGCGTTGAGGCGCTCGTACTCCGCCTCCGGGTTCTTTATCTGCGCGATGACGGGTGCGGGAGAGGGCGGCGGCTCGACGGCTTTGACTTCGACCGGGGGGGACGAAGGCGCGGGCGCCGTCTTGGCTGGGCGGGACGAAATCATCCACCATCCCCCGGCCAAGAGAATGATGACCGCGCCCCCCCCGGCAACGGCGATCTTCCACGGAAATGCGCCCGCCTTGGCCGGCGCCGCCGGAGCCGCCATGATTCGAGTCGCGCCGGCTTCCTCCCGCCGATGAGCGGCGGGTTGCGCCGACTGCGGTGTCGGCCGGGAGATCAGGACCGTCGCCTCCTCCGACCGGCTCGCGGGCGGGGGAGGTTCCTCAATATCCCGTCTCGCCTGCATGACAACCGTGGCTTCCTCCGGCCGCCGCATGATTACGGTGGCGGAGGCTTCATCCGCTGGATGCGCTTCCGATGGAGCAGTTTCGGGCTGGGGGGACGGTGTGGCGAACGGGATGGCTACGGTCCGCTCGGCGAGCGCCTCCGCGGGCAATTCCATCGCCCTGGTTGTCTCGGCGATCTCGGCGCCGGGGGTCTCCGCGATGGCCGGAACGGGCACGGGATGGACTTCTCCCTGACAGTGGACGCAAGTTGCGGGCGGAGAGGCGTAGTAGAGGTCGCAGACCGGGCAGGACGCAAGAGGTGATGGAGATGCGGCCTCGGTCAGCGCCCCCCCGCATATCCGGCAGAACTTTTTCTCCCGCGCGAAGAGAAGGTCGCAGGTGAGACAGTATGTCGCCTGGTCGATTTCCACCGGATCGACGGGTCAGGTCCGCTGGCCCCGGGCGGCCTCGAGGCGCGCTCGTTCCTCCTCCAGCGCCTTGCGCCCGGCCTGGATCGCCGCCACGATCAGCGACTTCTTCTCCTCGGCCATGCTCTTTCCGCCCTGGATCAGCTCGTTGGCTTTCTCGCCGATCTCGTCGGCGATCTCGGCGATCCTGCCGCCGACTTCCCGCTCCTTTTCCACGAAGCGGCGGCGCGCGAGATCGGCCAGATCGACGATCTGTTCCCGTGTCTCGCGTCCGCTCTTCGGCGCATACAGGAGCGCGACCGCGGCCCCGACGATCCCCCCCAGGAGGAGAGGAATGATGACCCCACCGCTTCGTTCATCGGACATGGCGATCCTCCTTATGGGGAAGGGAAACCCAAGCACAAATCGAATGCGGCCGTCGTATATCGGGAAACCCCTGAGACCCGTCAAGCAGGCCGCTTCCCGAAGCCTGCCATCACTATATCATACCGGGGGCTTGGCCCGCGGGCTACGCTTCGAACGAAGAACCGCAGCCGCACGTATGCTTCGCGTTGGGATTCTGGATCTTGAAGCCGCCTCCCAGACCCTCGACAAAGTCGATCTCCACGCCCCGGAGATACGACGCGCTCTGCGGATCGACGAACAGCTTGAGGTTTCCCGTCTCGATGACGTGGTCGTTTGCCTCGGGAGCCTCGTCGAACCCCATGTTGTACTGGAATCCCGAGCAACCGCCTCCCACGACCGTCATCCGGAGACCGTACCCTTCCTTCCCCTCTTCCTTCTGGAGGACTTTCAGCTCGTCCAGCGCCCTGTTCGTAACCGTAATCATGGCTCAGCACTCCTCTTTGAGTCGTCGTTGATCAAAGATGGTCCCCGATCCGTCCAGGTTCCGGGGACCGCCGACATTCCTTACGGTTCTTATAGCTGATACGGTTTTCGGCTGTAAAGCGGTTTTGGCGGGGTTAGCGTCGAGGGCGGACGGGCGGCGCGGCGGGCCGGTCTTCCAATCGATGCCACTTGCCGCGAAGGCCCCAGGAGATGGCCAGAATAAGAACACCGGCTAGAATGAAGCTTGAGATTTCAAGAACGTCCGACATCCTGTTGTCTCCTGTATGATTGCGGTGCGCGATCCCTGCAACAACGGTGTTGCGGAATTTCGCCACTGGCGCGTTACCGCCCAAATCCAAGGAACCCCTCGGGTCCATGGAACGTATTGAAATTACGTCACATTTCCTGGCTGGCCTTTGACGTTTCGAACATTTGCGTCAGGCACCTTATCCAAAAGAGCAACTCCCTTGCCACGGAACCGGCATGATCCTGGAAAAAGCAATTGAACCGCGGAGACCGCAGAGATCGCAAAGAAGTTCAAGGAATTAGAAAACACATCGACCTCACCTGACAGGTGAGTATCAAGACCGTCCGAAAAACATCCTCCGCGTACTCTGCGTCCTCTGCGGTGCATAAACTGCGTTTTTTGATCATGGAACATTGTCAGCCCGGATCAGGAGAGGAGAAAAACCCTCACGCGCCAGCCGGGACGAAGCCTCGCGGGCTTCATTCTCCGATCGAAAGACACCGACCCTTACCCTGTAGTATATCCCCTCACGGGCGGTGTGCTCGAAAACCATCGTTCCGGGGAACCGTTTCGTCATTCTTTCCTTGAGGCGTTCTGCGTTCTTGATTTCCGCGAATGCGCCGATCTGCAGCCAGAACGCGTCCGGCGAAGGCGGTCCCAAGCCGATCACGGTCATTCGGACCTTGGCGGTTCCGGGGCCCACGATTTCGAGGGCCTTGGCGGCCCCATACGAAAGATCCAGAAACCGCCCGGCCACGAAAGGCCCCCGGTCGTTGATCCTGGCGTCCGCTCGACCGCCAGTCGCCGTGTTCTCGACCCGCACGACGGTTTGGAAGGGAAGCGTCCGGTGCGCGGCGGTCATGTCGTGCATATTGTAGGTTTCTCCCGAAGATGTCTTTCGGCCGTGGAAGTCGCTTCCGTACCATGAGGCCGTCCCGGTCTCGACGTAACCGACCTCCACGCGCGCCATCGGACGCTCGGGCGGGATGAGTCTGGGACCACACCCTGAAACGGCTGTGAGGAGAGCGCACGCTGTTAGCGGGAAGAGGATGCCGAAGACTCTGCTGTCTCTGCCTCGAGGGAATCGTCCGTACGTTCGGCCGCTCGCACCACTCGCCTCCCTCAGCCCCCTCACCCAACCCTCTCCCCCGCGCGGGGGAGAGGGGCTCTTCAACAAGTCCTCAACTGCCATTCGCGTACCTCGTCGGGTCCGGAATTCCGGCCTGGCGGAAACCTTCCCGGCGGATGCGGCAGGAGTCGCACGATCCGCAGGCGGCCGCGGGCGCGGGCGGGTCGTAGCAACTGTGCGTCAGGGAGAAGTCGACCCCCAGACGGTGTCCTTCCCGGATGATCTGGGACTTCGAGAGCTGGATGAGGGGGGCCCGGACGCTGAAGATCGATTTGCCCTCGACCCCGGCCTTCGTCGCCATGTTGGCGAGCGATTCGAAAGCCGCCAGGAACTCGGGCCGACAGTCCGGGTACCCGCTGTAGTCGACGGCGTTGACGCCGATGAAGATCTCCTCTCCGCCGAGCGACTCGGTCCACGCAAGGGCCAGGGCGAGCAGGATCGTGTTCCGGGCCGGGACGTACGTCGACGGGATAGCCTGCCCCCGTTCGGTAACGGGCGAGGCCGCCTCGCGCGGGACTGGAGAGTGCCCGGTCAGAGCGCTCACGGCGATGGATGAGATGTCCAGCGGAAGGACCCGGTGCAGGGCGGCGCCCTGACGGGAAGCGAGTTTCCGGGCCGCTTCGACCTCCCAGGCGTGCCGTTGTCCGTACAGGATGGTGAGGGCGTAAACGCTCCGGCCTTCTTCCCGAGCGAGGGCCATGGTCACGGCGGAGTCGAGCCCGCCAGACAGGAGAACGACGGCCGGCCGGGTCATCGTCCGGGGACCTCTCCCCAAATCAGCTTGTGCAGCTGGAGCCCGAGGCGGACGCTCAGACGGTCATCCAATATCCACTCGGCAAGCTCGTTCCATGGCAGGCGGCCGCTCACAGGGGAAAAGATAACGGTCTGATCTCTCAACCGGGGCCGCGTCCGGAGGAACTCCCGCGCCCAGTCGTAGTCGGCGCGATCCGTGAGGACGAACTTCACCTCGTCGCGCGGCCGCAGGCGATCGAGGTTTCCCTCGATGAACGTCCCCGCCTCCCCGCTCCCTGGACACTTGACGTCGAGGATCGTGACGACGCGCGGATCGACCCGGTCGGTCGGAACAGCTCCGCTCGTTTCGAGCAGGATGGTGTGATCCCGTTCCAGGAGGGCCGACAAGAGCGGGTACACCTCCTCCTGGGCCAGCGGTTCCCCTCCGGTAACTTCGACCAGGCGGTCGCCCAGGGCAGCAACCCGCTCGACGACGTCGGCGACGCTCATCTCCCGCCCGCCGCCTTGCGCGTAGGCCGTGTCGCAGTACGAACAACGGAGCGGGCATCCCGCCAGGCGCACGAACGCGCACGGCAGGCCGGCGAACGTCGATTCTCCCTGGATCGAGCGGAAGATCTCCGTGACTTTCACGCGGACGTCCCCTCCCCGCTCCGCTTGACCCCGAGGTACGCCTCCTGAACCGCCGGGTCGCTCAGGAGGTCGGCGGACGGGCCGGAGGCCACGATCCGCCCGGTCTCGAGGACGTAGGCGCGGCTTGAAAGGGAAAGGGCGGCCTTGGCGTTCTGCTCCACGAGCAGGACGGCCAGGCCCTCCCGGTTGATTTCGCGGATCATGCGGAAGATCTTCGAGACAAGGATGGGGGCCAGCCCCAGAGAAGGTTCGTCGAGCAGGATCAGCGAGGGGCGCGCCATCAGGGCCCTTCCGATGGCGAGCATCTGCTGTTCGCCCCCCGAGAGCGTTCCTCCCGGCTGGCCCAGCCGCTCCTTCAGCACGGGGAAGAGGGCAAACACCCGCTCCCAGTCGTCGGAGGATGCCGATCGCAGAAAAGCGCCCATCTCCAGGTTCTCGCGCACGCTCAACTTGGGGAAAATCCTGCGTCCCTCCGGAACGTGCGCGATTCCGCGAGCCGCGATCTCGTGCGGTTTCAGGCCCGAGATCCGCTCCCCTCGGAAGCGGATCTCGCCGCCGACCGGCGTCTGGACGCCTGAGACCGTCATGAGGGTTGTCGACTTTCCCGCCCCGTTAGCGCCGATGAGGGAGACGATCCCGCCTTCCGGGACGGACAGGGTGATCCCCTTGAGCGCCTCGATCGAACCGTATGTCGTGACGACGCCGGCCAGGTCAAGCAAACGAAAGCTCCGTTCCCAGGTAGGCCTCGATGACCCGCGGATCCCGCTGGACGTCTTCGGGCGTTCCCTCGGAGATCTTGACGCCGTGGTCGAGGACGACCACGCGGTCCGAGATGCCCATGACGAGCTTCATGTCGTGTTCGATCAAGAGGACCGTGATTCCCTCGTCCCGGATTCGGCGGACGAGGTCCATCAATTCGTTCGTCTCGTGGGGGTTCATGCCGGCGGCCGGCTCGTCCAGGAGAAGGAGTTTGGGCTCGGTCGCGAGGGCGCGGGCGATCTCGAGCCGCCGCTGGAGCCCGTAAGGAAGCTCGGCGGCCAGGCGGTCAGCTTCCTCCGCCAGATCGAGGAAATGCAGGATCTCGGACGCCCGGGCCAGGGCCGATTCCTCCTCTTCCCGGAAGGCCCGCCCGCGGAAGAGGGCCGACGCCAGCCCCTGGCGGTTTCGGGCGTGGGACCCGACGAGGACGTTCTCCAGGACGGTCATTCCGCCGAACAGCCGGATGTTCTGGAACGTCCGCGCGGCGCCGAGGGACGTCCGCCTGTGCGCCGGGAGGCGGGTCACGTCCCTTCCCTCGAACCAGATCGTCCCCGCCGTCACGGGCAGGATCCCCGTGAGACAGTTGAACAGTGTCGTTTTCCCCGCTCCGTTCGGGCCGATCACGCTCGTGATCTTCCCGGACTGGATGGAAAGATCGACGCCGTCGACGGCGCGGAGTCCGCCGAAAAGTCGCGTCACGGCCCTGGCTTCGAGGAGCCACATAGCCCTATCGACTCCGGGGCGGGACGCCGCGCCCGGCTGGGCGGCGATACTCGTAGGCCAGGCTCCGGCTTCCGATCAGCCCCTGCGGCCGGAAGACCATCATGAGGACCATGGCGGCCCCGAAGATCAGCATCCGGTAGTCGGAGAAACCGCGAAGGAGCTCGGGGAGGATCGTGATCACGGCGGCGCCGAGGACGACGCCCGGCAGGGACCCCATCCCCCCGAGGACGACCATGCACAAGATGATGACCGACTCGAAGAACGTGAAGCTCTCGGGCGAAACGAACGTCATTTTCGCGGCAAAGACCGACCCGCCCAGGCCCGCGACCGCCGCCCCGAGAGCGAACGCCAACAGCTTGTACCGGGCCACGTCGATTCCGACCGTGCGGGCGGCAAGCTCGTCTTCCCGGATCGCGACCCAGGCTCGTCCGATCCGGGACTGGAAGACGCGGCGCATGGCGAAGAGCGCGGCCAGTGCGAGAACGAGGACGCAGTAGTAGAAGGAGGCCGGCGTGTCCAGGACCCATCCGCCGAGGGAGGGCCGCGCAATCCCGAGGATGCCGTTCGGCCCGTTCGTCACCTCGTCCCAGTTGCGAAGGACGAGGCGGGTGACTTCTCCGAAGCCGAGCGTGACGATCGCGAGGTAGTCTCCGCGGAGCCTGAGAACGGGGAACCCGAGGACCAGGCCGAAGAGGGCCGCCGCGGCCATCGCGGCCGGAAGCCCAACCCAGAACGACGCATGAGCGCCGGCGGAGAGGAGGGCGTACGTGTAGGCGCCGATTCCGTAGAACGCCACGTACCCCAGGTGCAGGAGGCCGGTCTGTCCCACGACCAGGTTGAGACCGAGGGCGAGGATGACGTAGATGAGCGTCGTCGTCGCCACGTCGATTACGTAGTTGTTGGCGTGGAGCGGGAGGGTCAACAGAACCAGAAGTCCCGCCCCCAGAAAGAGGGCGGCGTGACGCGCGGCAACGGACCATCCGGAGAACGCAGTTTGCCGGATTCCGGACGCGAGCGAACCGAGAGGCACCCGACGGGCCGCATGGAGGGCAACCCCCCCGATCCCGACGGCAAGAGCGATTTGGAGGGCGCGGACCGGGCCGACGAATGGGAGGGCAAGGAGGGCGATCCAGCCGCCCCCAAAGAGCCATGCCGTTACGGTCTTTCCGGCGGGAGCCATCAGACCTTCTCCCCGGAGGCGTCCGCGCTCCCCATGAGACCCTGGGGCCTGAAGATCAAGACGGCGATCAGGACCAGGAAGGCGAAGGCGTCCTTGTATTCGCTCGAGATGTAGGCGGCGCCGAGCGCTTCGAGAAGGCCCAGGAGCACGCCCCCGAGCATGGCCCCGGGGACGCTGCCGATCCCCCCCAGAACAGCCGCTGTAAAGGCCTTGAGCCCCGCCACGTATCCGATCGAGAAGTTGACGAGGCCGTAATAGACCCCCACCAGGACCCCCGCGACGGCGGCCAGCAGGGATCCGATCGCGAACGTGACAGCGATCACGCGGTCCACGTTGATCCCCACCAGGCCGGCCATCACGCGGTCCTGCGACGTGGCGCGCATGGCCGTTCCCATCCGGGTCCGGTTGATGAACAGGGTCAGCGCCGCCATGAGCAGGACCGACACGGCCAGGATGAAGATCTGAAGAGTGGTGATCCGGGCGTCGAGAAAGGAGATCCCTTCCGAGGGGAATGTGAGCGGAAAGACCAGGTCGCCCGCTCCCTGGGACAGCATGACGAAGTTCTGGAGGAAAATGGAGACGCCGACGGCGCTGATGAGGGGCGAGAGACGGGGCGCCTGCCGCAGGGGGCGATACGCCAGCCGTTCGACCGTCACGCCGTAAGCGGCGCTGACGACGCCGGCGGCGAGGAACGACACGAGGATGGAGACCGGAAGAAGAGAAGGCGGAACGCCAAGAAGGGTCAGAAGCCCCAGGGAGATGATCCCGGCGTACGCGCCGATCATGTAGATCTCGCCGTGGGCGAAGTTGATGAGCTGGATGATCCCGTAGACCATCGTGTAGCCCAGGGCGATCAGGGCATAGACGGACCCGAGCGTCAGGCCGTTGATGATCTGCTGGACGAGCACGCCGCCACCATCCTTGTCAGTGTGCCGGTTTCGAGCCGATCTCCTCGAACTTCCCGCCGCGGGTGATCCATACGACGTAGGGAGCCGTCTTGACGTCCCCCTTCAGATCGAAGGCGATCTCCCCCAGCGCCCCTCGGAACGACGCGTCGTGGATCTTCTTCGAAACGGCGCGCCCGTCGATCGTCCCGGCGTCCCGGATTGCCGAAAGGAGGATGTTGGCCGCGTCGTACGCATAGATCGAATACGGACCGTGGGGTCCAAATTTCCTGCGGTACGCGTCGAGAAACGCCTTCGCGGTCGGGACTTTTTCCGGGTCGGGCGAAAAGGTGAGGTACGTTCCCTCGGCCGCGGGGCCGGCGATCTCGATGAACTTGGTGTCGATCGTGCCGTCGCCGGAGAAGAGGGGGGCGGCGATCCCCAGCTCGCGGGCCTGGCGGACGAGTAGGCCGGCCTCCGGGTAGACGCCGCCGAAGTAGAGGAGGTCGGGATCGGCGCGCTTCACCTTCGTCAGGACGGCCTTGAAGTCCTTGTCGCCCTGGATCACCGCCTCGTAGGCCGCGACCCCGGCGCGCGTTCCGAGGGATTTCCGGAACTCATCGGCGAGCCCCTGGCCGTACTCGGTCTTGTCGTGGAGGACCGCCACGCGCTTCGACTTCAGGACGTTCGCGACGAAATCGGCGGCCACCTTCCCCTGCTGGTCGTCCCGCCCGCAGACGCGGAAAACCGTCGGGTGCCCTTTTTCCGTCAGCTTCGGATTGGTGGAGGCGGGCGTGATCATGGGAATGCCGGCTTTTGCGTAGATGTCCGACGCGGGGATGGAACAGCTCGAGTTGAAGTGTCCGATGACGCCGGCGACGCCCTTGTTGACCATCTTGCTCGCCAGGGCGACGGCCTGCTTGGGATCGTGCTGATCGTCGTTGACGTCGACCCGGATCTTCTTGCCGAGCACGCCGCCGCGGCTGTTCCATTCCTCCACGGCCAGATCGACACCGTTCCGGAAGTCCTGCCCCATTTTGCTCTGGTCGCCCGTCATCGGACCCGCCACGCCGACCGTGATGACGGTCTCGTCTTTCCCGCCGCACCCGGACAGCCAGAGCGCCGGGAGGAGAAAAGCGATCGAAGCGACGGCCCGGGAAAGCGATCGATACATGGGAACCTCCTCAGGTCAATCGGCCCGTGCGGGCCTTCGAACGCGCGCTCCGAAGAACGCGAATCAAGGAAGCCGAGACCGCCGCGGGATCGTCCGCGCTCACGACGGCCGAGATGACGGCCACGCCGTCGGCGCCCGCGTCAAGGGCCTGAAGCGCCGTCTCCGGCGTGATCCCCCCGATGGCCAGGATGGGAATCCGGACCGCCGAGCGGACCGCGGCCAGCCCTTCCGGACCGATGGTCACCGCTTCCGGCTTGGAGGGTGTCGGGAAGACGGCCCCCACGCCGAGATAGTCCGCTCCTTCCCGCTCGGCCCGGACGGCTTCGTCGGGCGTCCGGGCGGAAACTCCGATCGTCAGCGCCGGGCCCACGACCTTCCGGAC
>MHEK01000079.1:13680-21239 GCA_001803795.1 Nitrospirae bacterium RBG_16_64_22
GCCGACGTGGACCCCGTCGGCCGAAAGCGAAAAAGCCAGGTCCGCGTCGTCGTTCACGAAGAACAGGATGCCTGCCCGGCCGGCGGCCTCGCGCATCGGCAGCGACCGGTTCCATTTGTCCCCCCGCGGGATCCCTGGCGCGCGAAACTGGACGGCGGAGACGCCGGCCCGAGCAAGATCAGCCATCCAGCCGGCCGCCGGCCGATTCCGGATCGGCGCTCCGTCCAGGATGACGACCAGATCGAGGCAATGGCGGCTCAAGGCTCGGGCGCGTAGCGTTCGAGGAAGTGGGTCGTGTACTTTCCCCGCCGGAAGTCGGGGTCGGCCATGATCTTTCTCTGGAGAGGGATGTTCGTCTTGATCCCCTCGATCCGACTCTCGTCGAGCGCGCGCGACATACGGGCGATCGCCTCGTCCCGCGTCTTGCCGTGGACGATCACCTTGGCGACCAGCGAATCGTAGTGCGGGGGGATCGTGTACCCCGCGTAGACGGCCGTGTCGACCCGGACCCCCGGCCCCCCCGGCAGGTCGAATCGGACGACGCGGCCCGGCGAGGGGACGAACGTGTCGGGATCTTCCGCGTTGATGCGGCACTCGATGGCATGGCCGACGAACTGGACGTCTCGCTGCTTCATGTCGAGCGAATCGCCGGCCGACAGGCGGATCTGCTCCTTGACGACGTCGATTCCCGTGATCGCTTCGGTGACGGGGTGCTCGACCTGCACCCGCGTGTTCATTTCGATGAAGTGGAACTTGAGGTCCTTGTCCACCAGGAATTCCACCGTCCCGGCGTTCCGGTACCGGGCCGATTTGACGAGGTCGATCGCGGCCTCCCCCATCCGCTTCCGGATCTTCTCCGTCAGGACGGCGGAGGGCGCCTCCTCGAGGATCTTCTGGTGGCGCCGCTGGATCGAGCATTCGCGCTCGCCCAGGTGGACGACCGCTCCCCGCTCGTCGGCCAGCACCTGGATCTCGATGTGCCTCGGATCGACGACGTACTTCTCGATGTAGATTTCGCCGCTGCCGAACGAGGCCAGAGCCTCCGACTGGGCCTGGTGGAACGCGTTTCCGAGGGAGGCCTCCGTGTGAATGACGCGCATCCCGCGTCCGCCCCCGCCCGCCGCCGCCTTGAGGATGACCGGGAAGCCGATCTTCTGGGCCAGCTTGAGCGCCTCCTTCTCGTCCCGAAGTGGTCCGGGACTGCCCGGAAGCACCGGCACGCCGGCGCGGTGGGCGGCCTCGCGGGCCTTCGCCTTGTCGCCCATCACGCGGATGTTCTCCGGCGTCGGTCCGATGAACCGGATTCCGACCGACGCGCAGACTTCGGCGAAGTTGGCGTCCTCGGCCAGGAAGCCGTAGCCGGGATGGATCGCCTCGGCGTCCGTGATCTCGGCGGCCGAGAGAATGTTGGCGATGTTGCGGTACGAGGAGGCGCTGTCGGCGGGCCCGATGCAGAAGGCCTCGTCGGCGTAACGGACGTGGAGGGAATCGGCGTCGGCCTTGGAAAAAACGGCGACTGTCCGGATTCCCATCTCCCGGCATGCCCGGATGACCCGGACGGCGATCTCGCCGCGGTTCGCGATCAGGACCTTCTTAAACACGCGTGGCCGGAACTGCCGGTTCGATGCGGAAGAGGGGCGTGCCGTACTCGACCGGCTTGGCGTTCTCGGCGAGGATCTCCGCGACCCGGCCGTCCGCCTCGGACTCGATCTCGTTCATCAGCTTCATGGCTTCGATGAGTCCGATGATCTGCCCCTTCTTGACCGCGTCGCCGACTTCCACGTACGGTTTGGCCTCAGGCGCGGGCGAGCGGTAGAAGGTCCCGACGATCGGCGCGCGGATGAGGACGCCGTCGTCCCGTTTCGTTTCCTCGGCGCCCGCGGACGGCGCCGCCGGGATCGCGCCTGCCGCGGGCGGCGGCATGAGCGCCTCCGTCCCGTGGGCGGAGGGCGCCGCGGCCGGAAGCGCCCCGCGGCGGACCCGGACGCGCATGCCCGCCTTCTCGATCTCGATCTCCGAGACGTCCGTGCGGCTGATCAGGTCTATGATCTCGCGGATTTCCTTCAGGTTCATCGTCACCCCGCCGCCCGGATCCGCTCCACGTACGAGCCGGTCCGGGTGTCAACCTTGATGATGTCGCCGACGTTGAGATAGAGCGGAACGCGGACCGTGGCCCCCGACTCGAGAACGGCCGGCTTCGCTCCTCCCGACGCGGTGTCCCCCTTGACGCCGGGGTCCGTTTCGGCGATCGCCAGTTCTACGAAGATGGGGAGATCCACACCGATCGCCCTGCCGTTATGGAAGAGGATGTTGACGACCATGCTCTCCTTGAGGAAGTCCCGCGACTGTCCGAGGTGGTCTGCCGTCAGGAAGAGCTGTTCGTACGTGGCCGTGTCCATGAAATGATACTGCCCCTCGCCGTGGTAAAGGAACTGCATCGTTTTCTCTTCGAGGTCCGGCGTGTCGAGTTTTTCGCCCGAGCGGTACGTCCGGTCGATGACGTTGCCGGTCTTGAGCGACTTGAGCTTCGTGCGGACGAATCCGCCCCCCTTGCCGGGCTTGACGTGCTGAAAGTCGACGATGATGAACGGTTCTCCGTCGATCTCGATCTTCGCGCCGTTCCGGATTTCGCTTGTGGACAACACGGATATCTCTCCGTCAGTGACCAGCGGAAAAGAGAATTGGTCCGCAGTGAAGGCCAGGGAGAATAGCATGAACCGGCCCTCCTGTAAACGGGTTCGTCGCTCCCCCGATACTCGCGCGTGCGCGCAAATCGGGGCGGGATCGGATGCTATCGGCCGGCGGGCGGACGGGAAAGGAGGGACAGGGCCGCCCGGACGCCCAGGACGTAACTCTCGGGGCCGAAGCCGCTGATGACGCCGGAGACGACGTCGGACAGGAGCGATCGGCGCCGGAACCGCTCGCGGGCGAACACGTTGGAGAGGTGGACCTCGACGACCGGGACCTGAAGCGCCGCTACGGCATCCCGAATGGCGACGGAGGTGTGCGTGTACGCCGCGGCGTTGAGGATCAGCGCATCCGCCGTCGTGCGGGCGCCCTGGATGGCGTCGACGAGGGCGCCTTCGTGGTTCGATTGCAGGATGCGGACTTCGGCGCCGAGCGCCTGGCACTCCTCGCGGATCCGGACGTCGATTTCCGCGAGTGTCGCGCTTCCGTAGATCTCCGGCTCCCGGGTCCCGAGGAGGTTGAGGTTCGGCCCGTGCAGGACGAGCAGACGCGCCGTGTGGCTCACAGCTCCTCCTCCAGGCGCGCCGCGGCCCGCCTCAGGACGAACCGCCCCTTCCCGAAGTTGGCCTCCGGCGCGAGCGCGAGGACGACGAAGTAACCGTCCCCCACCCGGCGGATGATGAGGACGACCCGGGAGGACCGGACGGTGATCTCTTCTGGAAGGCCGATGCCGATCTCGGTTCCCGTCCGCCTGGTCTCGCGCAGGATGGTCGAGTATTCGGCGGCGACGACCGCCAGGTCGAGGTTCGGATCGGCCCGGACTTCGTCCACGGCGATCCCGTCTCCATCGAGCATGATCGCGCCCAGGGCCCCGTCCACCTGCGAGACGGCTTCCTGAAGAATCGCGCCGAAAGTCATCGTTTCGCCTCCTTCGCCCGCCTGACCACGTCCAGCCAGGATTGAAGCGCCGCAATCGTCTCGGCCCGACGGGCCTCTTCTCCCGCGGCGGTCGGCGGCCTCGCCGGAGGAGCCAGAGGCGCGGGCGCTTCCGGCTCCGATTCGACGATTCCGGCGGCGGACACGATTTCTTCGATCGCGCCCAGAGCGGGGGGAGCGGCGGGCGCTTCCGCCGGCACCCGAGGCTCTGGTGCCCGTACCGGCGCCCGCGACTCCAGATCCATCAGAAAGCGCAGGTCTTCCAGTCTCCCCCGAACGCGGTCGTTCCGAGGATCCCGGGCGAGGCATCGTTCGAGAATCTCGCGTGCGTCGTCGTACCGGCCTTCGAGAACGGCCCGTTCGGCGGCAAGGTCCGGATCCGGAGGCTCGGACGGAACGACGGCCTCCGGGGCGGGTGCGGTTGGAATCACCGGAGGCGGTTTGTCCTCTTCGATCGCTTCAATGGAGATTTCGAAAACCTCTTCTTCCGCCGGGGCCTTAGACTCGACGAGCGCATCGGCGGCCGCGGGCTGGGGAGCCGCAGCGGGTTGCTCGATTTCCGGTTCTTCGAGGATCAGGGCCTGCTCTTCTTCCCAAAACAAGCCCGATGGGGGGGGCGCTTCGGGTATCGCCGCTCCCGCCGGGGGCGGCTCGATCTGCCGGGTTTCAGCCTCCGGGGCGGTTTCGGCAGGCTGGAGGAATATCTCCTCGACAGGACTCCCGAGGTACTCTTCCTCATTTTCGATGGGCTTCTCGATGGGAGGCTCGGAAGGCCCCGGCTCTGGGGGACGGGAGGGAAGGGGTCTCGTGGACTCGTCTATTCTTACAAGGGGCCTTGCATGAGGCCCTGCGGGGGGCGCTTCCTTCGAGACGGCGACGGGTTCCAGGGCCTTGAGGGCCGCCTGAGACTCCGTGTCGAACGGGTCCAGCGCGGCCAGGCGCTGATAGACTCCGAGGGCCTCCGCGTTCATGCCGAGAGCCAGGTAGGCTTCCGCCAGTTTCTTGCTGGCCAGGAGGTTCTCGGGAGCTTCCCGGAGGACGGCCTCGAACTCCTCTCTGGCCTCGGCCGGGGATCCTTTTTCGAGGAGAAGACGGCCCAGCGCGACGCGCGCCGTCGTGTAGTTCGGGATGATCTTCAACCCGCTCCGGAGCGTCTCGATCGCGCGGTCGAGTTGTCCCAGCTTTCGATACTCTTCCGAGAGGGGAACGAACAGCCTGGAAGCGGGATCGCGTCCCATGCGTTCCGAGAGTTTCTGAATCTCAGCCGTGGACGCCCTGGCCTTCTGTGGGTCGATCGCCATACCTTCCTCGGGTTGCCTCTCGTGGGCCGAACACCTTCCTTGGCCCGTTTTGTGGCCCACGGCCTTCCATCTGGAGGGAGACCTGGGAAGACCCGATGCTATCGATAGATTTTATGTTACCAGGGAGTTACAGAAAGTCAAGCGGAATGGCCTCCTATCTTATTGATTTTCAAAACGATCGCGGGCGCCCACGGACCTCGTTTCCCCCTCAAGGCGGATCGCGCGGACATGGTCGAGGATGAGATCGGCGAGACGGTCCTTGGTCATGAGAGGGAGCGATTCCTCAGCCCCGTCGGCCATGAAGAAGACCGCCCGGTTTGTCTCCACGTCGAATCCGGAATCGGGCGAGGAGACATCGTTGGCGACCAGGAGATCGACTCCCTTGCGCGCGAGCTTTTCCCGCGCATGCGCCAGGAGATCGTCGGTCTCGGCCGCGAACCCCACAACGATCCTCCCCCCCTTGTTGCGGCAGGCCTTCTCGAGGATGTCCGGATTCTGAACGAGGTCGATCCGCGGGGCGCCGGGCCCTTTCTTGATCTTCCGGCCGGCGGGCGATTCGGGGCGCCAGTCGGAGACGGCCGCCGCCATGACGAGCACGGTCGACGCTGGGATCGCGCGGTCAACAGCCTCCGCCATCTCCGATCCCGTTTCGACCCGCGTGACCTCGGCCCCCGGAGGCGCGGGGAGACTCACCGGCCCCGTGACGAGGCGGACCCGGGCGCCCCGGGCCAGCGCCGCGGCGGCGACCGCGTATCCCATCCGGCCTGACGAGCGGTTGCTGATGAACCGGACCGGGTCGATCGGTTCCCGTGTCGGCCCGGCCGTGACGAGGAACGATTCCCCTTCCAGATCCCCGGCCTTGAGGACCGTTCGCAGGACGCCTTGAGCGATCCGCTCCGGATCGGCCAGGCGCCCGACGCCCGACTCCCCGCAGGCGAGCTCTCCGGCAACCGGATCGAAGACGGTCACGCCCCTGGCCCGGAGCGTTGCGACGTTCGCTTGCGTGGCGGGGTGTCCGTACATCTCGACGTTCATCGCCGGCGCGACGAAGACCGGCGCCGTCGTCGCAAGGGCGATCTCGCTCAGAAGGTTGTCGGCGAGGCCGAGGGCAATTTTGGCGATCGTGTGAGCCGTGGCGGGAGCGATCAGAAGCGCCGCCGCCTCGCGGGCGGCGGCGATGTGCGAAATTTCAGGGCCCGAGGCCGACCGCTCGGTAATCGCCGGGGAGCCGGTCAGCGCCTCGAAGGTGAGAGGCGTGACGAACCTCTCGGCGGCCGGCGTCATGACCACGCGGACCCGGACGCCTCCCCGGATGAGGGCGCGGGCGATCTCGGCCGCCTTGTAGGCGGCGATGCTCCCCGTCACGCCCAGAAGAACGATGGGCGGACGATCGTCCGCCCGATGGAAGCTATGCCTCATCGGATTCGGCGCCGCTCTCCGGGGCGGTTTGCGCCGCGGCCCCTTCGCCTTGCTGCGGTCCGCTGATCTCGATCATGCCCGCGGCCTGCCGGTCGTGGATGTAGATCTTGAGGTCCTTCTCGAGTTCCGCGAGGTCCGATTCGCCTTCCGCCGCGGCCGCCAAGGCCCGCCGTTTGCGGGACTCGTCGATCGCGTGTCTCGCCTTCTCGCCGACGAGGCAGATCAGCTTTCCCTGGGCCGCCTCGTCGAGGGCGATCGTCGAAAGCTTGCGGCTTCGGGGCGGCACGAGGGGCGTCTGGCCGTCCGCCAGGTCGCGCACCCTGTGCGAGGCCAGGATGACCATCCGAAACCGCGTGTCGATCTCGGGATTGTCGCTTATGATCGGAAGAGAAATGAGATCCACCTGATTGCCTCCTACTTGAACAGGTTTCTGATCCGCCGCTCGGCGTCTCCCGGCAGGAGACGGCAGCGTTCCGCCCGGATGATCGATTTCAGGGCATCGAGGGCGCCGTCAAACTCCGTGTTGATAATAACATATTCGTAATTGGGAAGGTCCCGGATTTCGTCGATGGCACGCGCAAGGCGGCGCTTGATCTCATCCTCGGATTCGGAGTCCCGATTGCGAAGCCGCGCCTCCAGCACTCCAAGCGACGGCGCGAGGACGAAGATGTGGACGGCGGGCAAGCCGGCCTTCCGGACCTGCGAGGCGCCCTGCGTGTCGATGTCCAGGATCACGTCCGTTCCGGCGGAGAGGTCTGCGCCCACGTCCTCCCGGCTCGTGCCGTAGAGATTTCCGTGGACCTCGGCCCACTCGAGGAACGCCCCCCGCCGGACGCGGGCATCGAATTCATCCCTGCCGATGAACCGGTAGTCGCGGCCATTCTCCTCGCCGGCCCGCGGGCGGCGCGTCGTGTACGAAATGGAGTGCTTCACGCCGGAAAGACCGCCGCTCACCGCCTGGCAAAGCGTCGTCTTGCCCGCCCCGGACGGGGCGGAGACGACGAACAGCCTGCCTCGCCGCTCGCTTGCGGGTTCCTCGCTCATTCCCTCACTCGATGTTCTGGATCTGTTCGCGGATTTTCTCGATTTCCTGCTTGGCCTCGAGCACCGCCCGCGTGATCTCGATGTCCCCCGCCTTGGACCCGATCGTGTTGACTTCGCGGTTCATCTCCTGGAGGAGGAAGTCGAACGCTTTCCCGACGCCCTCGGACCGGC
>MHEK01000079.1:21253-29735 GCA_001803795.1 Nitrospirae bacterium RBG_16_64_22
TGCTTGAGGTGGCTCGCGAGACGGGTCACCTCCTCGGTGATGTCGGACCGCTCGGCGAGGATCGCCGCTTCCTGGGCCAGCCGCGCCGGATCGACGGCCTGAAGCGCGAGATCGGCCACCCGCTTCTCGATCCGTGCCCGGATCCCCTTCGGGACGAGGGGCGCCCGCTCCCGGACGCGCTCGACCAGACCGCTCAGCGCCTGAAGACGGGCATGGACGTCGGCCGCCAGGCTCTCCCCTTCCCGTTTCCGCGTCTTCGCGTGGACCGACAGGGCCTTCGCGACGATCGGCTTGACCTCGCTCCACACGGCGTCCGGGGAGAACTCTTCCGCGGAGACGACGAAGAGGTCCGGACAGCGGAGAAGGTCCGACAACGTGACCGTCCCCGGGAGGCGAAGAGCGCGGGCTGTCTTGCGGAGTTCGACGAGATGGCGCTTCGCGGCGGTTTCGTCGAGCGTGGCCAGCGGCCGGGCGCGCGTCCCCTCGGACCGGGTGATCGAGACTTCGATCCGGCCGCGGCGGACGGTTCGGCCGATCTCTTCCCGCAGGAAGGTCTCGATCGACGACCAGCCGGCCGGAAGACGGGCCAGGATGTCCAGGAACCGATGGTTGACGGACTTGATTTCGACGGAAACGCGGCCGAACGGAGTGTTCCCGCTCGCCCGGCCGAAGCCGGTCATGCTGAGGATCACGGTCCCTCCTGAAATGGATCGAGAATTTTAGCGGGCGCCCGATGCCCCGTCAAACGAAATCGCCCTGACAACGAAATCGCCCGTCGCCCTTGACGCCGAGGGGGGGCGTCGACCAGGATAGCGCCCATGCCGCGCGAGCGCTGGAGACTCATCACCCCGCGTCTTCCCGAGTCCGGTCCGGTTCAGATGGCCCGGGACGAGGCGCACACACGGCTGGCCTCCGTCTCCCCGCCCACGCTTCGCCTCTATCGCTGGCGCGGGCCGACCGTCTCGATCGGGCGGTTCCAACGCTGGCGCGGTGTGTCCTCCGAGCCCGAATTCTCCGGTTTTCCGCTGGTCCGCCGGCCTTCAGGCGGGCGCGCCCTTCTGCACGGAGACGACCTGAGCTTCGCCGTGACGGTCCCGCGCTGGCACGCCTTGGCGGCGCTTTCGGTCGCCGAGAGCTACAGGGCCTTGGCCGGCGGTCTCGTTCGGGCTCTCCGCAGGCTCGGCCTCGATGTCGAGGCCGTCCGGCGATCCGGCCGCTCCTCCGAGCGCCCGGTCTCCTGCCGAGAGGCGTTCTCCTTGTACGAGATCGCCTGCGGCTCCGAGAAGGCGGTTGGAAGCGCCCAATGGCGGCCGGAAACCGGTTTCCTCCAGCACGGGTCGATCTTTCCCGCCGTCGTGCCCCGGGGCTGGGAGGAGGTTGTGGAAGCGGTCGCGGGCGGATTGGAAGAAGAGATGGGGATCGAATTCGAGACGGGCGAAGCGACGGAGGAGGAAGCATTCCTGGCCGAAAGGCTCGCCGCCGAGAAGTACGCCGCCAGAGCGTGGAACGAAGAGCGGTAGGACACCCGGCTACTGCCGCAATACCAGACCCCGTGACAGATCGGTCACGAACGGCAAAAAGCCGCCACGAACGACGATCGCCCGGATCAAGACGTGGGGGGGCGCGCAGGACTTTTTCGTCAAGCGACACGAGATCCGCGCCCAGCACGCGGGCAAGCCAGACGTACGCCGCGTCGTAGGCGGTCAGTTTCATTCGTCCGGCCAGGACGACCACTTCATCCGGGAGCACGTCCACCTGCTCGATCGCCATCTCGCCAAAGAGCGCGAAGGCGGACAGGATGGTCTTACGCCTTGCGGGATAAAGGCGGATCTTCCTCAGACATACGCTCGCGAGTTCGAAGGGAATAAGCATGGGAGCGGCCAGGCTGAATCCATCGATTTGCTCGACAACCCGGTCCGCTTCCGGTTCCCCGAACAGGACCGATGCGATGGCCGACGCATCCACGACCTTAACGGGCATCGGGGAGAGGGGGCGAAAGGGGGGTTTCAGCACCCTGCTAGACCGGCGGATCCCACGAAGGCGCGGGGCATGCGGGCGCGTCGCGGCCGTCGTGACGAATTCGGACTACTCTTCTCCTTTCCACTTGTGCAGGAGGTTCAGCGCCTCGATCGGCGTGAGACGCGAGAGGTCCAGGCCGTCGAGTTCCCGGGCGATGCGATCCTCCGCTTGAGCGAACAGATCGAGTTGCGGCGCGATCGGCGGCGGTCCCCCTCCTGCGGCGTGCCGCGCGAGGCGCGGCTCTCCGTTCGACGTGATGGCGGCGGCCTCGAGATTGGCCAGGATCTCCCGCGCCCGGGCGATGACGGGTCCGGGCAGGCCCGCGAGACGCCCGACGTGGATCCCGTAACTCTTGTCGGCCCCCCCTTCCTCGATCTTGTGGAGGAAAACGATCTGGTCCCCCCATTCGCGGACTGAGACGCGGTGGTTCGCGACGCCGGGGGAGACGAGCGGCAATTCCGTGAGTTCGTGATAGTGCGTGGCGAAGAGCGTGCGGGCTCGGACGCGCGCCGCCAGGTCCTCGGCCACGGCCCACGCGATCCCCACGCCGTCGAACGTCGACGTGCCGCGGCCGATCTCGTCGAGAATGACCAGGCTCCGATCCGTGGCCTGGCGGAGGATCTGCGCCGTCTCGGCCATCTCGACCATGAACGTGCTCTGGCCCCGCGAGATGTAGTCCATCGCCCCGATCCGGGTAAAGATGCGGTCGACAATGCCGATCCGCGCCGCGGCGGCCGGGACGGGCGCGCCCGCCTGGGCCAGGACGACGATCAGGGCGACCTGCCGCATGTAGGTCGACTTCCCCGCCATGTTCGGCCCCGTGATGACGTGGATCGGCGCTTCCGGCGCGAGGCGCGTGTCGTTCGGGACGAACCGGTCGGACCCGAGGGCCTCGACGACCGGGTGGCGTCCGTCCGTGATTTCGATCTCTCGCGAGTCCTCGACCGTCGGAAGGATGTAGTTCCGCCGAACGCCGGCCTCTGCCAGGCCCGAGAGGCAGTCGAGGACTGCCACGGCGCCGGCCGTCCGCTGGATCCGGCCGGCCTCTTGCGTGACGGCGGCGCAAAGACCCTGGAACAGCTCGTATTCGCGGAGCGCGATCTTCTCGTCGGCCCCCACGACCTGCTCCTCGAACTCCTTCAACTCCGGGGTAGTGAACCGTTCCGCGCCGACGAGCGTCTGCTTCCGCATGTAGTCGGCCGGAACGCGCTCCTGGTGCGCCTTGGTGACCTCGATGTAGTAGCCGAACACCCGGTTGTACCGGACCTTGAGGGAAGGGATTCCCGTCCGCTCACGCTCCCGCCGCTCGATCTCGGCGATCATTCCCCGCCCCGCCCGCCCGATCTCCCGAAGACCGTCGAGCGCCGCGTCCCAGCCAGGCCGGATCATCCCTCCCTCCCGGACCGTCGCGGGCGGGTCGTCAACCAGGGCGCTGGACAGCAGATCCGCAAGTTCGGGTATGGCGTCGATGTCCCGGCGGAAAAGGTCGAGCGGTCCGGGCTCCGCCTCCAGAACGGCTTTCAGCTTGGGAAGAGCTGCAAGCGATGCCCGGAGAGACGCCAGGTCCCGTGCGCCGGCCGTTCCCATCGTCACGCGGGCCAGGAGGCGTTCGAGATCGAGGATCTCGGGAAGAACGCCTCGGACCGCATGCCTCGGCGTTCCCGTTTCCATGAAGGCCCGAACGCCGGCCTGACGCTCGCGGATCGCGGAGACGTCGGTCAGGGGGGCATGGAGCCATTCGCGAATGAGGCGGCCGCCCATCGCCGTCCGCGTCTCGTCGACGACCGAAAGGAGAGAGCCGCGGGGAGAGCCGTCGAACAGGGACCGCGAGATCTCGAGGGTCCGGATCGAGCCGGCGTCGAGGACGGGCACGGAATCCCTAACGAACCGGATTTCGCGGACGTGGCTCAGCTCCCGCATCTGGGTCTCGCGGGCGTAAGAGACCGCCGCCGAAGCCGCCCCGACGGCGAGATCGTGTCCGGCTAAGCCGAACGGCTCGAGCGTCGCCACGCCGAACTGGTCCATCAGGCGGGATTCTCCCGTCGCCGAATCGAACCGGGCGGCCGGCCAGCGGGTGATCGTCGCCCCCCATTCGGTCGCCGCCGCGGCGAGGGACGCATCCGGCTCGCCCCTGTCCGGGACCAGGATTTCCGCCGGCCTGTGCCGATCGAGGAACAGGATCCCCCCCCGAACGCTTGACTGCTCCGCCGCGAGAAGACGGCCCGTCGATAGATCGAGAACGGCCAGGCCCGCGCGGCCGCCCCGGTCGAGGAAGGACGCCAGGTTCCTCGACTCCGCCGCGTCGAGGATGGCGGGATCGAGAGCGGTTCCCGGCGTGACGACGCGCACGACCTCGCGGCGCACGATTCCCTTCGCCTGGCGCGGGTCCTCCACCTGGTCGCAGACCGCCACACGGTAACCCCGGTTGACCAGTTTGGCGAGGTAGGTTTCGGCCGCGACGACGGGGACGCCGCACAAGGGAACGGCGTCGGGGCGTCCCTTGTTCCGGGACGTCAGGGCGATCTCGAGGACGCCCGACGCCGTCACGGCGTCCTCGTAGAACATTTCGTAAAAGTCGCCCATCCGGAAGAAGAGGATCGCGTCCGGATGCGCCCTTTTGATTTCCTGGTACTGCCGCATGGCCGGCGTAAGGCCGGCGGAGCCGCTATCCGGGGAACTTTGGGAGGAGCTTCTCATACGTGGAGTCGATGTGGTCGGGGATGACCTTGGTCTCGCCCAGGATCGGCATCAGGTCGGTGTCGCCCCTCCAGCGGGGAACGATATGGATGTGGAGATGCTGGCCGATGCCAGCGCCGGCGTCCCGGCCGAGGTTCATCCCGATGTTGAAGCCGTCCGGCTTATAGACGGCGCGCAGGGCGGCGACCGAGAGCCGGACGGTCACCCAGAGATCGGCGAGGACCTCAGGCGCGAGCGTCTCGAACGATTCCTCGTGGGGGAACGGGACGACCATGAGGTGGCCGTTCGTGTAAGGATAGATGTTCATGATGACGTACGACTGGGCGGAACGGTGCAGGATGCGGGCGGCCCGATCGTCCCCGCGCCGCGGGGATTCGCAAAAAACGCATTCCTCGCCGCGAGGGACACCCACGTAGGCCATCCGCCACGGCGCCCAAAGACGCTCCATCCTTATCCCCCTAAAAGAGAACGCTGTACACCGAAACGGACTTCTCCACGCCTTCGAGAACCACGTCCCCGACGAACTCGAGGACGATCCGCTGTCCGAGGGCCTCGTCGGCGAACGAAAGGTGCCGCGCCTCCTCCCCCCCGGTGTCGCTCGCGACGAGCCGGCGGATCTCGTCGACCGTGTCCTGGCTCACGACGATGCCGATGTTGAACAGCTGTCCCCGGCTGTCCACCGAGACGCCCGAGACCATCCGCCGCGTCAAGTATCGCTGAGAAACGTACTGGTTGAATCCCTCGGCCTCCCTGGGCCCCCCCAGGCTCTCGGCGAGCGAATGGATCATCGTCCGGAACTCGTCCGACTCCCCCGCGGCCGCGGCCGGTTGTTTGGGAGACGAGAGCCGCCCGGCGAGGTTCACGTTCCGCCCGATGACCGTCCGGTGGACCTGTCCCTGACACCCCATGAACTCGGCGACGAAGACCCGGCCCGTATGGAGGGCGATCCCCATCTTGAGGTCGGTCTTCCCCTGGCGGCGGAGGCCGTCGAGGTGGCGCTGCATCATCACGGCCGTTCGCAGACCCATGAGCGGGTCCTCCCGCCGAGGGATCGGGACCCCGAACGTGATCATAACGCCGTCGCCGATGAACTTGTCGATGCGTCCCCCGAAGCGCGCGACGATCTCGGCGATCGGGTCGAAGATCCGGTAGAGCGACTCGGTCAGCTCTTTCTCGGAGAAGCCCTTCTCGGAGAGGCGCGTGAATCCGCGGACGTCGGCGAAGAGGATCGTCGCCGCGCGGGCGTTGTTCACCGCCTGCTCGGTCTCCCCAAATCGGAACAGCCGGCCCTGGCTGAAAAGGATGTCTTCCTCGGACGCCGTCGCCTCCGTCGTGAGGAGGTGGACCCTGTGCTGGAGAACTTCGAGGATTTCCGTCCGGCGGACACCGTCCAGGAGGGCCTTGTACCGGTCCAGGAGGACGGTCCACCCATTCAGGCGCTCGGCCGCCTCGACCAGGGCCGGCTTGGAACGCAGGGCGACCGCCACGGCGTCGATGTCCGTCAGCAGATAGTCGACGAAGGGCCGGCAGAAGAGAGCCTTGAGCTGCGCTTTCTTCTCGGAGAGATGCTCCAGCGGAATGAGCGGAAGGAAGGTCCGCAGTGCCCCGAGAACGCCGCCCTCGCGCGATTCGACGGCGCGGAGCAGGCGTGTCTTCAGGACGTGGAAGACCTCGGCAAAGACCCGGTGCGAGAAGGGATAGCGGGGATTGTGGCCGGCAAGAACAACGGTGAGGTTGATCTTGTGGATGGCCGTTTCCGTGATCGGAAACTGATCCGAGACAATCGACTCGATCAACTGCCACCTGAAGGCGGGGCCGAACTGGATGCGGACCTTGTCCGGCTCGGCTTCGGTGAGGGCCCTCAGCGCCCGTGACTGGGCGGTCTGCAGGGCGCCGGCCAGGATGATTTCCACCCGATAGCGGAGAAAGACTTTTCGTCCCCGTCCCGTGAAGAACTCGTTGACCAGCACGGCGAGGTACTTGGCGAACGCCAGCCAGAAGAGGTTGACCAGCCCGTTCCGCCGCTCCTGGGGCATCGTCCGGGCCAGAACGTCGCTGAGCGTCGCGATGAAATCGTTCTCCGCCGAGGCGCCCGATTCCACGTAGGCCAGGGGCGCGCCTTCGTCATACCCCTCGATGAGCCGGTAGGCGTGATCCAAGAACGCCGAGGCGCGGCTCAGCAGGTCCAGCGGAAGCCGGACGTGAAGCGACTCGGCCCCGCCGCGGAGGGCCTCTTCCTCGGGCAGGACGGGGAGCGCGTTTCCGAACAACATCGCCACCTCGTCCTCGGTCCCCTGAGTAAACGTGAGGTGGCGGCAGACCTCGGGCGGAAAGTAGGTCCTCATGATGCGGGCTCGCGGCCGCTGAGGAGGGCCATGACCTTTTGCACGTCCTCCCAGACCTGCTTCTTTTCGTTCGGATTCCTGAGAAGGTAAGCCGGATGGTACGTCGGCATGAGCGGAATCCCCTCATACGCGTGGAACCGCCCTCGGAGCCGCGAGATCTTCTCGTCCGTGCCGAGGAGGGTCTGGGCCGAGAACGTCCCGAGAGCCACGATCGCGCGGGGAGAGATGATCTCCACTTGGGCCCGCAGGAACCCGGAGCACGCGCCGATCTCCGACGGGAGCGGGTTCCGGTTTCCGGGGGGGCGGCACTTGATGATGTTGGCGATGTAGACGTCGGATCGGCTCATCCCCATCGCCTCGATGATCTTCGTGAGGAGCTGGCCCGCCTTGCCGACGAACGGCTCCCCCTGGCGGTCTTCTTCGGAGCCGGGCGCTTCGCCCACGAACATCACCTCCGCCTCCGGGTCTCCGACGCCGAAAACAACGTGCGTTCGTTCCGTCCAGAGTCCGCACCGACGGCAGTCTCCCATCTCACCGCGGAGAGCGGCCAGCCGCGCGGCCTTCCCCGATCCGCTCTTCGCGGGCGCCCGCCCGGAAGAGATCCGCATCGGGACGAGGACCTCCTCCACCCCCCAGGCCCGCAGGTTCGCAAGAAGCGCCTGGGCGTCGGAGCGGGGATCGCCTGTCGCCGTCACTGGTTCACCTCGATCCGCCCGCCCCGCCGTGCGGGGCCGCTCGGAACGTCGCCCCAATGGAGCTTGCTCCGGAGGATGTCGAAGTAGTTCCGCCGGGGGGACGACAGCAGACACGTCCGATGCTTGGAGCGTTCGAGGACGATCCGGTCGCCGGACTTGAGCCGGAGGCCGATCTGGCCGTCCAGGGTCAAGTAGACGTCGTCGTCCCCCGCCCGGATCCCGATCTCCACGCGGGCACGATCGGGGATCACGAGCGGCCGGTTCGTCAGGGTGTGCGGACAGATCGGCGTCAGGATGAACGCCTCGATCGTCGGATAGACGATCGGCCCGCCGGCGGCCAGAGAGTAGGCCGTCGAACCCGTCGGCGTCGAAACGATCAAACCGTCTCCCTTGAACGTCGTGACCGTCTTTCCGTTGACGACGGTCTCCATCTCGATGATCCGCGCAAGGGCGGCCTTGTTGATGACGACGTCGTTCAAGACGTCGTGGACGGCGATGACTTTCCGGTTCCGCGCGAGACGGACCGAGAGGAGGATGCGCTCCTCGATGGGGCATTTCCCGGCGAAGACCTCTTCCAGCGTCGGGAAGAGGTCGTCCGCCGGCGTCTCGGTGAGGAAACCGAGCGACCCGAGGTTGACGCCCATGATCGGCGTCCCGTACGGGTTGACCAGACGGGCGACCGAGAGAAGAGTGCCATCTCCGCCCAGGACGATGACCATGTCCGAC
>MHEK01000079.1:29742-37020 GCA_001803795.1 Nitrospirae bacterium RBG_16_64_22
GCTCGCGCGGAAGACCCGCTCGTCCCAGCGCGGCCGCGATGTCGGCGTCGAGGAGAACCCGCCGCCGCCGCGCCTCCAGCCAAGCCGTAATCTCTGCCGCGACGGACGCGGCCTGCGGGTGTTTCTTCTTCGCGATGATGCCGATCGCTAGGAAGTCGCCCCGGACGCGCCGGGTCCACGGCGCGCTTCTTGTTTTCGAGACTTTTCTGGACGTTGTCCGTTTTGTCAACAAAGGCTCCCGATTGCCGCTGAAATCGGCGCGTCCGGCCATTCGATCTCGATCGCCCGGCGGTCTTCGCCTTCGTCGCGGATGAGGACGCGGATCGCGTCCGCCGTCGCCGAAGACCCGAGCCGCTCCGCCCATTCGACGGCGACGATCGTATCCGGCCGGCGCAAATCGTCGATCGATTCCTCCCTCAGCTCGTCGGCCGACCCGAGGCGGTAGAGGTCCACGTGGATTAGCGTCAACCGGCCCGCGTACCTCTGGACGAGAGAGAAGCTTGGGCTCGTCACCTCGCGCGGGTCGATTCCCAGTCCCGCGGCCAGTCCCCGCACGAAGACCGTCTTTCCCGTTCCGAGATCGCCCGTGAGCGAGACAAGCTCGCCGCCCCGGAGACGGCCGGCCAGCCGGCGGCCGCACGAGATCGTCTCTTCCTCCGATCGGCTGGCGATATAGCAGGCTGCTGAAAAACTCATTTTTCAGCAGCCTGCTATGCGGCACAGGGACGTGCCGCCATTTTTCGAACACGTAAGTGTTTGAAAAATGAAAGCGAGGCCGAAGCTGTGCTTTGGCCGAGCGTGGCCGAAAAGTCCTGGATGGACTTTTTCAGCATCCTGATAGACGGCTTCGCTCATCGGCAAGCGCGAATCCTCTCGAAGGCGCGCGGAATCTTCCGGGCAAGGTCGCTCGCGATCAGTCCGGTCGTTCCGCAGGCCTCGGCCGCGAGATCCCCCGCCAACCCGTGGACGAAGACCGCCAAAGGAGCGGCGGACGGAGCAGGGAGGCCCCCCGCCAGGAGGGCGGCGATCAGTCCCGTGAGAACGTCGCCCGTGCCCCCGGTCGCCATTCCCGCGTTTCCCGTCCGGTTGATCCAATACCGTCCGTCCGGAAGGGCCGTGACGGACCCCGCGCCCTTGAGGACAACGACGGCGCCGTACCGGGCCGCCGCGTCCCGCGCGGCTCGCACGCGGTCCTTCTGGACCTGTTCCACGCGTCCGCCGATCAGGCGGGCCATCTCGCCCGGGTGAGGCGTCAGGACGGTGATCCCGCGCCGCCGGCGGACGGCGGCCTCCTTGCCGGCCAGGAGCGTCAAGGCGTCGGCGTCGAGGACGAGCGGACAGGCGACGTCGCGGACGAGGGCGGAGACGGCTTCGGCCGTTCCCGGCGCGAGCCCGATCCCTGGGCCGATCGCCGCGGCGTCGGCCCCGGCGGCCGCCGCCCGGATCGAATCGACGGCCGAGAGATTGAAGAAAGTGTCTCTGTCTCGCCCCACGGACAGGGTCATCGCCTCGAGTGTCTTCTGCTCGAAGACGTCCCGGAATGCCGCGGGATGCGCGATCGTCACGAGGCCGGCCCCGCCCCGAAGGGCGCCGAGGGAAGCGAGGACGGCCGCGCCCGTCTTGCCGGTCGATCCGGCCGCGATCAGGACGCGGCCGAACGTTCCCTTGTGTCCGGCTGACGGCCTGGCGGGAAGAATGGCGCCAGCTTCGCTCTCAGACAGGATGCCCCCCCTCGGCCCGACGCGTGTCGTCGAAACCTCAGGCAGGCCGATGTCGGCGACCACCACCCGTCCCGCGTGAACGGACCCCGGCGGAAGGACCAAGCCGGCCTTCATGTGGCCGAACGTGACCGTGAGGGCCGCCCGGACGGCTGTCCCGAGGACGGCGCCCGTATCGGCGTTGATTCCGGACGGGACGTCAACGGAAACGACCGGCTTCCCAGACGCGTTTACCGTCTCGATTGCCCGGGCGAGGAAACCGGCAATCGGGGCGTTCAAGCCCGTTCCGAATAGAGCATCCACAACCAAGGCCGATCCGGAGACGTCCCGAGCAAACCGGGCCTTGCTTGATGGTGTGAGCCGGTTGGCCCGGCCGCCCGTTCGCGTGAACAGGTCGTGATGGAGGCGGGTCTCGCCCTTGAGCGTCCCCGGCGCCGACACCGACCAGACCAGCGCCTGGACACCTGCGCCCGAAAGAGCGCGGGCGATGACGAACCCGTCTCCCCCGTTGTTTCCCTTTCCGCAGAGCAGACAGACCGTCTTCCCGGCCAGCAGGCCGAACGACGCCTCCATGGCTGTGGCGACGGCGCGGCCCGCGTTCTCCATCAGAATCTCAGCGGGAATGCCCGCGATCTCGATGGCGTGGCGGTCGATCGCCCGCATCTCGGCCGAACCGACGACGATCATGCGCGGTTGCTCCCTCCTGAGGCGAAGATCCCTTCGAGGACGGACTCCCGGCCGGCGTTGACGATGTGGAGCCCCGCTCGGACGATCGCCGTCTCTTCTCCTCATGCTCCCGGTCGGCTTCGCGCGGCCGCGATTCGCTCTTTCATCTCGCGGACGGCCCGGGTCAGTCCGGTGAACAAGGCCCGAGAAACGATCGCGTGGCCGATGTTCAGCTCTTCGATCTCCGGGATCGACGCGATTGAATCGACGTTGGTGTAGTTCAAGCCGTGCCCGGCATGGACATGGAGCCCCAAGCGGGCGGCCAGCCGGGCGGCGTGCGTCACACGCTCGAGTTCCCGCGAGATCGAGGCTTCGCTCCGGGCGTTGGCGTACATTCCCGTGTGGATCTCGACGGCATCAGCCTCGATCTTCCGGGCCGCCTTGACCGATTCCGGTTCCGGATCGATGAACAGGGCAGTGAAGATCCCGCCGTGGCGGAGGGCGCTGACGGCCCGCTTGACGGCGGCGGGGTCCGTTCCAAGGTCGAGGCCGCCTTCCGTCGTGATTTCTTCCCGGCGCTCCGGGACGAGGGTGGCCTGGTCGGGCTTCACGGTCAGAGCGATCTCTATCATCTCCGGCGTCGCCGCCATTTCGAGGTTCAGTCTCCCGCGAACGACATCGCGCAGAAGGCGGAGATCCCGATCCTGTATATGCCGACGGTCTTCCCGGAGATGGACGGTGATTCCGTCAGCCCCCCCCAGCTCGGCCAGAACGGCGGCGCCGACCGGATCGGGCTCGGCCGACCGGCGGGCCTGGCGGACGGTTGCGACATGATCGAGGTTGACACCGAGGCGCATTGGAGACCCAGTGTTGTTTGGCGGCGGAGCGGGTTTTCATCTTACCGCAAGGACGCATGGGGTCAAAGGGTTTCTTTGATTTGACAAGAGTTTCCCGTTGACTTCGACGTCGTGGAATCCTAGTATGACCTCCGAAAATGCGCGTCGACGATTGGCCGCGAGCGGATCTTCCAGCATGGCACAGACGTCGCTTATCCCGCCCATTCCCTTATTTGAAGGGCTCGATCGGATCGAGCTCGAAAGGCTCGCCGACGCCATTGTGCACCGGCATTTCCCCCGCAATGCGATCATCCTCTGGCAGGAGGATTCCGGGGGGACGCTCTTCATCCTGGAACGGGGAAAGGTGAAGGTCTCCCTGTTCAGCGATGAAGGCCGCGAGATCGTCCTGGCGACGCTCGGGCCGGGCGACTGCTTCGGCGAGCTCGCGATCCTGACCGGCGGCGTTCGGTCGGCCACGGTGACCGCCGTCACCGACTGCGACGTGGGCGTCCTGGACGGGAAGATGTTCGAGCAAGCGCTCGCGTCCTCCCACAAGCTGGCCCTGACCCTCCTCCGCCTACTGGGAACGCGCCTCCGCGAAGCCGACGATCGGATCGGCGACCTGGCTCTCCTGGACGTGTACGGCCGGGTCGCCCGGCACCTGCTGAAGATCGCCGCCAAGGCCGAAAAAGTCGGCGGCGTTCTCGTCATTCACCCGGCCCCGTCGCCGACGGCGATCGCCGAGCGGATCGGCTCGTCCCGCGAGACGGTCTCCCGCGTCCTGTCGGACCTGGAGCGCCGGGGCATTATCGCCCGCTCGGACCGGACGTTTATCATTCGCCGGCCGGGGGCGCTGTCCGGAACCGAAAAGGCGCGCCAAGCGTGACGGACATCACGGAAAAAGCGGCGATCATCCTGTAACCTGACCAAGCTCGCGTAACGGTCAATTCCAAATCTAAGGAGGAACCGATGCCCGGAAGAAGAATGATCCCCGTTCGCATGGTGGCGGCCGCAGCCGTTCTCGCCCTTCTCCCTTTGACCGCGGCCTGCGGAAAAAAGGAAGAGTCCAAGTCGATCAGCATCCCCGGCCTCGGGAAATTCGAGACGAAGGGCGACGGCAAGGATGCGACGTTTTCGATCAAGACCAAGGAGGGCGAAGTCAAGTTCGAGAGTTCCAAGACCGTGACCGAGGCCGATCTTGGCGTTCCCATCTACCCCGGCGCAAAGTCGCAGGAGGGCGGAAGCCTCATGATCGCAGGCGGCGGCAAGGAAAAGGCGGGATCCTGGACGGCGGCAAACTTCACCACGTCCGACCCTTACGAAAGCGTCAGGGACTTCTACAAGGGGAAAGCGGGAGCTGACGCCCAGGTCATGGAGACCTCGGCGGAAGGGTCCAAAACGTCCATGTTCCACCTCAAGGGAAAGGGCGAGGGCGATAAGAGCGGCGCAACGATCATCGTCTCCAGATCGAAGGACAAGCCGGAGACCGAGATCCACATCCAGCGCGTGACGGAGAAGAACTAAGCTTCACGGAACCGCAACGGGGGTGGCGGGCGATGCACGGATGGCGGACAAGAGGGGTCAAGGCTCTTCTTCTGGGATTGGCGGGATTGGTCCTCCCCTCCCTGCTCGCCTTTGTTGGAACCGCCCATGCCGGCAACGTCAGCTTCCGGATCGGGTCTCCCTCGTTCGGCGCCTGGGGCGGTCATGGCGGGAGCGGGTTCTGGCTCGGATGGGACGGCCTCCTGATCGGCGCGCAAAACGGCGGCCTTTGGGTCAGCGCCGGGTATCCGTTCAGTAGCCGGCGCTACTTCGACCATCGGGACCACCGACGTCACTCGCGGTGGGGACACGGCCCGTCCTACGCGCCCGCTTACGCGACATATCCCGACGGCCGGCCCTACGCCCCCCTGATTGTGGCGGCGCCGGTCCGTTCGGCCGAGGCTCCCGAGTCAACGCCGTCGGCGGCGGGGCCGAGCATACCACCGCACGGCGTGTTTTACGACGGACACCCCGTCCGCGGGGCCGGACGCCTTTCGCTGTCCGGTCTCCCCGAGAACGCCCGCGTCCTCGTCGACGGCGTCTCCATCGTCTCCATCCGTGAGCCTGAAGTCTCGCTTCTCTCCGGCGCCCACCGGGTCGAAATTCACGCGCCCGGCTTTCGTTCGATCGAAAAAGATGTCGAAGTCCGCATGAACGAGATCAACGACCTCTCCGTCGCCATGACCAGGGAATAGGAACCAACCCTGCTGACCAACAAGGAGGATCTGCCCATGTCGCCCGATGGCTCAACCGCACCGGATCTCGGCACTTCGTCCACTGGAATGCAGCCCAATGTGGCCGCGGCCCTCTCCTACCTTCTCGGAATTCTCACGGGGATCATCTTCTTCGTCATCGAGAAGGACAACCGCTTCGTGAAGTTCCACGCGATGCAATCGATCCTCGTGTGGGTGGCCGTTTTTGTCGCCTACATCGTCCTCATGTTCATCCCGATCATCGGGTGGGTCATCGCCCTCTTCCTGTGGATCGGCGTGCTCGCTCTGTGGCTCTTTCTCATGTGGAAGGCCTATAAGGGAGAGTGGTACAAGCTTCCGATGCTCGGCGACATCGCCGAAAAGAACACGCAGTCCTGAGGGAGACCCCATGCGAATCTTCAACCGAACAACCACCGTTCTTTCCGCGGCGCTCGTCCTTCTGGCGGTCGCCCTCCCGGCCGAGGCCCAGAAGCGGATCGCCGTGAAGGATTTCCGGGACAAGAGCGCGAAGGGATACGCGAAGATCGGTTCGGGAATGGCCGAGATGCTGGCCACCGCCCTGGTCGAGACTGGACGGTACGCCGTTCTCGAAAGGCAGGCGATCCGGGACGTCCTGGAGGAGCAGGATCTGGGAGCCTCCGGCCGCGTCAGGAAGGAGACGGCCGCGCCCATCGGAGAGATCGAGGGGGCGCAGTACCTGATATACGGTACGATCACGGAATTCGAGCCCGATTACCGCGGGATCGGCGGGGCGGCCGGCATGCCGGGGATCCGTCTCGGAGGAATCGCGGGTGGCGCGAAGCAGTCGCACGTGGCGATCGACCTCCGGATCATCGACGCCAAGACCTCGCGGATCGTCGCCGTCACGAAAGTGGAAGGAAAAGCGACGGATATCGGGGGGGGCATCGGCGGCGTCATCGGCGGCGGAAGGACCACGATGCCCCTGGCACTCGGCGGCTGGGCGAAGACGCCCATGGAGCAGGCGATCCGCGTCTGCATCCAGAACGCCGTCCAATACATCTCGGGAAAGCTCTAGTCCAACAGCCAAGAAGGAGAAGAATCGATGATGACAAGACCAGATTTTCCGCGCGTGGTCGTAGCGGGATTGGCGCTCGTTTTTCTGGCGGCGTCGTGCGCGCCGACAGCCACGGTCCGCGGCGGCGGCGGGCCGACCGCCGCTCAGGCCGAGGCGGTCCCGTACACGGGCCCCCAGAAGCGGATCGCCGTGAAGAAGTTTACCGATAAGTCGGCCAAGGGGTACCACAGGATCGGCGATGGGATGTCCGACATGATGGCCACGGCCTTGTTCGAGACGGGGCGGTTCATCGTCCTCGAGCGGCAGGCTCTTCGGGACGTGATGGAAGAGCAGGACCTCGGCGCCTCGGGCCGCGTGCGGAGGGAAACAGCCGCCCCCATCGGCAAAATCGAGGGGGCCCAGCTCTTGATCTACGGCGCGATCACGGAATTCGAGCCGAACTATCGGGGCATCGGGGGCGGCGCGGCCCTGCCCGGCCTGCGGATCGGCGGACTCGGCGTGGGCGTCAAGCAGGCGTACGTCGCGATGGATCTTCGGATCGTGGACGCCAAGACATCGCGCGTGGTGGCCGTGACCAAAGTGGAAGGGAAAGCCACCGACGTGGGAGCCGCGGGCGCGGGCGTCATAGGCGGCGGAAAGACCACGATGCCGCTGGCCCTCGGCGGCTGGGCGAAGACGCCCATGGAACAGGCGATCCGCGTCTGCATCGAGAACGCCGTCAACTATATCGTACAGAGAAGCTTCTAGTCCGCCGCGTTGACGGACCG
>MHEK01000079.1:37036-38986 GCA_001803795.1 Nitrospirae bacterium RBG_16_64_22
GCCGGGTTCACACCTTCTCGTCGAACGGATATATCTTCAGGAATTCCAGGAACTCGGTGGATGCGTGGGAGGGAAAAGCCCGCTTGGGCCGGATGAGAGAGAACTCGCGCGTCATGACGACGTCCTTGAACGTCGTCGTCTTGAGAGTGCCGGCCTTGACCTCCTTGCGGACCGCCCAGGCCGACATGATCGACAGCCCCAGGCCGTGAATCACGGCCTGCTTTATCGCCTCGGTGCTTCCGAGGACGAGCGGGGTCTTGAGCTTGTTCGACGTAATCCCGTGCTCGGCCAGATGCTTCTCGATCATCTGCCGCGTGCCCGACCCCTCCTCTCGGAAGATGATCGGTTCCTTGAGAAGCTCCGCGACCGAGATGTTCCGCCGGGAGGCCCAGGGATGGTCCGGTGACATGACAAGCACGAGCTCGTCGGGGAAGAGCGGCTCGCGGACCAGTTTCTGCTTGTGAACCTCCCCTTCAACGAGACCCATGTCGATCTCCCCCGCATCCAGGTGGTCGAGGATCCGGCGCGTGTTGGCTATGAGGAGGTTCACCTTGATCTTGGGGTACTTCTTCCGGAAATCGACCAGGACGGAGGGGAGAAGGTAGTTTCCGATCGTCGAGGAAGCCCCGAGGGAGAGGTTGCCCTTGACGAGGCCCGTCATCTCGCCGATCTCCTTCTCGGCTGTTGCGTAGAGGGCCAGGATGTTCTTGGCGTGGTCGTAGAGCCGGACGCCGGATGGAGTGAGCGTCACGGCGCCGGCCGTGCGCTCGAAGAGCTTTGTCTCGTACGCTTCCTCGATTGCCTGGATCTGAAGGGAGACGGCCGGCTGGGTGAGATGGATGATCTCCGAGGCCTTTGAGAAGCTCCGGCACTCGGCGACCGTGCAGAAAACCCTCAGTTTGTGGTCGTCCATCGGCGCCCGCCGGTTGAGAAAAACGTGAGGCCCGCCAAGAGGTCCTGTAAGCCGAATTCTGTTCCGGCCGTCTCCGGCCGGAGATGATCATTCCTCTTGCCCCGCCGTCGCCTGCGGAGTCGTGCGACCGACCCGCTCTGCCCTTTCCCCGGCGAACCGGAGAAACGTCGGATGGGCAACCCTTGTCCTCTTTCGAGGAAAGGCAGAGCCTATTTGGTCTTGCTCCGGGTGGGGTTTGCCAGGCCGGCCCGTCGCCGGGCCGCCGGTGAGCTCTTACCTCACCTTTTCACCCTTACCCCGCGCCTACCTCCGCCAAAGAACGCGCCGTTCATAAGAGCGAGCCGTTCACCACCGGCTCCTCATCATCACGCAAGGCTCTTTGGAAGAGATAGGCGCGGGGCGGTATGTTTTCTGTTGCACTTTCCCTCGGGTCACCCCGGGTTCCCGTTAGGAACCACCCTGCCCTTCGGAGTTCGGACTTTCCTCCCCGCGACTATCTCTTCCAAAGGGTGCCTTGTCCGGCAATTTGGAGCCGGTGGGCAACCGGACCGCATCGTCGAACATTGCTTCCTTTGGCAGAGATAGTCGCGGGGCGATCATCCGGCCCTCTTGGCGGCCTCAATCGTTATCATATGGACATCGCGGACGGAAGTCAACGCCGTCGGGAAGCCGCTCGTATCTTATCGATCGCGCGCGGCTCTATCGAGCGCCTCGTTGGCGAGGCGGTCTGCCTCGACGTTCTTCTCGCGGGGAACGTGGCGCACAACAACCCGCGCGAAGGACTTCATCCGCTCGACCGCTTCCCGATGAAACCGGGCGAGATTGGCGTCTCGGACCCGGTATTCCCCGTTGATCTGGCGGACGAGAAGCTCCGAGTCCGAGAGGACCGTCAGGCGGTGCGGGCCGCCGGGCTGGCGCGCGGCCAGGCGCAGTGCCGCAAGAAGCGCCTCGTATTCCGCCGCGTTGTTCGTCGTCCGCCCGAGGAAAAGGGACTCGGCCGCCAGCCTTTCCCCGTCCCTTTCGAGAAGGACGCCGGC
>MHEK01000080.1:0-625 GCA_001803795.1 Nitrospirae bacterium RBG_16_64_22
ACCGTTTCGGTCAATTCGCGTGGCGTGCTGAAGAACCCCGCCTTGAAAGGCAGGGATTCTCCGACCTCTAAGGTACTTTGCATTATTTGCATTCGTGCTCCTTGACCCCGCCCCAAGGGGCGGGGATCGCGGCCCACTTTGCGGTTCATGTCCGGCGTTCGCCCCCTCTCCCCTTCGGAGTCCCCGATTCCGCCTTCCTTCTACCACACGCGTGTGACAGATGGGGTCACGCGGATCCTGGGTTTTTTCGGGGCTGAAAGGGCTGGTTGAAAGGGACGCCGGGGGACCGGCCAGCCCGTCAGGTGTAACGCGTGCCTCCCCAGGTTGCGCTTGAGGTCGCAAATTGCGACCTCAAGTCTCTAACCTCTTGTGGAACAACGATTTCCGTTGTTGCCCACGTTGACTTTCGCCCGCCCGACTGAAGCCCTGCCCGGTCAGTCCCCATCACCGCCCTGCCGCGCGGCGCAGCCGCTTGCGGCGATACCCGATCCCCCGAAAAAACGACCGTCTCGCCGCCTGTCGCACCCTTATACCACCCCCCGTGGCAGATCAGGTCACGGCCGCAACCCTATGTCCGGCATGCGCAATCGCCCTTCGTTCGGCTCGCGAAAGGCATCGTTCTCGC
>MHEK01000080.1:651-12742 GCA_001803795.1 Nitrospirae bacterium RBG_16_64_22
TGCGGTCGGTCCAGTTGCCGAGGCAGCGATAACCCATCTCATCGTGGAACAGGGCGATGACGCGGTTCTGTGTGGTGCGTTCGGGCTGGCCGATAGCGGGCATCAGCTATTCCTCTTCTCCGGGCTCGGCCACACCGCCCGGCGGCCGTGCCGCATCAACGCCGTATGGATAGCGCACGGCGGGCGCATCGGGACCGATACACACCGGCCGGCCCTCGCGCCACACCACCGCGTACTGGCCCAGTCGGCGCTTGCGCTCCAGCGCCTCGGCCACCGCTCGTTTCAGGGCATCCAGTGCCCTGGCTTCGTAGTCGTATGCTTGCGTCATGTCTGCCTCCAACCTTGCAACAATTGCATGACCACCGGTTGTTTCACCTCGCGGTGCTCGCCCTGTTGCGTGAACACGATTTCCGGCGTTTCGCCGCTGTTGAGGAAACAGACCGTCCGATCCGCCAGTAAAGCATAAGCGCCGAACAGGTTCTCCAGGCTCCTGGAAAAGCGTCGCTCAATGTCCGGAACAGGGATATCGTGGCCACCATGACGTACCCGCTCGGCCACGCGCATCCTCGCCATCTCCGCATTCGGCAACGCCAGGTAGATCAGCTCAACCCGCCATCCGGTCGCCTTCAGGCGTTTGATCAAGCGCATGTAGGCTCGTCCTGCCAGCGTGGTTTCAAAACCGAAATCACGTCGTGCCTCGATATGCCGCTCGATCTCGCCCAGAAAGATACGGCTTGCCGCCACCCGCTCGCTCTCCGGTGCCAGCGGCGACATGCCGGCCGCTATCAGGTCCGCGTTCACAAAGTTCCTGCAGCCCGCCTCTTCGGGAAGGTACTTGAGGGCAAAGGTTGTCTTACCGGCGCCGTTGGGTCCGGCGATGATCCAGCATTTTGGCCGATCCTGCCCGCTCATACCAGCCGAATCCTCCCGGTGAGCAGTTCCTGCATCCTCAGAGTTTCCGGGATGTTGTTTCCCACGTTGACTTTCGCCCGCCTGCCCCCGACTGAAGCCCCGTCCGCTCAGTCCCCATCACCGCGATGACCCGCGCCGCAGACACCGCGCCCCGTAGCCCGGCATCCTCTCCCCGACGCGGAAGCCGATCTTGCGGCGCGCCTTCTCCGGCGGAGCCATGAGTTGGCGGATGGCGTCGAAGACGACCTTGAATTGAGCATCGTGCTTCTTCTCCAGTGCTTCGAGCTTGCGCGCCAATCCGGCATTGGAGGCCAGCATCTGCCGGAGCCCGACAAAGGCTCGAACCACAAAGACGCTCATCTTGACCGCTTGTGGGCTGTTCAGCACGTTGGCCGCCATGATCGCGCCGTGCTCGGTGAAGGCATAGGGAGGGAACCTTGGGTCGCGATGCTTCTGTGAACCGGTCGCAATTTGCGACCGGTTATTCGACTCGTTTGAAACCGCAATTTGCGGCTTCAAGTCTGCAACTTCTTGGTTTGTAAGCTGAAAGGCAAAATCCGATGGGAACCGATCCGCGTTGCGCTTGACTTGCTCGTTCAGGCGTTTCGTCGGCACACCGTAGATCCGCGCCAAATCGGCGTCCAGGATGACCCTGCACCCTCGAACGTAAAGAATCCGTCCGCGAATCTCATCCGGATCGCGTCGAATCAACGTTTCAGCCATGACCTCCTCCGTGAGATGGATGGAGTTTCCGTTGTTTCCCACGTTGCCTTTCGCCCGCCCGACTGAAGCACCGCCCGGTCAGCGCCCATCACCGCCCCCCCCGCATGGCGCAGGCGCTTGCGCTCCCGACAGCCCGCTCTCCCCTCCCCGATCCCCTTCCAAGAAAAGACCGCCTCGCTACCTGTCGCACTCCTATACCACACCCCCGTGACAGATGGGGTCACGGCCCCCCTGCCCTGTTCTCCCTCTCTATCCTGGGGGTTCGCCGCTTTCTCTATCGGGTTCTTCTATCCGGACGACGGGGGAGGACCGTCTCCCTCCGCCAAAGCCGGTGCGGCGCTTCGCAGTAGAGACTTGCCGCACATGTGCGCTGAACCGTCATGTCAGGTCGGTCTTGGGCCTGTTTCGGCGTATCTCCAGCCACTCGCCGAGCGGCACGAACTTTGGTTCCTTCGACACCTCATCCCAGTGCCACCACCCGCCGGCCTGCTCCGCGAGCCACGAAAGCACTTCTATGTCCGCGAGATTCGCGCGCTGGAACTCGGTGGAAGGTTCAGCGTTATCGCGCCAGTGCGCTACCCAGTCCCATAGCGTGTATTCCAGATCCATGAGCCAGCCGGCGGCCCAGTTTTCCTCTGAGAGGCGTTGCATATAGACCAGCAGGGCGCGTTGCGCGGGTTGCATTCGAGCATCCTTCTGTGTTGGCTTCCTCAGCGGCCCTTGCTCCCGGTCGCCATAACCTTATCCAGCCGCTTCACAAAATCCCGCTTCGCCTGGCACGCCGATAAGGGCTAGGTCTGCCAGGCTGTTTCCGCCAGCGTTGCGCACGTTGCCCTTCCAATGAAGACGCTGCACACAACCCCGGGCGTTACTGTAGACCGGAGGGCTGAGAGAGGCAAGGGCTCTCGCGGTGCCAGTGCCGGGCGGGGTATCATGCGTCCGTGACCCCATCTGTCACGGGCGGGTGGTACAAGCTGGGTCAGGCGGCATGGAACCGGGAATGGAACCGGAAAAGGAGGATTCAAATGTGTCAGCTTCTGGGAATATCGTCGAACAGGGAGGTCGATCTCAACTTCTCCTTCCGCGAGTGGAGGCACAGGGGAAGGACCAACCCGCACGGCTACGGATTCGCCTGCTGGAACACAGACGGGCCGCGGATCGTCAAGGCCGCGTCGAGCCTGTTCAAGGCCGGGACCGGCGACGTTTCCGAAGTGAGGGCCGCGCGGAGCAGGATGTTCCTCTGCCACGTCCGTCTGGCCACATCCGGGGGCAAAGACGGAACGAACACGCACCCGTTCACGGCGCGAGCCCGCGGCCGCGATTTCGTCTTCGCTCACAATGGAACCGTGGAAGGAATCAAGCTCTGGCCGCTCCGCAGGCACGCTCCCGCCGGGGAGACCGACTCGGAACACGCGTTCCTGTGGATCATGGAGCACATCGAGGATGTCCCGGAAAAGGACTTCTCGTCGAGCCTCCGGCGGCTGGCGGGCGAGGTCCGTCGCCTGGGCCGGTTCAACTTCCTTCTATCGGACGGGAAAACGCTCTGGGCGTACGCGGACAATTCGCTCCATTTCGCGGAGCGCACTCCGCCGTACGGCGGGGAACTGGTGAGGCTCATGGAAGAGGGGTATGCTGTCAGCCTGGCGGAGGTGAAGAGGCCGGACGAGAGGGCGGTCATCGTGGCGACGGCGCCCCTCACGGACGAGCCGGGGTGGAGCGGGATGTCGCCCGGCGAGCTTCTGGTCGTCAGGGACGGCGCGGTGATTGAGCGAATCGGCTGAAACGCCAGCCGGCCAGGGGCAGTCCGCGAGACGCAGAACAGACCGGCGTCTACCGGCCGGCCGGCTCATACCGATCAGAACGCCTGACGGCCAATCGAAACCGGCCATCCTTGTATACGACTTTCCCCTCGGCCACGATGTGGCCCAGGAAGTTGGTGGGCCGGGCCTCCTTGAGATCTTGGGGAGTGTAAGGCCGGATTTCCACGGACGAATCGACCGCGAGCGCCACATCTACCAGCAGGTCCATTACTCGCCTATGGCTCATGCGGGCGAAATCGGGGGAAATGACCGCCAGGTCCAGGTCGCTCCACTCGTCGCCTTCTCCTCGGGCACGGGAGCCGAACAGGATGACCTCTTGTACCCGGATCTTTTCCCGAAGGCGCTCAACCGTCCGCCTTACTACTTGTTCCTTGTCAAGGGCCGTCTTAGTTTTTCCCATACTGCCTCCGTCCGTTCCAGGTGTTCGGCCGCCACTGACCGAGTGACCGCCTTCGCCAGCACTTGAATCTCGGGGGGATATCGACCCTGGATGTAGTACAGCGACAGCCGTTCCAGGAACGCCATGTCCTCCCGGCAGGAATCCACACCGGCCAGTTCTCCCAGCCGCACCAAGTTGTGAATCCGCGGCGGGAGCGTTCCGGTCCGCTTTGTGACGTGGGCTTTGAGAAGTTTTTCAAGGGCCTGCTGGCACATGAACAAGACGTAAATGTACCGGCGCGACTTGAGCAGCGATCTCGCGGTCTGCATGTCATACGAAGACGCGTCCACCCATGCGGCGATGTCCGACCTCTTGGCGCGCTTCATCCAACCACCATGTCAGCCGCGCAGAGAGCGAGTACAAACCGCGCGCCCAAGGCAGCCCGATCTGTCCTCTCTGTTGTGAATGGGCCATGCGCATTCTTCGACGCACCGCCTGACATATATGCTCACCTCCTTGTCGCCGCCTTGACCGCCTGCTCGACCTCCCGCTTGGCCGTCCGCTCCCGGATCGCGTCGCGCTTGTCGTGGACCTTCTTCCCCTTGCCGAGGCCCACCTCGATCTTCGCCCGCCCCTTCTTGAAATAGATCGAGAGGGGGACGAGAGTCATCCCCTTCTGGGCCGTCTGGCCGGCAAGCCGGACGATCTGGTCCTTGTGGAGGAGGACCTTCCGCGTCCTGAGCGGCTCGTGGTTGGCGTACCCTCCGCGCTCGTAGGGGGAGATGTGGCAGTTGATGAGGAAGGCCTCGCCGTTCGCGATGCGGACGTAGGCGTCCCTCATGTTGGCCTGCCCGGTCCGGAGCGACTTGACCTCCGAACCGGTCAGGACGAGCCCTCCCTCGAACACGTCGGTAATCTCATAGAGGTAGCGGGCCTGCCTGTTCGTCGCCGCCACGAGCCTGTCTGAGGCTTCCTTTTTCACTCGTCTCCCGTGCCAAGAGCCGGCGGGCGTACGAACCTGTTACCCCGCCCCCAGCCCATTTCGCGCCCAATCCAACCGCTGTTTTTTTTCGTCCAGTGGGTTGACTGACCCTTCCGCGTTTGTTATCTTACCACAGTTCTTCGGCCCGAAAGGAGTTGCTCCGAGCGTGTTTCCCTTTCCCGTCATCCTGGCCCAGGGCCCGGCGTTCGACACCGGCATCGCCAGCCTCGTTCTCAGCGCCGGGCTCGTCGTCAAGGGCGTCCTTCTCATCCTCCTCCTCTTCTCCGTCGTCTCCTGGGCGATCATCTTCTACAAGCTCTGGGTCTATCGCAAAGCGAAGCAGGCGACCGACTCGTTCATCCCCCTCTTCCGCAAGGGATCGCGTCTCGACTTCATCTACACGGCGTCGAGCGGCATGACGGAATCCCCCTCCTGCCGCGTCTTTCGCTCTGCGTTCGCCGAGATGACGCAGTCGAAGAGGGATGAGGGAGGGGACTGGGGGCCCGAAAAGGGGTTCCCGACGACCCTGCCCGTCCTGGACAACGTGGACCGCGCCCTCAAGCGGACCGCCTTGACGGAGACGGCCCGCCTCGAATGGGCTCTTTCCTTCCTGGCGACGACGGGCAGCACAACGCCGTTCATCGGCTTGTTCGGGACGGTCTGGGGGATCATGGACTCCTTCCGGAACATCGGCGCGTCGGGCGGAGCGGCCTCGCTCGCCATCGTGGCCCCCGGAATCTCCGAGGCGCTCGTGGCCACGGCGGCCGGCCTCGCGGCGGCCATCCCGGCCGTCATCTTCTATAACCTCTTCATGCATCGGGTCGGTCTGTTCACCACAGAAATGGAAGCCCTGTCGGCCGAAGTCCTGAACATCGTCGGGCGAAACGCCGCGGAGCGGGTAACGGCTTCCACGGAAAACCGGATCTAGGCCCGGGACGCGCCGCGATGCCCGCGCCGAGAAGAAAGGGGATGATGGCGGAGATCAACGTCACTCCCCTGGTCGACGTCGTCCTGGTCCTGCTCATCATCTTCATGGTCACGGCCCCCATGATGCAGCAGGGGCTGGACGTGAACCTGCCGAAAGCCTCGGCGAAGGCCCTGCCCGCCGAAGAAGAAAAGATGGTCGTGACGATCACGAAGAAGCAGGAGATCTACCTGAACAAGACGAAGTTCGCCGTGGGCGATCTGCGTTCCAAACTCCGGGCGATCTACGCCGACCGGACGCGGAAGGAGATCTTCCTCAAGGCCGACCGGGACGTCTCCTACGGGTTCGTCGTCCAGGTCATGGCCGAGATCAAGAAGGCCGGCATTGAGAAGCTGGGGATGGTCACCGAGCCTCTCGTGGAGCCGTCATGATGCCCGGGGCCCCCTACGCCGCGTTCGTCCCTCCACCATCGATGACCCGGCTGGGATGGCTCATCGGCCTGTCCCTCGCGGTCCACGTCGCGCTCCTTGCGGGCACGGTCGTCCTTCCCCGTCTCTTTGCGGCCAATCGCTTCTACGTTCCGCCCGTCTACACGGTGAGCCTTGTCGCGGAGGAGGCCCCCGCCCCGCGGCTGGCCGCGCCGGAGGTGACGGAGGCCCCGCTTCCGGCGATCCGGAAGCCCGTGGAGCCCCGGGAACGAATGACGCTCCCCGCCAAGGAGAAGGACACGGTCAAAGAGGCGGTCGAGAAACTCAAGGAGAAGAGGACGCGCCAGGACGCGCTGAAGCATATTCGAGACAGAGTCGCGCACCGCAAGGCGCCCCAAGCCGCCACACAGCGGGGGGTCGCCGGACCGCCCGTCCGTTCCGGGGTCGTCACCCGGGACCAGCTTGACCTCAAGTTCAAGGTCTACTACGGCCTGATCTGGGAAAGGGTCCAGTCGGCGTGGATCCTCCCGGAGGCGATCTCGAGGCAGAACCGGAAGCTGGAGACGATCGTCGCGATCCGCATCCAGCGGAACGGCCAGATCACGAAGACCTGGGTGGAGAAGGAATCGGGGGACCGGGCTTTCGACCAGTCCACCCTGCGCGCCGTCGCCAAGTCGAACCCCCTGCCCCCGCTCCCCTCGAACTTCGCGGGGGAGCACTTTGAGGTGGGCCTTCGCTTCACGCCGGAGGGGGGGTAGGGATCCAAATTGCAGATTGGAAATTGTAAATTGAAAATTGTAAACCAAAAGACGAAAGTCTACGCTGGTCTGCGCCGGACGATGATCGCGCTTCTCGCGTTCGTCGGAGTCATGGCGGTCCTCCCCTCGGAGGCCTCGGCCAAGGTCTACCTGGACATCAACAACCCGGGCGGACGGCGCCTTCCGATCGCCGTCCCGTCCTTCATCGTACTGGAGGGAGCCGATCCCGCGGGCGCCGCGTCCGAGATGGCGGCGGTCATCGCGGGGGATCTCAAGTTCTCCGGCTTCTTCATGCCGGTCCCGGCCGAGAAGTTCATCGAGGATCCCCGGAAGAAGGCGCTCACCCGCGAGGAGATCCACTTTCCGGACTGGACGGCGGTCGGGGCCGAAGCGCTTGTCAAAGGCGGAATCCGTCTCGCCGGTCCCCGGATGGAAATCGAGATCCGGCTCTTCGACGCCGTCCAGGGACGGATGATCGTCGGGAAGAAGTACACGGGAGAGATCAAGGACGCCCGCCGGATCGCCCACCGCTTCTCGAACGAGGTGTTCAAGGCCTTCACGGGAGAGGACGGAGTCTTCGACACGCAGATCGCCTTCGTGCGCCGCGAGAGGGACCACAGCCAGATCTTCATCGCCGACTACGACGGGGCCAACGCCGCGCCCGTCCTCTCCGGGAAGGAGATCAACCTGAAGCCGCGCTGGCACCCGGATGGGAAGCGCATGGCCTACACCTCCTACAAGCGCCGGAACCCGGACCTGTACGAGGTGGACGTCGCGTCGGGCCGGGAAAAGCTCCTGTCGGGATACACGGGATTGAACCTGGGCGGAACGTGGTCGCCCAAGGGGGACGTGGTCGCCCTGACGCTCTCGCGCGACGGAAACTCCGAGATCTACGCGCTCGCCCCCCGGACGGGAAGCCTCTCCCGCCTCACCCAGCACTCGGCCATCGACGTCTCCCCCACATACTCCCCTGACGGGTCCCGGATCGCATTCGTCTCGGACCGGTCCGGCTCCCCCCAGATCTACGTCATGGACGCGAGCGGCGAGAACGTCCGGCGGGTCACGTTCGAAGGGAGCTATAATACGTCCCCCGCCTGGTCGCCGCGGGGCGACAAGATCGCCTTCACCGCGCGCCGGGGAGGAGCGTTCCAGATCGCCGTCGTGAATCCGGACGGCACGGACGTGAAGGTCCTGACGAACAACGGAGCGTCCCACGAGGACCCGTCGTGGTCTCCGGACGGTCGGTACCTTTCGTTCAGCTCCCGGCGGAACGGCCGTAATCAGATCAACATCATGCCGGCCCAACCGGGAATAGCTCCGCTGGCAATCACGTCGAAAGGAATGAACGTCACGCCGGCCTGGTCCCCCAGACGGCCTTGAATCAACCTGGAATCCGCAGATTGCGCAGATGGACGCAGATAACGCACGGCAGATCAAAGGGGTGTTACTCGCACCCGACTCGCCTTCAGGGTGATGCCGGTCTTCAAGGGAGGTTTCTAAGAAATCTGCGCTTATCTGCGAAATCTATGGATAAACTGCTTTTTCTAGGATCAATGAGGTCTCTCAACCTTCAAGGAGGTGCCAAGATGTCGAAAGCTGTTCAAACGATCATGGTGGTTTTCGTTTCCGCGTTCCTGTTCGCCGCGGGTTGCGCCGAAAAGCCGAAGGCGGGCGAAGCGGGCATGGCCCCAGGCGCCGAGGCCGGCAAAGGCCCCGGCGCGGGCGTCGGCGAGGCTGGGCTGGGCGACGTCCCGAAGTCCGTCGAGGAATCGGCCGCCCTCAAGGACATCCACTTCGACTTCGACAAGTCGGTCATCACGGACGTCTCCAAGGAGACCCTGAAGGCGAACTCCGAATGGCTGAAGAAGAACGGCGCGAAGAAGATCCAGGTCGAGGGGCACTGCGACGAGCGGGGAACGAACGAATACAACCTGGCTCTGGGCGACCGCCGGGCCTCCGCCGCGAAGAACTACCTCGCTCTTCTGGGGATCGAGGCGAAGCGGATCTCGACCGTCTCCTACGGCGAGGAGAAGCCGCTCTGCAACCAGCAGACGGAGGATTGCTGGGCGAAGAACCGGCGCGGCCACTTCGTCGTCGTGACGAAGTAGCGAAGCCGGTCTGAATCGAATGGGGAACGTGTTGGAAGAGCGGGCCGGCTTCCTGCCCGGCGGACGGGACCGCGGAATCCCCCCCTGCCCCCCTTTGACGAAGGCGGGGCGGGGGGATCCGGGTCGGCTCCTCCTGGCGGCACTGGGATCGGTAGTTCTGCTGGCGAGTTGCACGCCCTCGCGCGAGATCGTCCGCCTGCAGGACGCCCAGACAGAAACGCGGACGAAAACCGAACAGCAGGTCGAGAGCCTTCGGCGAAACCAGGCCGACATGGCAACCCGCCTCGAAAGCATGCAGTTCGAGCTCCAGCGGCTGACGGGCAAGTTCGAGGAGAGCCGGTTCCGCGAGGAGAAGGAGGGGAAGGAATCGGGCGAGACACGAGAGGCCCAGAAGCGGGAGATAAAGGACCTCAAAGACGAGGTTGCCCGCCTCAAGGAGCGTCTCACGGCCGTCGAGACGGCCCTGGCGACGCAAAGGGGTCTCCCCTCGGCGCCGGACAAGACGGCGCCCACGGCTGAACAACGTCCGCGCGACGCCACGACGCTCTACCGCGAGGGCATCGAGGAGCACCGCGCGGGGAACTACGAAAAAGCGCGCGAACGCTTCAAAACCTACATCAAGTCGCATCCCAAGGGCAACCTGACCGGGAACGCCCAGTTCTGGATCGGCGAATCGTTCTACTCCCAGGGCGACTACGAAAATGCCATCCTGGCTTACGAGGAGCTGGCCAGCCGGTACCCCAAGAACGACAAACTGCCGGCCGCGCTCCTCAAGGAAGGGCTGTCGTTCCTCGAGCTCAAGGACAAAACCAACGCAAAACTGCTCTTGAACCGCCTCATCAAGAAGTACCCCAGGTCCGACGAGGCGAAGCTCGCCCAGCGAAAGCTCAAAACGATCAAGTGACCGCAAGGAAACCTGCGAAAACCAGACCGCGCCCCGCCGGAACAGCGGCCCGTCTCTCCCACGTCGACGCCAGCGGGCGCGCCCGCATGGTCGACGTCACATCCAAGCCCGAAACGGTGCGCGAGGCTGCGGCCGCGTGCGAGGTCAGGATGCGGCCGGAAACGTTCCGCCTCGTCGAGACGAACAGGATCGCAAAGGGCGACGTCCTGGGAACGGCCCGTCTCGCGGGAATCCAGGCGGCGAAGAGAACTTCGGACCTCATTCCCCTCTGCCATCCGCTGGCTCTCGGGTCGGTGAGCGTAGAATTTCATCCGGACCGCGGGCGAAGCCGGATCGGAATCGAGGCGCGCGTCAGAACGACCGACCGGACGGGCGTGGAAATGGAAGCTCTCACGGCTGTTGCCGTAGCGGCGCTGACGCTATACGACATGTGCAAAGCCGTAGAGAAGGGAATATCGATCGAGAAGATCCGCCTGTTGGAGAAAACGGGCGGTAAAAGCGGAACGTACAAGCGAAGAAGCGGGTTGGGTGGTTAGACGGTCCGGTTGCTGGGTCGTTGGGAGTCTCCCATCAACCCAGCAACCTATCAACCCGTCAACCGATTACACGCAGCCGGTGGGCTTGGGCAGACCGGCGATCTTGCAAGCGTCCTTGGCGGGGCCGCCGGGGAACAGGTCGTAGAGGTACTTGGAGACCTCCTTCTTGTCCTTCCCCATCTTCTCGGCCATCGCCTTGGTGAGGATCTTGATCATGGGAGCGATCTTGTACTCGGCGTAGTAGTCCTTGAGGAAGTTGACGACGTCCCAGTGCTCCTTCGTCATGTCTTCGATCCCGACCGTCGTAGCCAGGTACTTGGCGACGTTCTCGCTCCAATCGTCCGTGCTGAGCAAGTAACCGTCCTCATCCGTCTCGATCGATTTTCCGTTCAACTCGAAATTCGGCATCTTTCCGTACCCCCCCAACGAGCTGTCCGCTCTCTGAGAAAAAGTGACGAGTGACCGTCTCCCGGCCCGGCTTCGTTGCGGGGCCAGCCTCTTTGCAGGAAAGAACCCTGCGGCCAAAGCGGCGTTTCTATACCACGGCCTCATTCACCCAGTCAAGCCCTTTGAGCCGCGCCATGGCTCCCGAAAAATCAAAAAGCGTTTGAGAATCGCGGGGTTCCGGAACATCGAAACAGTTGCAAGATTCCCTTGAACATGTTACACAGGTCGGGCGGTTGTCGCTCCGGGATCACCATCCTCCGAGAAAAAACCGCTGAATCCCCCCGGCAGGCCCGAAATGGAACCGATGGCTTCTCCGCTTTTTGGCGAGGCCGCATGTAAGACCGCCTTTTCCGCGAGCCGGACGAATCGGCGCCGCGGTTGTTGGTCGCGTGGTTAACATCAGACTTCCATAATAGGAGGATGATCCATGTCCGAGTCCAAGACACCGTTGCTGGACGATCTGGAGAAAGGGCCCTGGCCGAGCTTCGTTTCGGATCTCAAACAGCTCTCCAAGAAGAAGCCGGTCATCTCGCAGCTTCTGGGTCAGATGGAGCAGTCGTACAAGGACCGCTGGAACTACTGGCAGGGCACCGTCATCAACCTTAAGGGGTACGGCGGCGGCGTAATCGCGCGCTACTCCGAGCTCCAGAGCAAGTTCCCCGATATCGCCGAGTTCCACACCATCCGCGTCATTCCCCCGCCCGGCTGGGTCTACTCCACGAAGACGCTCCGCGAACTCTGCGACATCTCCGAGAAGTATTCCGCCGGGATCATGCAGCTCCACGGCATGACGGGAGACGCCCTCCTGCTCGGCTCGAACACGGCAAATACCCACGAGGCGGGAGAAGCCCTGATGAACGCCGGATGGGACATCGGCGGATCCGGGGGGGCCCTGCGGACCCTGGCCTGCTGTGTCGGCCCGGCGCGCTGCGAGATGGCCTGCTTCGACACGATGAAGACGCTCAAGCACCTGACCGATACCTTCATCAGCCAGCTCCATCGTCCCGAGTTCCCGTACAAATTCAAGTTCAAGCTCTCCGGATGCGCTAACGACTGCGCCGCCAGCACGCAGCGCTCCGACATGCCGATCATCGGCACATGGCGCGGCCCCATGCGGATCGACCAGGCGGAAGTCGGCAAGTTCCTCGACGCGCACGGCGCGGACTTCG
>MHEK01000081.1 GCA_001803795.1 Nitrospirae bacterium RBG_16_64_22
GTCCACAGCCGGGTGCGGGCGGCAGCCTGGCGCCGAGAAGAATTCAAAGCGCGGCCCTCAGGAGGTGCTGGTCGAAACAGCCCTGGTTGCGCGGGAAAGGCTCGCCCCCGCCCTCTCGTCGACCGGCACGCTGACGCCCAAGACCGAGGTCAAGATCACGAGCCAGGCCGAGGGCCAGATCGAACAGATTGCGGTTGAGGAGGGAAGCCGGGTCTCGCAAGGACAGATTCTTGTCCGACTCAATCGCGACGAGCTTGCGGCCCGGCACGTCAAGGCCCTCGCTGTTCTCAAGGAGGCGCAGGCGGCCCGGGAACGGACCGGACTGCTTTTTCAAAAAGGGATGGAATCCCGGGAGCGGTTCGATGAAGCGGCCACCCGTCTTGAAGTGGCCCGGGCCGAGGAGCGTTTGCTCAAGACCCAGCTCGACCACACGGAGATCCGCTCCCCCCTGGACGGGATCGTGACCGAACGGAAACTGGAGCCGGGCGACGTGGCCGCCCGGCACACCCACGTGCTGACCGTCGCCGATCTCTCCCGGCTCGTCGTCCGGACCGAAATCTCCGAACTCGAGATCCCCCGCATCGCGCCGGGACAGAAGGTCGAGGTCCAGGTTGACGCAATACCCGGCCGGAAGTACGCAGGGAAGGTCGTTCGGGTCTTCCCGCGGGTCGATCCCGGAAGCCGCCTCGGGATCGTGGAAGTCGAGATGGCGGGGAGCCCGAAGGACCTCCGTCCCGGCCTTCTCTGCCGCGTGGTCTTCCCCTCGCCTCCTTCTTCCGGCGCGCTGGTGATTCCGGCCGACGCCGTGAGAACGGATCCGGGCGGGAAGGCTTTCGTCTACCGGGCCGCCGGCGGGAGCGTGGAGCAGGTCCCTGTGACGCTGGGTCAACGCGAGGGCCTGCGGGTCGAGGTGAGGGAGGGCCTCAACCCGGGCGACCGTCTGGTGATCAAGGGGTTCCTCGGCCTCAAGCCGGGCGTCTCGATCAAGGACGCAACCCCGCCGCCCTCCGGTCCTCCTCCTCCCCCCTCCAGTCGCCCCTGAACGAGATGACAGTCCCCGGCCGCAAGAGCCTCGCCGCCGCGGCCATCCAGCGCCCCGTCGGAACCATCGTGATCACCGCCATGGTGATGGTGCTGGGGTTCTACTTCCTTGCGTCCCTGAGCGTCGACCTCCTGCCGAACCTCATCTATCCCCAGGTCCGGGCTCGCGTCATGAACAGCGGCGTTCCTCCAGAGGTGATGGAGCAGACGATCACCAAGCCCCTCGAGGAACAGATGGCCACGACCGAAGACGCGATCCGCGTCCAGTCGACGACCGAGGAGGGCGGCACGCAGGTCGATCTCCACTTCTCCTACGGCAAGGACATCGACACCGCCCTGCGGGACGCGAGCACGAAACTCGACCGCGCCCGCCGCTTCTTCCCGCCGGAGGCCGAACCGCCCACCATCTTCAAGTTCGACCCGGCCCAGATCCCGGTGATCGAGTTCGCGGTCACGTCCCCCGTAATGAATCCCATCGCGCTCCGGGACTGGACGGACGAGGTGCTGGCCAAGTTCTTCCTGAACATAGAGGGCGTGGCCGCCGTGGAGGTCGGCGGCGGACGGATCCGCGAGGTTCGCGTCGTCCTCGATCAGGACCGGATCAAGGGGCTTCATCTCACGGTCGCCGAGGTCCTGGACGCCCTCCGCCAGGCGAACCTGGAGCTTCCGGGCGGGCGGATCACCTCGACGCGCCGCGAGTACGCCAGCCGGACTGCGGGCCGATTCCAGGAAGTGTCGCAGATCGCGAGGGCCCCGATCACTCTCCGTTCCGGCAAGGTCATTCACCTGTCGGACGTGGCCGAGACCCTGGATACCCATGCGGACGAGCGCATCCTCGTGCGGCTCAACCGCGTTCCGTCCGTCAAGCTCTCCATCCAGAAGCAGCCCGACGCCAACACGGTGGCCGTGGCCGACGGCGTCCGCCGCCGCCTGAAGTTCCTCCAGGAAGGCGGCCTGATCCCCAAGGACATCGAGATGCGGATGGTGAGCGACCAGTCGTACTACATCCGGAACGCCATCGACAACGCCAGCGGCGCCGCGCTGATCGGCGGGACGCTCGCCATGATCGTCGTCTTCCTCTTCCTGGGGAGCGTGAGACGGACGATCATCGTGGGGGTGTCCATTCCGATCGCCATCCTCGCCACGTTCGTCATGATGGGGCTCGGGAACCTCACGCTCAACATCATGTCCCTGGGCGGCCTTGCCCTCGGGATCGGAATGCTGGTGGACAACGCCATCGTCATGCTGGAGAACATCACCCGCCACCAGAAGAGCCGCCCGGATCCGGAGGAGGCGGCCGTCGCCGCCAGCGGGGAGGTGAGTTCGGCGCTCGTGGCCTCCACGACGACCAGCCTGGCCGCCGTGCTCCCATTTCTCTTCGTCTCGGGCCTGGCCGCGCTCCTGTTCCGGGAGCTGATCCTCACGATCTCGTTCGCGATCGCCGCTTCTCTGGCCGTGGCGCTCACCCTGGTCCCGATGCTCGCCGCGAAGCTCTTCCAGGTCCGCGGGGGCGGCCGTGTCGAAGCGTCCCGCTTCCTCCGCTGGTTCGCCGGCCGGGTCGAGGTTCTGACTGCGCTGTACGCGCGCACTCTCGAGGTCACGCTCTCCCGGCGGCGGCTCACGGCCGGTCTCGCCCTCCTTCTCTTCGGCGCGTCCCTCTTGCTGTTCAAAGCCCTCGGGCAGGAATTCCTCCCGCAACTCGACGACGGCCGCGTCTCGGTCTCGGTGACCATGGAGGCTGGGGTCTCTCTCGCGGAGATGGACCGCGTCGTCCGGGATCTGGAGGAGGAGATTCTTTCCCGGCCGCACGTCGAATCGGCCTTTTCGAGCGTGGGCGGGCGCGTCTTCGGCCGCTTCAGCAGGGAGACGGCCAACAAGAGCGTTATCGATATCCGGCTGGTTCCTCGCGGCGAAAGACCCGTCACGGTGGATCGGTGGATCTCGGACCTGCGAAACGCCGCGCGGGACCGGAAGATCGTGGGCGCAAAGATCATGATAAAGAAGCCGGGAATCCGCGGCCTCCGGACGACGGGCGGCGAAGAGGATATCAGCGTCAAGGTCCGCGGCCCCAGCCTGGCCGAGCTGGAGCGGATCGGACAGATGATCAGCGAACGGATTCAGGGGGTCGCGAACCTCGAAAACCTGGAGTCTTCGATCGAGGAATCCAAGCCCGAAGCCCGCGTCGTGGTGGACCGCGAGGCCGCGGCCCGCGTCGGCCTCACCGTCAAGGGGATCGCGGACACGGTGCAGACGGCGATCGGGGGAACCGTCCCGACCAAGTTCCTTCAAGGCGACAAGGAACACGACATCCGGGTCAGGCTGGACGAGACCAGGATCGCCGGCCTGACGGACGTGTCCGAGATCGCCCTCTTTCCAGCCCAGGGACGCCCTCTGCGCCTGGCCGACGTGGCACGCGTGGAGGAGACGCTGGGGCCCGTGAACATCCGGCGGGAGAACCAGTCCCGGATCGTTGAGGTCACTGGGAACGTCCTTGGCGATCGAACCGTGGGAGAGGTCTTCCAGGACGTGAAGGCGCGGGTCGAGGGGATGCCCCTTCCGAGCGGGTATCAACTCTACTACGGCGGGAGCCAGGAGGACATCGAGGCGAGCCAGCGGGTCCTGCGGGCGATCCTGCTCCTGGCCGTCTTCCTGATCTTCGGGGTCATGGCCGTACAGTACGAGTCGCTGGTCAACCCCCTGGTCATCATGCTGACGCTTCCTCTCACCCTCACGGGCGTCCTCATCGGCCTCGCCGCGACCGGGACGCCGCTCTCCGCGCCCGTTCTCCTTGGCGTCATAATGCTCGCCGGGATCGTCGTCAACAACGCGATCCTTCTCGTGGAATACGTGGAGATCCTGAAGCGGGACTACGGAAGGGAGCCGGTGGAAGCCGTCCAGGAGGCCGGGCGCCTGCGGCTTAGGCCGATCCTCATGACCGCCTCCACGACCAGCGTGGGGATGCTTCCTCTCGCGCTCGGGATCGGCGAAGGCTCCGAACTCCTCCAGCCGCTTGCCATCACGATCATCTTCGGCCTCTCGCTCTCGACATTCCTCACCCTCATTTTCATCCCTTCCGCTTACCTTATCCTTCACGAAGCCGCCGGAAGGGTCCGGCATTTCGTGCTGGGCAATAGAGGGGCCTGAACATGGGACTCTTCCCTGTGTCGCCGGAGAAGGAAACGGCCCTCTTCGCCAGGATGGAGAAGCTGGGCGTGAGGTCTGACGACGTCGCGGAGAAGTTCATCCGGGCTTCCGGGCCAGGCGGCCAGAAGGTGAACAAATCCGCCACCTGCGTCGTCCTCCGCCACGGGCCGACCGGTGTCGCGGTCAGGTGCCAGAAGGAGCGGTCCCAGGGCCTGAACCGGTTCCTGGCGTGGCGGTTACTGCTGGACAGGATCGAGGAGCGCGAGCGTGGGATCAAAAGCGCCGAGAAAGCGCGGGCGGAGAAGGTCCGGCGCCAGAAACGCCGCCGCTCCCGCCGGGCCAAGGAGAAGATGCTGGAGGAAAAGCGCCGGACGGCCGGGAAAAAACAGTCGCGCGCCCGCGTACGGCCGGAGGGCTGAGAATCCAAGGTTGACCGGACCCTCGCGCCGCATTGTCGGCCGCGGAGAATCCCCCTTAAACATCCGGGACGAAACTTCCAAGACGACTTCCAAGACGGCTGGCCAAGACCCGATTCGTGCGGTAAACTTGAGTTGAGCAATCCCATACATCCTTAAAGTCGCTCTCTGCCGTGAAGGCAGGATGGGCCCAGGCTTCGTTACGGCGGACGATCCGGGCTCCAGGTAGGGACCAATGCGGCGCACCATTCTCCTGATCGAAGATTCAAAGTCCCAAGCGGACGACATCGTCCCCGTTCTGGCCGACGCCGGCTATGAAGCGATCTGGGAATGGAACGGCCTCCAGGGGTTCAAGCGGGCGAAGGCGGTCAAGCCCGACGTCGTCCTTCTCGACATCGTCCTTCCGGACTACAGCGGCTACGAGGTCTGCCGCCTCCTCAAGGGGGACGAGGAAACCTCGCACATTCCCGTCATCATGCTCACAGTGAAGAGCGGCGTGGACGACGTCGTCCAGGGGTTTCTTTCGGAAGCCGACGACTACGTCCGAAAGCCTTTCGACCCGAGGGAGCTGAAGGCGCGGATCGAGGCGGCTCTGCGGCACAAGACGCGGATCGAGGACCTGAAGAAGATATCCCGGCAGATGGAGCAGGCTGCCCGGACGGACGCGCTGACCGGCCTCCTCTCCCGGCTCAGCATGAAGGACTTTCTGGAGGTGGAGTTCAACCGGTTCCGGCGGTACGGCTCCCCTCTCTCGTGCGCCTTCGCCGACATCGACCGGTTCAAGTCGATCAACGACTCCTGCGGACACGGCACGGGCGACATGGTCCTCGTGGAGGTCGCGAAGGCGATCCGGAGCTGTCTGCGAAACACGGACCTCGCCGCCCGGTTCGGCGGGGACGAGTTCGTTCTCCTGTTCCCCGAGACGTCGCCCAAGGACGTCCGTCTCCCCATCGAACGGATTTTCGGGAGCTTACGGCGCTCGTTCATTTCCAGGGACGAGCCGGTGATCGGCGTCACGGTGAGCGTCGGCATCGCGGGCCTCCCGCACGGCTCCATCGAGAGCGCGGAGGACCTTCTCAAGGCCGCCGACTCGGCCATGTACCGCGCCAAGCATTCCGGCGGAAACTGCCTTTTCGTCTTCGACGACACGTTCCAGAAGACATGGTAGAAACGAACGCGTCTCCTCAGCGGCTCCCGCACGCACACGTGCCGGGCGTTATATCGGCCGTCCGCGGATCAACCTCAAGATAGATCAACCCCTCTTCTTCCATGACGGGCACGGCGGGAACTTCAACCTCCCCGCCGCCTGCAACCGCTCCCGTTTTGAGGTCCACTTTCCACCCGTGCAGGGGGCAGGTGACGAAGCCTCCGCCCACCATTCCGTCCGCCAGCGGACCGCCCGCATGCGGACAGCGGTTGTCCAGGGCGTAGAGCCTGTCGTTGTCCCGGAAGACGGCGTACGTCTTTCCGGCGATCGTGACGGCCCTTCCCTCCCCCTCGGGAATGTCGGATGTCCGGCCTATGCAGATGGTCTTGCCTGACGCTGTTGTTTCCATTCTTTCCTCCTTCCGCCCATTCACCTATTCACCATTTCACCGAATCTGCATCCATCGGCGTTCATCCGCGGTTCCAAGGTCATTCTTGCTCTTCCTCGCTCGCGCCGGCCATCACAGGCTCCAGCGCCTCGAACTGCCGCGAATGGACCGGAGCGTCCCTCTCGAGCCACGGGTCTCCCACAGCCGCCTTCGACTGCCGACAGCGCGCGGACAGAGCCGGCCCCGAGGCGGGATCGAAAACCGCCACCTTGATCTTCTCGATCCCGACCCTCTCGTTGAAGCCGTACGTCCTTTCCATATAGTTCGCCTCTTCGCGGTAGAACTGGAGATACCGGCCCGCAAGCTCAACCGCCTCTTCGCGCGTCGAGACGGTCGCGAGCAGATCCCCTTTCCGGACGCTCATCCCCGCCGCGCCGCCGACGTATATCTCCCAGCCCCCCATGATGCCCACGAGGCCGATATCCTTGACCGTGGCCTCGACGCAGTTGCGCGGACAGCCGGAGACAGCCATCTTCACCTTGTGCGGCGTGTAGAGACCCTCGAACGCCTTCTCCATCGCGATCCCGGCGCTGATCGAGTCGGCCACGCCGAACTTGCAGAACTCGCTCCCCACGCAGGCCTTGCACGTCCGGATCGCCTTCGCGTACGCGTGGCCGGAGGGCATGCCGAGATCGGCCCAGATGCGCGGGAGATCGGCCTTCTCGACGCCGAGGAGATCGATCCGCGCCCCGCCAGTGAGCTTGACGAGCGGGACCTTGTACTTGTCGGCCGCGTCGGCGATCCTCCTCAGCTCCTCGGGCGTCGTCAGCCCCGCGTACATCCGGGGCACAACGGAGAAGGTGCCGCGCTTGTCGATCGTCGCGTGGACGCGGTCGTTGATGAAGCGGTGTTGTCGCTCCTCAACGTGCTCGTTCCGCCAGACCTCGGCGACCACGTAGGCTAGGCCCGGCCGGCAGACAGGGCACCCGACGCCGTTCCCCAGCGTCTCAAGGACCTGGCTGACAGACCGCAGATTCCGCACCATTATCTCGGCGCGCAGAACCTCCTTGGCCAAAGGCACGCAGGCGCAGAAGGGCTTCTCGGACGGCGCCGCCTTGACGTACTCGCCCCCCAGGACGTTCTGGAGAAGCTGGTCGATCGTCGGCCCGCAGGACTTGCACGAGGTGCAGGCCCGTGTCTTTTCGGCCACGGCCTCGCGGCTCGTGCATCCGCTTTCGATCGCGTCGACGATTGTCCCTTTTGCAATGCCCATGCATCCGCAGACGAGGGCATCGTCGGGAAGATCGGCGACGGCGGGCGGCGCATTCCCGTCCCGGAGGAGCGTTGCGCGGGCAAGGGTCACGTCCTCCCCGCTCCTCAGGAGCGCCTTGAGCTTCTCGGCCGAACGGATGTCGCCGACCAGGACCGCGCCGACCACGCGGCCTCCCTGCAAGACGACCTTCTGGTACAGACCGGCGCCGGGGTCGGAGAAGACGACATCCTCGCACCCCGCGCCATCGGACATGAAGTTCCCCATCGAGACGAGATCGATCCCGGCGACCTTGAGCTTGGCCGACGTCATCGACCCCTTGTACGGGACGCTCCGGTCGCCCCCCAGGACGGCGGCGGCCGTTCTCGCCTGCTCCATGATGGGGGCCACGAGGCCGTACATCCGGCCCCGATGCTCCACGCACTCGCCGACGGCGAGGACGTCGGAGTCGGTCGTCTCCATGTAGTCGTTCACGACGATCCCGCGGTGTGCCGCGAGTCCCGCCTCGCGGGCGAGAGCGGCGTTCGGGCGGATGCCCGTCGAGATCACGACGAGGTCCGCCTCGTAGGCGTCGCCGTTCGAGAACCGGATCCCTTCCACCGAGCCGTCCTCCCGGCCGACGATCTCATCCGCCGCGTGGCTCAGGAGGACGCCGATCCCCATCCTCTCGAACGCCCGGCGGACGATCTCTCCCGCCGCCGGATCGCACTGCATCTCCATGAGGTGGCCGACGAGGTGCGCCACCTTGACTTCCAGGCCGATCTGGGCCAGCGCCCGCGCCGCCTCGAGCCCCAGAAGCCCGCCGCCGATCACGACGGCGCGGGCGCTCCTCGTGGCGCGCTCCTTGATCCTCTCCACGTCGTCGAGCGTCCGGTAGGCGAAGACGCCCTCCCGGTCGGCCCCTGGAATCGGGGGGATGAAAGGAACGCTCCCCGTGGCGATGAGGAGACGGTCATACCTCACGCTTCGGCCGGACTCCGCGACGACCTGGTGCTCGCTCCGGTCGATCTCGACGACGGGATCGCCCGCATGGAGGATGATCTTGTTGGCCTCGTACCAGGCCGCGGAGTTGAGGACGATCTGCTCCGGCGTTGACTTACCCGCCAGGACGTCCGATAGGAGAATGCGGTTGTAGTTGGGCCGCGGCTCCGCGCCGAAGACCGTCACCGCGTAGCGCCCGGCGTCCCGCCTGAGGAGCTCCTCCACGGCCGCGATTCCGGCCATACCGTTTCCAATGACGACCAGGGACTCTTTCATCTTTGTCTCCACTTGTCTCAGCGGATCGTTACTTCCGCTATCGCGGCTTCCGAGGCCGTCGTGAAAGCGGGTCCGCCCGGGATCGGAACGGCCTCCTCCCTCGATGGAACGGACTTCCGGACCGGGCTCGTATACCAGTAGGCCAGGCCCACGAACAGGGCGCCCGCCGCCGTATTCCCCAGCGTCACGGGAATAAGGTTGCTCGCCAGGCCGGCCAAGCTGACCTCCGGCCCGTGAGGGAGCATGACGGCGAGCCCCAGGAGCGTCATGTTGGCCACGCTGTGCTCGTAGCCGGAGCCGATGAAAGCGAGCAGGCACCAGAAGATCATCGCGAGCTTCGCCGTCTCGCTCTTGGATCGAAAGGAGATCCAGACCGCGAGACAGACGAGCCAGTTGCAGAGGATCCCCCTGAAAAAAGCCTCGGAGAACGAGAGATTCATCTTCCTGGCCGCAACGGTCGTCACGAACGAAAGCCCTGGATCCATCGCAAGAGTCCCCCCCAGGACAACAAGCCCGGCGAGGAGGAAAGACCCGGCCAGATTGCCCGCGTACGACCAGGCCCAGACTCTTCCCAGATCGCCCCATGTGGCCCGGCGGGCCAGGACGCCGATCGGCATCACCATGGCGTTGCCGGTGAACAGATCAGAGCCGGCAAATACCACGAGGCTCAGCGCTATCCCGAACGCCGCGCCCATCAAGGCGGGCGTGAACGGGACCTTCGCGGCGAAGAGAGGGGCTCCGATCGTGAATATGAGGACGATTCCAAGTCCTACGTACGCGCCCGCCAGCGCCGAATGGACGAGGTACGCCCCCAAGCGTTCCCTGGAGAAATTCGCCTTCGCCGCCGCGCCGTTCGTAATTGCCTCTATCGTTTCCGCGTACATCATCGAATTCTCCTCCGCATTGAGGGGGGAACGCGCCGGCCGCATCCGCCGGCGTCCAGCATCAGGCCGCATTAAAAGCGAGCCGCGTGCCACTCGGCGGCTTGTCGCCCCAGCAGGCTTCTAATGCATTGACATTCAACGCTATTTCTTGCCTTGCCGAGCAAATTGGGACCGCAGGAAGGAAACTACAATAACGAACAAGAATGTACGAACCGCACCTACTGTCGGGCGGAGACCCTTAATTCATCGACACTTGGCCGGAACGAACGGATTTGTTCGCCCTGCTGGCATCGGTCTCGACGTCGCGAACTGCTACAATAGAACCCATGGGACACCGAGGACACGACGCAGGAGATCCTCGTCCGGATCGTCATTGACCTCTCGCCCTTCCGGGGGGAAAGCGCGTTGCACACCTGGGCCTACCCGATCGCCGTAAATCATCTCCTCTGTTTCAAGAGGAACCGCGCCGGCCAGGCGGTCCAGCCTCCGGCTCGACAATGAGGAACGCGAATAGACAGAGACGGTCGGCGAGTCGCCTGTCCGTCCGTAAGTCTCCTGCGGTCTCGCGGAGCCTTCTCGCCTTCCTCGAAGACTTGGCCTCGAACAACGACCGGACCTGGTTCGAGAAGAATCGGGGCCGGTACGAGGAATACGTTCTCCGCCCCCTCAAGGCGCTCGTCAAGGAGCTGGCTGGCTTCATGCTCTCGATCGACCCCGATCTCGACGTCCGCCCGCGCGTCGGGGGAACGATCTCACGGATCGTCCGGGACACGCGGTTCTCCAGGGACAAGTCGCCTTATCGAAGCACTGTCTGGATCGTCTTCAAGAGGCCGGGAAATGACTGGGGAGCGGACGCGCCTGCCTTCTTCTTCGAGGTCACGTCGAAAGGATACAGGTGCGGGATGGGGTTCTACTCGGCCTCGCCGGAGACAATGCGCCGTTTTCGCGAGGCCATCGACCGCTCCCCGAGAGAATTCCTGAAGATCGCCAGAGCCTGCCTCAAACAGAATTGGCTGACGCTCGAAGGAGAGACATACAAGCGCGTCTTGGACGCCTCAAAACCGGCGGAGATCCAGGACTGGTACCAGAGGAAGAGCCTCTACCTCGTCCGCAACCGCCCCATCGAGAAGCGCCTCTTTGACCCCCGCCTAGTCGCCGACCTCATCCGCGCCTTCCGCCTCGCCACGCCCCTCTACCGCTTTCTTTGGGAGGTCAAGACTACCGTCTGTTCTCAGAGGATCCCCCCCGGAAGAGGGTAAGGCCTTCGACGCCCTTGTAGTGCTTCCAGTTGCGAGTCACGAGGGGGAGCCCTCGCACTATCGCCGTTGCGGCGATCAGCGCGTCCTCCTTTTCAAGGGACGCGTGTTTGCGACGCAGATCGGAATACGCCGCGGCAATCCGCTCGGCCAGAGGGATAATCCGGTATCGCTTGAGAGTTGCGAGAATAGCTTCCCGCTCCGATGCCTTCAGGCCGGGCTTTGAAAGGAGCTCCTTCTTCGTAACCACGGAATAGTAGATCTCGAACTCATCGCTCTCCAGAACGGCCCGAAGCAGACCGGCGTTGAAGTAGTCGATGAAGATGTCCGTATCGACTAGGAGCGGGACCTTTGCCATGCCCGGATTTCTTTGAGGAACGCCTCGTCGAGATGTTTGCGGGACCCTTTCCGTATTTCGCGAACGTACGAAACGCTGTCTTCCACTTCGGAATACCCGTAGGAACCGAATTTCTCGCGGACGACCTGCTCAAGAAGGCCCACCGGGTACATTCCCCGCTTCCGGGCCTCGCGGATGACCACGCGCTTGAGACGAGGCTCGAACGACAGGGTCCATTTCTCTTTCCTGAGTGCTGTCTTAGGCACGGCGCTCTCCAGATCGTTTCATACGTATATCCTACGTACTTACGACCACTGCGTCAATAGGATGTTTCATCGCTCGCCCCGCATCATTCAACGATCATGGGGCAATCAGGCTCAGTCTCGGGAAGTATGTCTTATAGCGTCCGGCGTCGCGCGTCAGGAGCGGGATGCCCCTTACGGCGGCGTGAGCGCCGATGTAAAAGTCGGGAAGCGGCGACCGGCGCTCTCCGCCCAGCCGCCGATACTTGACGAAACCCTTGCCGGCCAGGAAACCCGCTTCCCAGGGAAGATGCTCGCGACGGAAGAACTCGACCGGTAGGGCGGCATCCAGGTCTTCGATCCTGTCGAAACCGATTGAGACTTCGGCGTAGATGATCGGGTTGATGACGAGCATGTGGTCCTCGGCCAGCCGTTCGATCTGGGCGGCCGACCATTCGAACCATTCACGATCTTCCGTGACGACATCGAGAATGACATTGCTGTCAACAAGGATGTCGGCCATCTTCACACGCCGGAAACTAATCGCCTCGGGTCAGAGTCATGATCTGGTCCGTGGTAAGCCGCGTCGCGGCTTTCCGCCTCATGGTCTGGAGGAGACGCTTCCCGCGGCGCCGGGTCTTTCCCGCTTTCCGCAGAATGACCGTGCCGCCCCTCAAAGCGAACTCTATTTCCGTATTGGGAAGGAGGCCGGCCTTCTCGCGGAGATCTACCGGGATGGTGACTTGGCCTTTGCTCGTGATCCGCATGATGTCTCCAGGGGATGTGGTCTTACTTCACAGAGTAAGACTTGAAGACGAAGCCGTCAATGGAAAACTCCCTTTAACACCGGGAAGGGGCATCTTCCGTCCGGGTTTCCTTGCATGTCCCTGCGCTCATTTGCTAGCGTTGACTTCGTATGGAGACACGAATTCGCCCGCCACGAGGACGGGGAACGGGTATCAATCCTCCCAACCGCTTCCGACAGCAGGTGCGCGCCGGGGAGGTGGAGGCGGACGATGAAGCGCCGAGCCCAGCCACGCGCTTCATTCCGGACCGCACGAAGTCGATCATCTCCCGGAACACGTCCCCCGACCTGCCCTACCGCGCGAGCGTGAACCCATACCGGGGATGCGAGCACGGATGCCCGTACTGCTACGCCCGCGCTTATCACGAGTACCTCGACCTCTCCGCCGGCCTGGATTTCGAGACGACGATCATGGTGAAGGAGAACGCCCCCGAACTGCTCCGGCGGGAGCTTTCCCGTTCCTCCTGGAAGCCGCAGGTCATCGCCATGTCCGGCGTCACGGACCCGTATCAGCCGATCGAACGAAAACTTGGGATTACCAGACGCTGCCTGGAGGTTCTTGCAGAGTTTAGAAACCCGGTTTCGATCTCGACGAAGAACGCCCTCGTCTCCCGTGACGCCGATCTCCTGGCCGGCCTTGCCCAAGACGACGCCGCGGCCGTGACGTTCTCGATCACGACGCTGGACGCGCGCCTGACAGGTATCCTCGAACCCCGCGCCTCCCGGCCTGAGAAGCGGCTCGAAGCGATTCGAACGCTCGCTGACGCTGGAGTCCCCGTCGGCGTCCTCGTCGCGCCTGTTATCCCGGCGATCAACGACCACGAGACCTCAGCGATCCTGGAAGCCGCGACCGGAGCGGGAGCTTCATACGCTTTCTTGATCCCGCTTCGACTGCCTGGAGCGGTGGAGACGATTTTTGGCGACTGGCTCGAACGCCATTTCCCGGAGAGAAAGGAGAAAGTCCTCGGCCGCCTGCGGGAGATCCACGCCGGGTGCGTGGACGACGCCCGCCCCGGCCGCCGGTTCGAAGGCACGGGAGCCTACGCTGACAGCCTCCACGATCTCTTCAATGTGACCTGCCGCCGCCTGGGATTGTCGGACGAGGGGCCCGAGTTGAGCGCGGCCTCCTTCCGCCGGCCTGAGGAGCGCGGACAGATGAGACTGCTGTGAGGTCCCCGGCGCCGTCCCACAGCGACGAGAAAGCGCGGCTCGCCGCGATCATGAAGGAATTGAGACGCCTCGCCGATCCCCGCAACGTCGCGGGCATGACCCGCTACGGCATCAACCCGACGAACACGCTCGGCGTCTCCGTCCAGACCTTGAGGCGCATCGCCAGGGAGGCCGGACGGAGCCACCGCCTGGCCCAGATGCTCTGGGCCACCGGCATCCACGAGGCCCGCATTCTCGCCGCGCTGGTGGACGAACCCGCCCAAGTGACGTCCCGCCAGATGGATCGCTGGGTCAAGGACCTCGACTCCTGGGACGTCTGCGACCAGTGCTGTTCGAACCTCTTCGACAAGACACGCTTTGCCTACGAGAAGGCACGGACGTGGAGCAACCGGAAGGAGGAGTTCGTCAGGCGGGCCGGCTTCACGCTGATGGCCTGCCTCGCCGTGCACGACAAGGCCGCGGATGACGGCCGGTTCCTGGATTTTCTTCCGCTGATTGAGCGGGGGTCCGGCGACGAGAGAAACTACGTGAGGAAAGCGGTCAACTGGGCACTCCGGCAGATCGGGAAGAGAAACAGCCAACTCAACCAGGCCGCGATCCGGACAGCCCGCGAGATCCAGTCCCTTCCGTCGAAGAGCGCCCGGTGGATCGCCTCCGACGCCCTGCGTGAACTCACGAACGAGGCAACCCGCGATCGGCTCAAGCGCCGGAGCGAGGCCCCATGACGCTCGAAGCCGCCCGCGTGCATTTCCCGACCGGGAGCGGGGGGCCGAGTGCAAATACAACTCCGGATCGCCTTTGGCGATAAGCTAACAAAACTAGCAACGTCCCCGAGTCAACCCGAGTCAACCCCCGGTGTTGGGGAAATAGTCGAGGTCCCGGACGCCCTCCAGGGGCTTGTCCGAGTCGTCCTTAACCGTGGCGAGGACGCGGGGGGCGTAGGTCTTGAAAGACGTCCGGTAGACCCGGTCCATGACGTTGTCCATGTCGTCCGCAAGACCGGCCACCTCGACCGCGATCGTCTCGTTCACGGGCCAGCCGTGACGGGGTAGGAAGGTGAGCATGGTGCGCGATGGGGCGAGGACGCGGCCGGGGACGGGGCTTAGACCCCGATCCATCGGGGGAATCTCCCTGCCCTGGAAATCGGTTTGCTGGTCGGTTTGCCGATCGGTTTGCTTGACGAGGAGCGGCGAAGAGGTTATCGTTAGGAAAAGAGCGCTTCCCCTCGAGGTATGAACCATGATCGCCAACAGCCATACGGTCCAGACGGTCATCGAAAAGATCCGCGCCTTGTCGCCTGAAAAGATCTCCGAGGTGGAAGACTTCGTCGACTTCTTGCGCCAGCGGGACCGCGACAGCCAACTCGCCAGGGCGGCGACAAAGCTCTCCGAAGGCGCCTTCCAGAAGGTTTGGGACAACCCGGACGACGCCGACTATGACAGGCTATGAGTTCGGCGACGTCGTCCTCGTCCCTTTTCCCTTCACCGATCTGACGTCCCAAAAGAAGCGCCCCGCCGTCGTTGTGAGTTCCGCCGATTACCACCGGGAACGCCCTGATCTTATCGTCATGGCCGTCACCAGCCAAGTGAAACCAGCGGAAACATTCGGTGAGACCGCAATCCTCCGCTGGAAGGAAGCCGGCCTTCTCAAGCCCTCCGTCATCAAGCCGATCTTGGCCACTCTTGAGGATCGGCTTGTTCTCCGCAAGCTCGGACGGCTCGACGAGGAAAATCAAGAATCGCTCCAAAAAACTCTTCAGACAATCATCGGGCCGGAGAAGCCGTAGACGCCGCCCCGCGCAGGTCGCTATCCATCCACACCGGTTCGGTTTTCCGTAGGGGCAGCCCCCCGTGGCTGCCCTGTATTCGGGGGGACCCGACGGGACCCGACGGGGACGGACCCGACGGGGACGTTGCTAGTTTTGCTAAGTTATTTGCCAGGGCTCTATGGGGATTGTTTCCTGCAACGTATTCTGAGAAATGATCCAGCGAGGATTGTGGGCTTTCGACCGTAGGGCCGGGGCGCCGTCTCGGTCGCCGGGGACATGGCCCGGCCTGCGAGGGCAGGTGATTGCTTGGGGAATGGGCGCGATTGCGGTTCCGCGAGAGCCTGTGCGGACCCCGCGAAGGCGGGGCGTGGTTCGGAGAGAGGGCCTGCAACCGCATCGTTCCTGACTCCTGGAGGGGATGGAGCCTGAGAGCCTGTCTGGACGGCTTTAAGGAAAAGCTACCAGAAACCCTCCCCCGGGTCAACGGTCGCAACGCGGCCGGCTCAGAGGCTGTCCTTGGGACGGGAGAGCAGGCGGTAGGTTTCCTGGTAGATCGTTCTCCGCGGGCCGATCGCCACGATGTCCAGGGTGCCGGCGGAGGCCTCCCGATAGATGATTCTGAACCGGCCGACACGAAAACTCCGGAGCCCGATCAGTTCCTCCCGCAGAGGCTTGCCGCTTTCCGGTTCGCGGCGGATTTCATCGAGACCGGCTTTGATCTTCGCCTTGAGGACGGGATGGAGGGTTCGCACCAGCTCCGCCACATCGTCCGGAACACGCAGGCGTCGAAGGCGTGACACGTCCTTTCAGTTCTTGAACAGATCTTCAAGGGTGTAGAGACGGGCCTTCTTCGCACGCAGATCCTTCAGGCCTTGGCGAATTTCCTCCATAAAATCCTGGTCCGAGCGGATTGCCAGCGATTCTTTCCAGCTTTCGACCTCGTCGACGCTCAACAGGACGGCCGTGGGGCGTCCGTTCTTCGTGATGACGATCTCCTCGTCCCGCTCGTGGACTTCATCGACAAGACGGTTGAGTTTGGCTTTGACCTCTGAGAGAGGCAGCGTTTTCATCCCTTTTGTTCTCCTGTCTTTCCACGGCGGAAGCCGCTGAGGCCTGCGGAATGGGAAAGCCCTGACCGTGAAGACCTGAATTCGGACCCAGTCTACCACGCCCCCTCCGTCTCGTCAATCTTGGGAGTTGAAGAACTCCGCCTTGAAAGGCGACGCGCAATCGGTGGGCGATCTGCCCCGCGGAGCCGCTCAGCCCTTGCCCCCGGTCAGCACTTCGCGGATCAGTCTGAGCGTCCCGAATACGCCGTAGCTTTGGACGATCGTTCGGAACTTGGAGGACCAGGAGAAGAGGAACTCCAGGGGCTCGCGGATGTTCTTGTCCCAGGCGAAGTCGTACTCCCAGACGATGCTGTCGCCGGCGCCCAGCCTTCTCAGGATGCCCCAGGTCTTCTCTCGATCCCGATCCAGAGAGTAGACGCAGACGGCGCTCGGGTCGCCGTTCCAGTACTTGGCGCTCACGACCTCGCCGGAATCCACGAAAGGAGCCAGCTTCTCCGCCAGATCGAGGATCCTCTCCGCCTTGTCGAAGACGATCCACTTCCCGCCTCGCCGCGCCCATTCCTGCTCGTCGATCCGCGGCGGTCCTTCCGCCAGGAGCCATGTCCACAGCCTGTCCTTGTGCCGTCTCATTTTCCCCCTCGCGCGGCCCGCCAACGGCCCGCGTTGGAGCCTCTCTCTTACATGAGACCCACGGGATCGACGTCGATCAGCACCGTGAGAGACGAAGCGCCAGGAACGCGTTGAATCGCCCCCATCCCCCGGCGCGCCAGGTCCTTCAACCGGCCGGGTTCCTTGCCTTTGAGGAGGATGTGCCAGCGGAACTTCCCCTTGAGCCGCGCGAGCGGCGCGGGCGCCGGCCCGAGGACTTCGACAGCGTTTCCGCCCGCCTCCCGCATAGCCGCCGCGCCCCTCGCGGCGGCCGCCGAGACTTTCGATTCGTCCGCCCCCGTGATCAACACGCGGACGAGACGGACGAAGGGAGGATAACGCACCTCGCGTCTCGCGGAAAGCTCCGCCTCGGCGAAACCCGCATAGTCATGCTCCCGGACGAAGTCGAGAACCGGGTGCCCTGGCACGAAGGTCTGGACGATGACTTCTCCCGGCACCTCTCCCCGTCCGGCCCGCCCCGCCACCTGCATGAGAAGGTGGAACGTCCGCTCCGTCGCCCTGAAATCCGGCACCATGAGCGACGCCTCGGCCAGGACGACGCCCACGAGCGACACGCGCGGGAAGTGGTGCCCCTTCGTGACCATCTGCGTCCCGACGAGAATATCCACATCCCCTTCGTTGAGACTGCGGACAAGGTCGCTGTACGCCCCCCTTTCGCCCATCGTGTCGCGGTCCATCCGGGCGATTCGGGCCGACGGGAACCGCGCCGCAAGCTCCGCCTCGATCTGCTCCGTCCCCACGCCGAGGGAGGCCATGCGCGTCCCCCCGCACGCCGGGCAGATATCCGGCAGAGGCCGCGCAAAACCGCAGTAGTGGCACCGGGCGGACCTGTCCCCTTTGTGGACCGTGAGCGTGACACTGCAATGGTCGCACGAGAGCGTCGCGCCGCAGTCGCGGCAGAGGAGAAAGGAGGCCCAGCCGCGCCTGTTCAGGAAGAGAAGGGACTGCTCTTTGCGGACGAGCCTCTCTTCGACGGCCGAGAGAAGGTCCGGAGAGAGGAACCGGTTGCCCGACCTCCCTCCCCGGAGATCGACGATCCTGACGGACGGAAAGACCGCGCCCCCGGCTCGCTCGGGCAGGTCGAGAAGCCGGTACCGGCCTTCACGGGCGTTGTGGAACGTTTCGAGCGAGGGCGTCGCCGTCCCGAGGACGACGGGGATCCCCGCCCGCTTGGCCCGCATCACGGCCACGTCCCGGGCGTGATACCGGACGCCTTCGTCCTGCCGGTAGGACGGATCGTGCTCCTCGTCCACGACGATCAGCCTCAGTCGCTCCACGGGGGCGAAGACGGCCGACCGCACGCCCACGGCCACGCGCGCCTCGCCCGACCGGAGCCGCTTCCACTGGTCCCTGCGCTCCGCCTCCGTGAGGCCGGAATGGAGGACGGCCACGGCGTCCCCGAGCCGCCGGACGAACCGGCCGATGAGCTGGGGCGTGAGCGCGATCTCCGGGACGAGGACGAGCGCCCCGCCCCCCTCCCGAACGATCTCCTGGATGAGGCGAAGATAGACCTCCGTCTTTCCGCTCCCCGTGACGCCGTGAAGGAGGAACGGAGCGAACGTTCCGCCGCGGACGGCCTCGCCGATCGCCTCGACGGCCTTCGCCTGGGCGTCCGAGAGGACGATCGCCCCTTCCCGCTCGCCCGTATCCGGGTGCGCGGGGCGGGCGGCCTCTCCCTTCCGGAACGCCACGAGTCTCTTCTTTTCGAGAGCGGACGCGGCGGCGGCCGACGCTCCCGCCGCGCGAAGCGCCGCGAGCGGCATCTCCCCGCCGAAGTCCTGGAGGAGGTCGAGGACGGCTTCCTGCTTCGCCGTCAGCCTCATCCGTGCCGCGGAAGGGTTGCCGACAAGGGCGACTCGAATCTCCCGCTTCTCTTTCGCGAAGGCCTTTTCCGGGTCGGAGAAACCGGGAGGCAGGATGGTCCGGAGAACGAGGCCCAGCGCCGCGGCGTAATAGTCTGCCACCCAGCGGGCGAGACCGAGGAGGTCTTCGGAGACGACGGCCTGCTCGTCCGGCGCCGATTCGATCTCCTTCAGGACGGGGACGCCGGCCTCGCGGACGAGCCCCACGACGAACCCGACGCGGCGGCCCTTGCCGAACGGAACGACGACGCGGTGGCCAGGATGCAGAGTCGCGGCCAGACGGGACGGCACGGCGTAGTGGAACAACTTGTCCACCCGCTGACCGATGGCGACTTCGGCGATGGAACATCTCGCAGTCCGCGTAACTTCCAAGAGACGAGCCCCGGGGTTGTTGATGAGGGAGAATATCCGCACCCCTCCCCTTGGGGAGGAGAGCCCGCTGGAACCGAGGGCGAAGGCCGGGAACTCGGCCGCGCGTTCCCGGGCGGCGGTTTTGCGGGCATTCTAGTCCCCATGGTTCCCGTCGGGGAAATGAAAATGCGGCGGCCCGGGCGGCTCATGTCAAGAGCGGCTCGTTGCAACCGGTTCGGCGGGGGCGTATCATTCCCCAAAGTGGGATTGCGCGAGGCGACACGGCCGTGATTCTCGTCACAGGCGCCACAGGATTCATCGGCTCGAACCTCGTCCGGCGGCTCAAGACCGACGGGAAAGAGGTCCGGGCCCTCGTCCGCAATGCGGAGAAGGCGCGCCGCATCCTGGGACCGGACGCGGAGACGGCCGTCGGGGACGTCTCCGACCCTGCGTCCCTCGCCCGCGCCGCCGAGGGCGCCGACACGGTTATCCACCTCGTCGGGATTATCCAGAAGGCGAAGGGGGCCTCTTTCGAAGCAATTCACGTCCGGGGAACGGAGAACGTCCTCGCCGCCGCACGGGAGAAGAACGTCCGCCGGTTCGTCTTCCAGAGCGCTCTCGGCACGAGGCCCAACGCCGCGTCCCGGTATCATCAGACCAAGTGGGAGGCCGAGGAGCGGGTCCGGGCCTCCGGCCTCTCCTGGACAATCCTCAGGCCGTCGCTCGTATACGGCCGGGGAGACGACTTCACCGTCCGGCTTGCCGATGTGATCCGCCTCTCGCCGGCCGTGCCGGTTCTGGGCAGCGGGAAGAGCCGGTTCCAGCCGGTCTATGTCGACGACATGACCGCTTGTCTCGCGCGCGCAACGGATGACGCCCACGCCGGCCAGACCATGGAAATCGGCGGACCGGACATTCTCACGCTCGATCAGATTGTTGAAGAAATTGCGCGGGCCCTGGGACGCCGCCGCTTGTTCGTTCACGTCCCGATCCCGTTCGTCCGTCCCGCCGCGAGGCTCTTCGAGATCTTTCTTCCATCGCCGCCCGTGACGGTCGATCAACTGACGATGCTCGGAGAAGACAACATCTGCGCCGAGAACGCCGCGCCTTCCCTCGTCGGGACGCCACTCGTCCCGTTCCGCGACGGGATTCGGCGGGTCTTCTCCGCTTCGGCCGCGGAATCCCCGGCCTCGCGGGCCTGACGAGGACAGGAGGAGATCCTTTCGCGGTTGGGTTCGCCTCAAACCCGCGCTCATGGACAAGACCGATGCCTCCTGCAATCGATACCGTCCTCCGTTTGTTGAACACCCTCTTCAAGCAGGGACGGTTCTACAAGCCCGACCATCCGACGCTCAGGGCGCGAATCGACGACCTTCTCGCCGCGCTTGAACCGGCGTGGACGTGGACCGAGGGAAGGACCTTGTCCGTCGGCGCGCTGAAGGGAAAGTTCCTGGTCAACCGGGAAGCGCCGGGGCGGATGACGCCGATCATCCAGAGCCTCACGGAGATGTTCGAGGACGCCGGTCTTCTCACGCTGGAAATCCGGGAAGGCGTGACGGCCCAGGAGATCGGCCGTCTCGCAGAGGCGGTCGGTCTCGGCCGCCAGCGGATCCGGGCGGCCGGGGGGATCGCGGTTCTCGTCCCTCCCGAATCCATCCCGCACATCGTCATCCGCGCGGCGGACTGGGAAAAACTGCTCGAGGCGGGGAGCGTGGCCGCGGGAGACTCACCGGACCAGCGGCCTTTCGAAGAGCGCCTTCTCCAGGCGATCATGAACGGATCGCCTCTTGCGGGCGGACCCGGCGGGCCCGCGAGCGCCGCGCCCATGGCCTTGGCTTTGCGCGGGGCCGTGGCGAGGAACCCGCGCCTGGCCCAGCGGATCGCCGCCGTCGGATCGGCGATCGCGCGGAGCGGCGAGACGACCCAGCCGGACGCCGTCGTCGATCTCTTCGAACGTCTCGACCGCTATTTTCAAGCCCTTCCCGCCCAGGAGCGGGAGATGCTTCTCGGCCGCATCGCGGACTCGATTCCCGCCCCCTCCGAGCCGGATTCCGGTGCGGGCGCCGGCGCACCCGACCGCGTGGACCGGATGATCGACGAATTCTCTTCCATTCAGTTCCTGGACGTCATGGCATCGCTGGTCGTCCGCGAGGGGAAGGCCTCGGAGCGCCTGCGCTCCGTCTTTTCGAATCTCGCGCCGGAGGAGGTCGAGACGCAGATCCTCCCGCGGGTCCGCGCGGAGGGGGAACGCGCCCGCCGGGGAGAAGGGAAGTACCCGTCCGGTGTCTGGAAGAGCGTCGAACAGCTCCTCCTCAGGCGGTCCGAATCTTCCTACATGGGCTCCACCTACGCTCAGTCGCTCGACTTCCTGGCGGAAGACCTGCTCGACGTGGAGGCCACGCCCGAAGCGGCGGCGAAGGCGCGGGAGCTCTCCGCGACCCTGTCGGACGACGCCATCGAGTGGAACAAGACCCTCGTTCTTCTGGAGCTCCTCTCGTTTCAATCCGATCCGGAATTCTTCCGGCGGACGGTCGAGGATCTCGTCGAGACGGCCCAGGCGTACGCCGCGTCCGCCCAGTACGACCGGGCGCACAAGGTCATAAGCGATCTCAGGAACGTCTTCGATCTCTCGCTTTCGGAAGACCCGCTCCAGGGCGTCCTCGCCGAGGTCATCTCCCGTTTCCGCGTCGAAGACGCCGTCGCCACGCTCATGGATTCCTTCGAGGAGATCCCGGAGGCGCAGAGAGCGGCGGCGGAACTTCTTCTCGCCCGGTTCCCGGAACGGTCGACCGCGGTCCTTCTTCCGAACCTCTATCAGGAGACCCGCCGGCGGGTCCGCCGTTACATTATCTCGGTCCTGATCGCCCTCGGCCCGCCGGTCGTTCCGCCCGTAATGGAAAGTCTGGATGACTCCCGGTGGTACGTTGTCCGGAACGGAATTCACGTTCTCGGGGAGTTGAAGGCCGAGGAGGCGGCCATCCCCATCTCGCGCCTGGCCCGCCACTTCCATGAGCGGGTCCGGCAGGAGGCGGTCGCCGCGCTCGGCAAGATCGGCTCGCGCCGCGGTCTTCCGGTTCTGGGTGCGATCCTGGAGAAGGAAGCGTGGCTCGCCACCTGGCCGGGCCGAAGGGACGAGTCGCTCCGTCTCGCGGCGGCGCGGGCGATCGCGGAGATCGGCGCCCGGACGGGATCACGCGAAGCGGCGGACCTGCTTCGGAAAGGGGCCGCCGCGAAGAGTCCGGAACTCCGCGAGTTGTGCGAGGGCCTTCTGGTCCGCCTCTCTCCCCACGGACAGGAGGACCCTGCGTCCGCGACCGAGACGTCCGACGGCCGTGAAGAGGGAAGGCATGCCTGAATCGATCGAGACGCTCATCCGCGATCTGTCTATCGCCCTCCGCGTCCGGGCGATGTACACGGCCGATCATGCCTCGGCGCAACAGGCCGGGAGGCGCCTCTTTCAGACCCTGCAGGATCTCCTCGACGAGAGAAAAGAGGTCCGGATCGGAGCCGTCGGCGGAGAACTTGTGGGGGAGGGCTTGCGGAGCGACAGGACCAACGCCGTCGCCGCAAGCCTCGTTCGGCTCCTCTCGTCGCGGCGGATCGACATGCTCGTTTTCCAGTCCGGGGTGACGGCGGAGGAACTGGGCGCCTTTCTCGACGTCATGGCGATCCGGCCGGCCGACCTCAAGGAAGAGGGCATCCCCGCCATCCTCTCCCGCCGCGGCGTGACACACATCGCCGCCGGCCAGATCGATCTTTCCGGCGAGGCGGCCGCGCCCCTCCCCGCGGACGCCGACCTCTCCGCGTTCTACCGGGGGGGCGTGGCGATCATCTCGGAAGTCATCCGCGAGTTCAGCGCGGGAAACCGGGCGCAGGTTTCCCTGGCCAAGGAGATCGTCGGGGGAATCGTCGGCGCCGTCGAGAAGGACTTGGCGGCCCTTCCCCTCCTGGCCACGCTCCGAAACCACGACGACTACACGTTCACGCACGCCCTGAACGTCGGAGTCCTCACCGTCGCCCAGGCCAAGTCGCTCGCCCTGCCCGAGCGGGACCTTTTCGCCGTGGGGATCGCCGGCCTCCTCCATGACCTGGGGAAACAGCGGATCCCCCCCGAGATCCTTGGAAAGCCCGCGCTGCTCACGGACGACGAGTTCGCCCTCATGCAGATGCATCCGATCTACGGGGCCGAGGCCGTTCGAAACGTCGGGACCGTTCCGGACCTCGTCACGACCGTGGCGTTCGAGCACCACCTGGGGATCGATTTCTCGGGCTACCCCAGGCTCGGCCGGCGATGGACGCTCAACCTCGCCTCCCGCCTCACGACGATCGCCGACTCCTTCGACGCCCTGCGGACGAATCGGCCCTACCGCTCGGGCATCACGATCGAGCAGGCCTTCGACATCATGCGCGCGAAGAGAGGGTCCCTCTACGACCCGGAGCTGTTCGACAACTTCGAGCGGCTGATCAAGTCGCTCGCCGGGTCGGGAAAGGGCGGCGGGCCGGTCACTTGAAGAACCCCGCCTTGAAAGGCGGGGATTCTCCGACCTCTAAGGTACTTTGCGTTATTTGCATTCGTGCGCCTTCCCCCGCCCCAAGGGGCGGGGATTGCGGCGCACTTTGCGGTTCATGACGCCTAGCGGAGTCCTCGGACTTCTCCCGTGGCCGGATCGAGCGCGATCCGCTCCGTCGCCGGGACGCTGGGAAGGCCCGGCATCGTCTGGATGTCCCCGGCCAGGGCGTACAGAAACCCCGCTCCCGCCGAGAGGCGGACGTCGCTGATGGGAACGATGAATCCGCGGGGGGCGCCCCGCGCCTCCCGGTCGTGCGAAAGGGATAGGTGCGTCTTCGCCATGCAGATGGGGAGGCCGCCGTACCCGAACCGGGCGGCGTCGGCGAGGTTGCGGCGGGCCAGGGGCGAGAGGGCGATCCCTTCTCCCCCGTAGATGTCCCGCACGATCCGCTCCATTTTCCGCTCGGCCGGCATCTTGTCGGGATACAGAAAGCGGAACGCGGACTTTCGACGGGCGGCCTTGAGGACCGCTTTCGCCAGTCCCGCTCCCCCCGGGCTTCCCTCGGAATACGCCGTGCAGGGCACCGCGTCCGCGGCCCCGGCCTTTCGCGCCGACCGGCAGACGAGCGCGACCTCCGCCGGATCGTCCCCCGGAAAAACGTTGACCGCCACGACGCCCGGAACGCCGTGCCTTTTCCCGATCCGGATCATCCGGACGAGATTGGCCATGCCCCGGACGAGCGCTTTGCGATCGGCGCCGCCCCCATGGTGCTTGAGCGCGCGGACCGTGGCCACGATCACGGCCGCGTGCGGCTTGAGACCCGACACGCGGCACTTGATGTTGAAGAACTTCTCCGCGCCCAGGTCCGCGGCGAACCCGGCTTCGGTCACGACCGCGTCGGCCAATCGAACGGCGGCGAGATCGGCCAGGACCGAGGAATTGCCGTGGGCGATGTTCCCGAAGGGGCCCGCGTGCATGAGGACCGGCGTCCCTTCGGCCGTCTGGACTAGATTGGGAAGGAGGGCGTCCTTGAGGAGAGCGGCCATTGCCCCGTGCACCTTGAGGTCGGAGGCCGTCACATACGTCCCGTCCCTCCGCCTGCCGACGACGATCCGGCCGAGACGGGCAAGAAGGTCCGGCCGGTCCTTCGCGAGAGCGAGAATGGCCATGACTTCCGACGCGGCCGTGATGACGAACGATCCCTGCCGCAGGGGGCCGTCGGCCCGTCCGCCGAGACCGGTGACGATCTGCCGAAGGGGCCGGTCCTCCATATCGAGGGCCCGCGGCCAGAGGACCGTCCGGGCGTCGATTTCCAGAGGGTTCCCGTGGTGGAGGTGATTGTCGATGACGGCGGCCAGAAGGTTGTGGGCGGCCGTGACCGCGTGGAAGTCGCCCGTGAAGTGGAGATTAATGTCCGCCGCCGGCTCGACCGTCGCCTTGCCCCCGCCCGTCGCGCCTCCCTTGATCCCGAAGACGGGACCGAGAGAAGGCTGTCGCAGACAGACGACGGAGCGGACGCCCTCCCGGACGAGCGCCATCCCGAGACCGACGGCCACCGTCGTCTTTCCCTCCCCCGCGGGCGTCGGGGTCATCGCCGTCACGAGGATGTACCGGGCGTCGGGACGGACGCGCCTGGACACGAACGCTTCCAGCGGGATCTTCGCCATGCCTCTTCCGTACGGAACGATCTCGCCGGGTGAAAGGCCCAGGTCCGCCGCGACGTCGGTTATGGATCGAGTCATCGTGTGGTCTCCGGAGACGATCGTATCGGCGCCCCGGCCCTCCCTTCGCGGTAGGGAAGGAAAAGGACCGCGCCGCCCCGCGTATTATAGCCTACGGACTCCGCCTGTCGCCGCAATGTCAGCGTTTGACCGGAGCGCCCGGATCGGGTACGATTCGCCCCGCGTTTCCGGCCCGGACTGCATGGATGCCATGGCTGGATTCACTCCCCCTGGAGCGGAGGACGGCTTGCGCGTCAGTGCGAAGTGGATGGTCGGAATGGTGGTCGTTCTTCTCCTGGCCACGGTTCCCCTGATCCTGGAAGGGTACGCATACCGCCCTCTCTTCTCGATCGGCTGGTACAAACTCATCCACATCGCGGGAGGCGTCCTCTTCATCGGAAACATCGTCGTCACGGGCGTCTGGATGTTCATGGCCAGGCGGACGAACGACCCCCGAATCATCTCGTTCGCGTCAGACATGGTCGACTGGCTGGACCTCGTATTCACGGGTCCCGGCGTCTTCCTGATCCTTATAAGTGGGGTCGTCCTCGCCACGCCCTGGGGCGGCATCCGGGGCGCGTCGTGGATCTCGGCCGCCGTCGCCTTGTTCGTCTTCTCGGGCGTCGTCTGGGTCGCTTTCCTGCTCCCCAGCCAGAGACGTCTCGTCCGCCTCGCGCATGAAGCCGTTGCATCCGGGAGCGCCTTGTCCCGCGAGTATCACGCTCTCCTTCGCAAGTGGTTCTTCTGGGGGGCCGTCGCAACCGTCTCTCCAATCGCATCCCTCGTCCTCATGATAACCAAGCCGACTCTCTGGTGAGCGGTCTCCGCGGACACGGCTGGGCCGGATGACTAGCCTCGACTGGATCATCGTCGCCGCCTATATGGCCGGCTCGCTCTGGATCGGCTTCTCGCTCGCCCGCCGCGCGTCATCCTCCCTTTCGGAGTTCTTTCTCTCGGGACGAAATCTCCCATGGTGGCTCGCGGGAACGTCCATGGTCGCCACGACCTTCTCCGCCGATACCCCACTCTACGTCACGGGCCTGGTGCGGGGCCACGGGATCTACGAAAACTGGCAGTGGTGGGCGCTCCTTCTCTCCGGGATGCTGGCCGTGTTCGTCTTCGCCCGCTACTGGCGGCGGGCCGGCGTCATGACCGACGTGGAGCTCATCGAGCTTCGGTACGGGGGGAGACCGGCGGCCGTCCTGCGCGGATTCAAAGCGATCTACTTCGCCTTCTTCATCCATACGATTATCAAGGCGCAGGTGATCCTCGCGATGGTCAAGATTCTCGACGTGGCCGTCGGATGGGGCAAGTGGGAGGTGATCGCCGTCGCAAGCATCGTCACGATCGCCTACGCGCTTGCCTCCGGCTACTGGGGCGTCGTCTGGACCGACTTCTTCCAGATCATCGTCGCGATGGCCGGAGCGGTCCTCCTTGCCGCCTACGCGGTCGACGCCGCGGGAGGCCTCTCCGCTCTCCCCGCCCGCATCGCGGACATGGGTCGCCCCGAGGCCCTGTCCTTCCTTCCGCCCGCCGGCCCGGACTTCTGGTCCCCGGCGGTCGTCGCCTTCGCCGGCTACCTGGGGCTCGTCTGGTGGTCGAGGTATTCGGTGGATGGCGGCGGCGTGATCGTCCAGCGGATGGCCTCCTGCCGGACGGAAAAGGAGGCGCTGGCCGCCACGTTCTTTTTCAACGTTGCCCACTACGCCGTCCGGACGTGGCCCTGGATCCTGGCCGCGCTCGCGTCTCTCGTTCTCTATCCTTCAGTCGTCGACCACGAGAAGGTCTACGCCGTGATGATGATGGACCTGCTCCCGGCGGGGGCGCGGGGGCTCATGCTGGCTTCCCTCCTGGCCGCGTTCATGTCCACGCTCTCGTCCTACCTCAATCTTTCCTCGGCCTACTTCGTGAACGACTTCTACAAGCGGTTCATCCGGCCCGACGCCTCCGAAAGACACCACGTCCTGGTCGCGCGACTCTCGATGCTCGGTCTCTCGGTCATCACGGGAATCGTGACATACCAGGTCGAGTCGATCGTGGGCGTTTTCAAATTCCTCCTCGCTTTCGGAAGCGGAACGGGGCTCGTCATGCTCCTTCGCTGGTTCTGGTGGCGGATCAACGCCTGGACGGAGATCGCGGCGATCGCGGTCTCGATGGGGCTTTCGTTCCTGGCGTATCTCGTTCAACCGTTCGCGGCGTGGTCATACTCTGAGAAACTCGTCCTGATCATCGCGGGCTCCGCCCTCGCCGCACTTGCGGCGACGTATCTGACGCGTCCCGTGCCGGCCGAACGCTTGAGGGAGTTCTGGGACCTTGTCCGCCCCCCCGCCTTCGGATGGCGGCCCATCGCGGGCCGGGACGGAGGCAACGGCCTCTTCGGCCGGGACATCGCACACTGGGTTCTCGGAACCGCGCTCGTCCTCGGCGCAACCCTCGGCCCGGGACTTCTTCTCCTCGGCCGGGCGCTGGAGGGAGGCCTGTCTCTCGTCGCGGCTCTGGCTGCCGCTCTCCTTCTTGCCAGGAGCGTTGCCCGTCGGGGATGGGTCTGACAGGATGTTGAAAAAGCCCATCCCATGCCTACCGGCAGGCAGGCATGGTTTTTTCAACCACGACTTGGCCGAAGTGAATTCGGCCAAGTCTTACAAATTGCGAGGCTTGGGAAGTCTCGCAATTTGGCAATCCATCCATGGATTGCATCGCAGGGTGTTTTTCAACACCCTGCTAATTGCGGAGGCGGGGAAAACCGGCTATCCTTCAGCCAGCCATCCTTCAAGCCCGGGTGGTGGAACGGCAGACACAGGGGACTTAAAATCCCCTTCCCGCAAGGGAGTGCAGGTTCGACCCCTGCCCCGGGCACCAGGATGGTGGCTTCATACCCTTCCCGGTCCACGTACCGCACCGGGTTCCCGTAGTTGACGCTGCTCCCGAGCGTCTTTCTCGCGCTGCCCCAGGCGCCCAACTGGTAGGTGGCCTGGATGTATCCCGCGGCCGTGGCGAGGTTGGTCGTGGTGCCGAGGGCGTCCTGGAGGTAGTACTGCCGGCCTTGGGTGGCGTGGGTGAGGGAAGGGAAGAACGGAAGAAGCGAGAGCGCCAGCAGGCAGGCCCCTCGGGCCGTCCAGGATCGCCCGCGTCCGTGATGGTTTTTCAACATGGCCACGGGCTTCTTGTCGCGAAGCCGTCCCACGCAGTCAAGAGAGGATCAGCCGCCGCCCGGACCGGCTGCCTCGGGCGGTGTGAAACGGAAGCAACAACATCCCTGAAGTTCTCAAACACTTTGACACGTAGGACACAACGTCCCGAAAGTTCCGGAACCACGCCCCGCCCTCGCCGGGTCCGCGCAGGCTCTCCCGGACCCCCGATCGCGTACATTCCCTCGGCCATGCGGTCGCAAGCCCTCAATCCTCCTCGCATCGCCCCTCGGAATGCGACGCAGGGACCAGCTCCCACAAAGTCCCGGCGGATAACTTAACAAAACTAGCAACGTCCCCGTCGGGGTCCCGTCCCCGTCGGGGTCCCCGTCCCTTTAGATCCTTCGGTGGGTCCCCATTGCAATCCACCAACAAATACGTGCGCCACGACTCTTCCAAATACTGCAATGTTTCCCGCCATGCATCCTGAAGCAAGGTTCGAGCGTAGGTAAAGTCTGAGGAAGATGCGGCACCTCCCCTTGCCACGTTCGTTACCATTCTCCAGTCAACATACTTTTCGACTGACGCCATCGTTGGAACGACGATGCCTCCTGGGTCAAAGATTCTCGGCAGCATTCGACCATGAATAAGCTTGTTACGGTAGTCGCGGATACGCTGGAGTGGATAATTGTGGTCTTTTATCCATTTGCGACGGGCGTCCTTGCCAGACTTGGCCTTCTCTCCCGGGAGGGGAGATTCTTTCCATGGATCGTACTTTCCTCGCTGCATATGGCGCTGGAGAAGCTCAAAAGCAACGTCCTGCGACGCCGTGAGGGCTGAAAGCCCTGCGAAAAGCATCAGTTCGTCCGAGCCTTGTGCCCGGATCAATTCGTACGCCATGGTTAGGTGTTTGAGTACGGTGTAGTGCAACTGTGCGATCGCGATGTCTTCCGCATTCTTGTCCTCGGCGGCTAGGGCGGCATCGTCCTTGAAGTGGATGTCCCTTGGTCGAGTTGTCAAGGGGATCACGTGCTTGAGCCAGAATGCCTCGTATGATGGAAACGCCGATTGAAGAAAGAGATTCCATGCGGACTTTTCATAAACATCGCCATCTATCGCAAGTCTATAGTTCAAAGGCACTGCCGTATTCCTTCTGGGGCGGAGGAAGGGACGCTATTTCTCACTGAACCTTTCATCACTACCCCTCCTCGCCTGCCAACCGTCGGAGCCCGGCGCATGGAGCATTGCTCCCAGGTGTGCCGCGGAGGCCGCCGGGGATGGCCTCCGTTCGCCCAGCAACAGCAGGCGACAGTAGCCCCCATTCCACCCACTGCCCCCAGTTTAGAAAGTGCAAAATCAAAACACGTGCCCCGCGCGCGCTCCGCGTTGTCGCGCAACACCCTATACCTTTCTGTCTCTGGCTAGCTCCTTCACCTCTTTACGTATGAATTCGAGAATGTTATCGGCTGGATTTTGTCCCCTGTTTCCGAATGTCTCGTTTTCCGTTGGCTGGTAGTTGAGAATCAAGAGACGCTCAAGAGCTTCGCATTGTGTCTTGTATTGGGGAATGACAACTCTAAACGCATCCGCATCTGCCCACCAAATCTTATCCTCGTGGTCCTTAATACGCCTCTGCAACGTCTTCTTGGTTGTCTGTCCGATATACTTATATCCGTTCCCCTTCATGAAGCAGTAGCACCCCTCCTCCTCATGGTAGCCAAGCTTTTCAAGCCAGTTCTGGACGTCATCGTATTTTTCAGGTGGTTCACCTTTGAGTTTACGCTTATGGTCGGCTCTCTTGCCTTTCTTGTTAATCCTGACGAATTCCGCAATCCATTTTGATAAAAGGCCGGATCGACGCCAATATTCAATAGCGGAACTCTCAATTGCCTGCCGCAATTCCTTCCCGCGAGCCTGCGTGAATGCTGTGTTCGAGTCATGGTTTCTGATCTTCGCAATGATCGATTCAATTTGGCGTTCTGCGAGCTCATCTAGAGACTTGCGAATAGCGCTTATGTGCTGATACTTGGTTCCTTTCTCCTCGGGCGCTTCTTCAAGCTCGCCATCCTCTTCCTGTGCGACCTGAGACTCAGTTATAGCCGTGGACGATGTACTGGAGACGGGCCGTTGGTATGCCACTGCGAACTCGGGGAGGTCCTTAGGCAGGCGCCACTCCTGTTGACCAACCTGCGAAACCAACCCATCGAGAGGCAGCGCCCCCTCCTTGATCATTTCCGTCACTTCTTGCTGGCTCAAAGGGCCATGAATCTTTTCAAGGATCTTGAGATAGTACTCGTTCACAGGAGCTTCTCCTTTGCCGAACGGGGGACGGGGCGGACGGACGGGACGTTGCTAGTTTTGCTAACTTATTTGCCGACTTTGTGGGGCTGTCTCCTGCGACGTCTTCTGAGAGACGAGCCGGCGAGGAGTGAGGGCTTTCGACCTTAGGGCCGGGGCGTCGTCTCGGTCGCCTGGGGCATGGCCTGGCATGCGAGGGCAGGTGATGGCCGGGGAAAAGGACGCGACAGCGGTTCGGCGAGAGCCCGCGTATGCCTCGGAGAGGGAGGAAGCAGGCGTAAGGGAAGGTTTGCAACCGCATCGTTCCTGACTCCTGGAGAGGATGGAGCCTGAGAGCCTGTCTGGACGGCTTTAAGGAAAAGCTACCAGAAACCCGCGTTTCCGTCAATGCGCGTGGCGTAATCATGTCCGGCGTTCGCTCCCACTCCCCTCGGAGTCCCCGATTCCGCCTTCTTTCTACCACACCCGTGTGACAGATGGGGTCACGGGTGTTCTTCCCTCACTCTGGCCCTCACTCTGGCCCTCCCCCGGCATGGCTAGGGGAAGAGACGTCACCCACGCCGCGAGCTCCGGCGTGACGGCCATGTTGAGCTTGAGCCGCAGGCGCTTCCGGGAAGCTTCTCGGGCGCCTGGCTCGGGTGCCAGATCTTCTCCCGCCCAGGATGTCACGACCGCTCTTGACAGAGGCTTAAATAAAATGTTTATATGCTCCCGTGATCAAGTCGTTCCGTTGCCGGGAGACCCATCGGGTCTTCAGCCGCGAATTCTCCCGGAGGTTTCCGCGCGAGATCCAGCAACGCGCTTTCATGAAGCTCAACGCGATCGACTCGGCCGCCGGGTTGGAGGACTTGCGCCTGCCGCCCTCAAACCGTCTTGAGGCCCTGAAGGGCGGTCGCAAGGGGCAGTGGAGCATTCGCGTCAACGACCAGTGGCGGATCTGCTTCGTCTGGCGAGATGGTCACGCGGAGCAAGTCGAAATTGTGGACTACCATTGAACCGCAAAGTGCGCCGCAATCCCCGCCCCTTGGGGCGGGGCCAAGGGGCGCGAATGCAAATATCGAAAAGTACCTTAGAGGTCGGAGAATCCCCGCCTTTCAAGGCGGGGTTCTTCAAGGAGGACGGAATGGCCAGGAAGCCCCTTGCGCCGGTGCATCCCGGCGCATATCTCAAGGAGTTGATCGACGAGTTTGGACTGTCCCAGTCCCGGCTCGCACGCGACCTGGGGGTGTCCGCCATGCGAATCAGCCTCGTCGTGCATGGGAAGCGCCCGGTGACCGCGGAAGTTGCCCTGCGGTTGGGCCGCTATTTTCTCCAGAGCCCGCGGTACTGGCTGAACTTGCAAAGCCGCTACGACATGGACGTCGCCGAGGATGCCTTGTCCTCGATAGTTATGCGTGAAGTGCGCCCCCTGAAGGCAGTTGCCTGACGGCGGCCGAGGCGGGGCGAACTTTCCCGCCAGATCGGCGGCTTCTTCCCGAGCCTGGCCGATCTTCTCCTAGAAATAACGTAGCCCCAAGGTTCCACGATGAGGGGTTCTGAGGGGATGTTCTGAGGGGATTGACGAGAAGTGTGAAGGGGTGTGGGCCGAGGCGGCGGGCAGGCTCGCCCCGGGATTACGCCGCCCGGAGCTGGACTTGGCGGGCGATCTTCTTCCCCACGTCGCGCGCCGCGCGCCGAAGGTCATAGGCGGCCTGGAGGTGCATCCAGAACTCCGCCGTGGTCCCGAAGTAACGCGCGAGCCTGAGCGCAGTATCGGCGGTCAAGGCGCGCTCCTCGTTCAGAATCCCGGTCACCCGGTTTGCCGGCACCCCCAGGGCCGTCGCCAGGCCCCGGGCCGAAAGCCCGATCTCCTCCAGTTCTTGCCGCAGGACCTCCCCAGGATGAATCGGCCGCATTCTGTTTTCCACCTTTCCCTCCGTCAGTGGTAGGCCCGGGACTTTCCCCAATTGCGAGGTGACGTACAGGACCGGTG
>MHEK01000082.1 GCA_001803795.1 Nitrospirae bacterium RBG_16_64_22
GCGCAAAAAACCGCGCCTAACCCAACCTACACATCCGCGGAGGAGGTTCCGTAATTAATGGGTTCGGATACTAACGGGGGTCGTTGGATGCCGGCGGAAGGGGCTCGGTTGTTCCGCCCGTTTCCAGTTCCCGGATGCGCCGGCGGGACGCCCGGAGTTCCTTGGAGAGCCGGACCCAGCGGACGCTGGCGAGGAGGGCCGAGACGAGGGCCCCGGCCAGAGCGGATCCCAGCACGAGGATGACGAGGGACGTCTCGATGTTCCAGAAGAGAACGGAGACGACGACGGAGGCCGAGTTCTGAATGGCGAACACGGCGACGGCTATGGAGATGATCAGGGCGACGATCAGGGTAATCTGCATGTGCCCTCCAGGAAGCCAGCCGCGGATGAGAGCCTAGCAAGGCGCAGGGGCGAATTCAAGATAAAGACGGTGAAGATAAAGACGGTGAATCGGTGAATCGGAAACAGCCCTCCCCTTTGTAAGGCCCCGAAATCAAGTTCGGGACAGGGGAGGCCGGGTGGGGTAGAGTACGCAATGGCTCGGACCGAAACCATGAAACCGCATTTCCTCATCATCACCGATCTCGACGGGACGCTTCTCGACGCCCGGACGTATGCGTGGGAGCCGGCGGCCCCGGCACTGGCGGCGCTGAAGTCGCGGGGCGTCCCCGTCGTTTTTTGCACGAGCAAGACGCTGGCAGAGGTCGTCGTTTGGGCGGAGAGACTCGGTCTCTCCGGTCCGCACATCGTGGAAAACGGCGGCGGGATCGCCTGGCCGCGGGACCTTCCTCTTCCGGAGGGCGTCGCCGGCGAAATCGAGGAAGGGTGGACGATTGTTCCCTTGGGCGCCCCGTACGACATCCTGCGCGCGGCCCTTCGCGATATCGCTTTCGAAACGGGGTGCCGCCTCTCCGGGCTCGGCGACTGGACGGTTGAGGAGCTTGCGGCGCTAACGGGGCTTCCAGCAGGGGAAGCCGAGCTGGCGCGGAGGCGGCGATTCGACGAGCCGTTCCGGATCGTCGGCGGCGATGAGGAGGCGTGCGGAGAAGCCGTCCGGCTGAGCGCGGCGAAGCGCGGGTTGTCCGTCGCGCGGGGCGGCCGGTTCCGGCATCTCTTCGGTCACGGCGGCAAAGGCGCGGCTTTGGAACGCCTTCTCGATCTCCTTCCGTGCCTCTCGGGTCGATGGCTCACGGTGGGACTCGGCGACGCAGAGAACGACCTTCCCATGCTCGATGTTGTGGACATTCCGATCCTTGTGCCCCGGCCGGATGGGACGTACGATCCGGCCGTTTCGCTCCCGGGTCTTCGGCGAGCAGAGAAACCGGGTCCGGAGGGATGGGGACGGGCTGTTCTTTCGGTTCTGGCGGAAGTAATCGGTGAATCGGCGAATGGGTGAATGGGAGGATGGAAGAAACGTTTCCTCAGTCTTCGTTCGCGAGGAGGGCGAGGGGGAAGGAGGCGAGGGCGCTGGAGAGAGGCACTCTTCCGCCGTCCGGCGTTACGGTTTCGCCCGTAAAGACGTTCCGGTACGTTCCGTTCGAACCTTCCGGGAGACCGATCTCCGTGTCGTTCCAGACCGCCGGCCCGACGGGCGGGTCGGCCGCCTGGGTGAGCGACGCGAAGAGCCTGGGCGCGATCACGATTGCCTGGGAATTGCCTAGCCGTCGCGCGAAGGCGCAGACGTGCGCGGCCCTTTCGCCGGTCGCGTCGAGCGGAACGTAGTCGCCATCCCCGAACAGATCCGGCCGGGCCTTGCGAAAACCCAGCGTTTTCCAGATGACGTAGAACTTGATCCCGCCGTCCTCCATTCGGGCGAGAAGCTTCCGGACCGCCGCCGCCTCCCCTTCAGCCTCGACGCCGGCCTTGAGGCCCTCCAGGGTCCTCGCAAGGAGGTCGAAATCCACTGCGCGGCGGTTGTCCGGATCGACAAGGGAGAAGTTCCAGGTCTCGCACCCCTGGTAGGTGTCGGGAACTCCCGGCGATGTGAGCCGGAGAAGCGTCTGTGAGAGCGAGTTGTACAATCCGATTCGAGAGACGCGCTTCTGGAAAGGGATGAAGTCGGACAGGAAGGCGGATGTGTCGGGGCTTTCGATCAGCGCCCCGATGAAGCCCTGAACGGCTTCCTCGTATCCGGAATTCGGATTGAGCCAGCTCGTATGGGTCTTGGCCTCGCGCGCGGCTTTGACCATGTACGCTTCGATCCGCTCGCGGAAGTCAACGAGGCCGGCGTCGTCGAGATCCGCGAGCGGCCAGGCTCCGACCAAGGTCTGATACAGGAGGTACTCGTCGTTCCTCGACGGCGCAGGTTCGCCGTCCACGGCCTTTTTCTTCGGCTTGCCGATCCTGCTCCAGCGCCGGAGGTGAGTACGCCACTCGTCCGGAATCTCCGACAGAACGTTGACGCGGGAACGGACGTCCTCGCTGCGCTTGCTGTCGTGGGTCGTGGTGTTGATCAGGGCGTGCGGCCAGCGCCTTCCGCGCTCGAAGTTCGCGTGGTGGAATGCGGCCGCGGACACGCCGAAGCGGCGCGGATCTCCCCCCACTTCATTGAGCGAGACAAGGCGGTTGTAGATGTAGAACGCGGTGTCCTCCAGCCCCTTGGCCTTCACCGGGCCGGTGTACTGCTGGAACTTCATCACGAAGGCCGAGACCGCTCGACGGAACAACTCGGGTTTGCCTTCCGCCCCGGTCTTGAGGAGGACGTCCCGGAGGAAGTCGAAGATCGTCACGTCAGCGGCCAGACTCCGTTTCTTGGCCACGCTGACGGCCCACTCGACGTGCCGGCGGTCGTCCTGGGACGGCTCGTCCGCGACGTAGGTGCGGTAGACGGGGAAGCAGGCGACGAGTTCCATGATGGCGCTTCGAAGCGCGGTGCGCGTGAAGTCGCGCGTCCGGCGATCGGCCTCGGCGATTCTGGAGAGCTGGTTGGCGAGGACTCCGAGCTCGCTCCCCATGGCCACCTTCATGATCAGCTTCTTTGCGCGGTAGAGGATCTCCTCGAAGTCCGTCTTGCGCCCGATGAACCTGGCGTAGATTCCGTCCATTGCGGCCTCCGCGGCTTGATCGACGAAGAGGCCGTTTGCGCTGTTGGCGAATCCGTACCCGGTGGGTCCGTGCACGGGCCAGTGCTCCGGCAGGTACTCGTGAGCCGCGAGGATCTTCTCGACGACCACGTAGAGCGGCCGGGAGGCGTCGGTCCCTTCAGGCGCGAGCGGAGCGAAGCGCCCCTGGAGGCGCTGGAAGTACAGGAGAGGATTAGAGAGGCCGTCCGGGTGGTCGATCCGGAGACCGTCCACCTTACCCTCCGCGATGAGCGCAACGACCTTCCTGTGCGTCTCCTCGAAGACGGTCTCGTCTTCCATTCGGAGCCCGGCGAGGTCGTTGATGTCGAAGAACCTGCGGTAGTTGATCTCGTCGGCGGCGACGCGCCAGTCGGCGAGCCTGTACGCCTGCGCCTCGAGGAGCCCGTGGAGCAACTCGAACGACGCGGGGACGCCGGGGGTGCCGTTGAAATCCCCGGCGTTTTCCTCGATGAACCACGCGATGTCAGGAGATCGCTCGACGAGCTGGACCAGTCGCCGCTTGTGGACCTCCTTGTCGCGGGCTCTCTCGGCGATCTTCCGCGGTTCGGTTTCAAGACGGTTCGGGAGATGATCGAATGCCGTAATGAGGCTCTGGAACTCGAGGAACAGCGGATTGTCCGCGCCGAGACGCGGCTCGAGACGGGCAATCCGGCGGGCCAGGATGCGCGGGTACTCGCGCGGATCGATCGGGAACAGGTGCTCGTGGTAGAAGATGCTGAACGCCCCGGTCTCCTTGTCGAAGACGAGCTTGAGAAGGCCTCCTTCAAGCGCAGCCCCGTAGGAGTCGCCCAGAACCGGGACCAGGACTTTGCCCCGAAGCGTCTCCGTGGCGGGCAGCCAGTCGATGTCGAAGAAGCGCGCGTGAACGGACGCAGGGCCGTTCTCGAGGACGTCCAGCCACCAGGCGTTGTCGGCGCCCATGATTCCCATGTGGTTGGGAACCAGGTCCAGTATGAGTCCCATCTTCCGCTCGCGGAGGGAGTCCACGAGGCGATCGAGATCCTCGGGCGACCCGATCTCCGGGTTGATCGCGTTGTGGTCGATGATGTCGTATCCGTGCCGGCTCCCCGGCCGGGCCTTGAGGAACGGTGAGGCGTAGATGTGGCTGACGCCCAGCTCGTCCAGGTACGGCACGATCGCTCTTGCCTCCTGGAACGTGAGGCGGCGGCCGAGCTGGAGCCGGTAGGATGCGCGGGGGATGGTGCAGGGTATCGGCATCGGCCCGGAGGGCGCCGGCGCCGGTGCCGGTTGCGACCGGGGGGCGTGGCCGCGTTGCTCGCCGAGCGCGGCCGCCAGATGGCGGACGCGCTCGTCTTCCATCCAGTCCTCCAGGTCGAGGGGGAGTTTTCGCCGCCAGTTCGGGTACTGGTCCGTTGTTCCGGGAAAGTTCACCTGTTCCGCCTGTCCCAGAACGTCATCGGCCTGGACCGCCATGACCATGGACGGACCGCGGGCGACGTATTCGTGCACCGCCCGGGCAAGTTCGGGCGTCATCTCCGGGACAGAGACAGGGTGGACCCCCATCCCCGCCGGGAGGAGCCCCTCCCTCTCCAGAGCCATGAGCATGTGCGCCCGGTCCCGCGCCCGCGCCGCGACCTGGGACTCGCGTTTTTCGTCGGAGGGGAAGAGGCCGAGCCGGGTCCGGACGTCCAGGTCCAGCCCGAGCCAAAACCCGTTCAGGGTGGGAAGATCGTGGGTGCTCACGGCGACGAGGGCCTGCCTTGTGAAGTCACGCGGCGCGGTGAAGCTGGCGTCCGGGTTCCTCTCGAAATAGAAGAGGCGGTACGAGAGGACTCGCATGGGCGCCAGCGCCTGGCGGACCTCGTCGGGGACGGTACCGAGGTCTTCCCCGATGACGAGGCAGCGGTTCCGCGTGCTTTCGAGCGCGAGAATCCCGAGAAGGTCCTGCATCGGGTAATACACGTAGGCCCCGTCCGCCGGAGTTCCGCCCGGGGGGACCCAGAAGAGGCGCGAGAGCCCCATGACGTGGTCTATCCGCAGCGCGCCGGCGTGCCGCATGTTCTCGCGAAGCGTGGCGATGAAGGGGGCGTAGGCGGCCTCGCGCAGCCGGTCCGGAATCGGCGGGGGGAGACCCCAGTCCTGCCCGTTGAGGTTGAAGTCGTCGGGGGGCGCGCCGATGCCGGCTTGCAAGGCGTACAGGTCCTGGCTCGCCCACGCCTCGGCGCCGCCGCGGTCAACGCTGACCGCGAGGTCCTGGTAGATTCCGATCCCGAGCCCCATGGAGAGGGCCGTCTCTCCGGCCGCGTGAAGCTGGAGATCGGCCTGCCACTGAAGGTACTCGCGGAACTCCACGCGATCGATGTTTTCGGCTTCGAACGCGGCCACGTCGGGCGAGTCCGGAGAGCGGAACGCCTCCGGCCACGCGGGCCAGCCCCAGACGCCGGGGTCTTCCCCGTGGAAACGCTCCTGGAGCGCCTCGAACAGGGCGAGCCGCCTGAGCGGCGTCCCCCTGTCGGCCTGGAAGGCCCGGAACGACTGGCCGCGCGGCGTTCCGGGGTCCAGATGGTTTTTCCGGAAATGCCGGTACATGGTTTCGAGCGCCTGTTCCTTGGCCCTGGCGACGGACTTGTAGTCCAGCATCTCGTTCGCGCGGAGCGCCCTGAGCCGTGCCTGGAACGTGAGAGCGGAGGCGGCTTCCCGCGCGGCCGGGCACTCCGCGAAGTCGGGGATCGCCTCGACGTCCAGGTAGAGAGCGTTCAGGAAGAGACGGCTCGATGGGGAGTAGGGGCTTGCGTGTTCCGGGTTGTGCGGCAAGAGGGCGTGGAGCGGGTTGACGCCGACGAGGGAACCGCCGAGACGAGACGTGAGATCGACGAGGGAAGCGAGATCCGAGAAATCGCCGATTCCCCAGTTTCGCCGCGACCGGACGCCGTAGAGCTGGACCGCCGGGCCCCAGACGCGCCCTTCCTCCTCGAGGATCGGGGGGATGTGGCAGGTTTCCGGAGCGACGATGAGCGCCATGGAACCCCTGGCCGGGCCGTCCAGCGAAAAGCGGTGGTAGCCGGGCGGGAGGGCGAGAGCTAGCGCGAACGCGTATCGGACGCAGGAAAGGCTCCGGACGCGCTTGCCTTCCATGAATTCGAGTTCCGCGGGACGGAATTCTCCTTCGTGGAGGCGGCCGTCTTCCTGGGTCAGCGTCCATTTGAAGGTGTTTGATGCGAGGACGGCGGGCACGGAGAAAGCGATCCGGACCGGCGCTTCGCCCTCGCGCACGACCTGTACCGGGGGGAGGACCCGTGTCCACGGCTTGGACGAGCGTTCCTCAAGCGCGGCCTCGATCTCCTTGTCGCTGCCGGCCGGGACCATCATGGCCGAGAGGAGGGCCAGCCGCGTCTCGACGGAGATTTCGCGGCGATGTCCCCAGATGTCGAAGTAGTCGGGGGCGATCCCGCAGATCTCGCATAGCCTGCCGAGAGCCTCGAGATTCATGCGGCGGACTCCGGAGGCGGGATGCGGTCCAGGAACCAGGCGACGGACCAGGGGTCGCGCGCGAGGTTTTCCTCATCGGTTGCAAAGAGGAGAGCGCCCGCCGGCCGGTCCAGACCTCCGGACGGTCCGCGGCCGAGGTTGGCGGCGAGGCGCAGAACCGATCCGTCGCCCAGAGTCCAGCGGGCGCGAAAGCATCCGGGACCGGCGGTTTCGAACCGCGACCGGTTCCCCGCCGTTCCCGCGAGCCGCGGGACGATCTCGCGCGAGCGGATCGCGAGCAGGCGGCGGTAGAAAACGAGCGAGTCACGGTGGGGGGCGCGGGTCGCTTCTTGCCAGTCGAGCTTCGAGCGCTCGAACGTTTCCGCGGTACAGGGGTCCGGGATCTCCGTGTCCGCGAAGGGCGCGGACCGGGCGAACTCCCGCCGCCGGCCTTCCGCGACCGAGGCCGCCAGGTCCGGTCCGAAGTCGCAGAAGAACAGAAACGGCGATCCGGCCGCGAACTCCTCTCCCATGAAGAGGAGAGGCGGGGACGGAGCGAGAAGCAGGATCGCGGCCGCGGCGCGGACGGCGCGCGGATCCGCCAGAGCGGAGATCCGCTCGCCCAACGCCCGATTCCCCACTTGGTCGTGCGTCTGTAGAAACGAGACGAAAGCGGCCGGCGGGAGGTCTTTGCTCGGTTCGCCTCGGCTTTCGCCGCCGCGGCAGGCCGAGGCCTCTCCCTGGTAGGCGAACCCCTCGGCGAGGCACCGCCCCAGGTGACGGACGGGGTCGTCGGCGTAGTCCGCGTAGTAGCCGTCCGATTCCCCGGTGACGAGAACGTGGAGGACGTGGTGAATATCATCGTTCCACTGGGCGGCGTACCACCGGGGGCGGCCGGTCTCGCGCCGGGTCAGGTAGCGCGCCTCGTTGCGGTCGTTCTCGAGTACGAGATGCACGTGCCGGCCGCGCGCCGGACCGGCCTGGACGGCTTCCGCGAGTTCTTCCAGGACGTGGAGACTGGAGTCGTCCTCGATCGCGTGGACGGCGTCGAGACGCAGACCGTCCACGTTGTACTCCTCGATCCAGTAGAGGGCGTTGTGGATGAAGAAGTCGCGGACGGTCCGGCTCTCGGGGCCGTCGAAGTTTATCGCCGCGCCCCATGGGGTGCGGTGGCGCTCGGTGAAGAACTGCGGCGCGTACAGATGCAGGTAGTTTCCCTCCGGACCGAAGTGGTTGTAGACGACGTCGAGAAAGACCATGAGTCCCGCGCCGTGCGCGGCCTGGATCATCTCCTTGAGGGCTTCCGGGGTTCCGTACGATCCGTCCGGCGCGAAGGGAAGAACCCCGTCATACCCCCAGTTCCGGCGTCCGGGGAAGTCGGCAACCGGCATCAGCTGAAGGGCCGTCACGCCGAGGTCGGCCAGGTATCCAAGTCGTTCCTTGACGCCGCCGAACGTTCCCTCCGGCGTGAAGGTTCCGACGTGCAGTTCGTAGATGACCGCTTCCTCCCAGGGACGGCCTGTCCAACCCGCGTCGCTCCAGGCGAAGGCGCGCGGATCTACGACCAGGCTCGGACCGTGGACGTCCGCCGGGTTGCAACGCGAGGCCGGATCCGGGACGCGCTTTTCTCCGTCGATCCTGTAGCGATAGAGCGATCCCGCCCGCGCCAGGCCGGTGGTCAGGCGGAACCAGCCGCCGGGCGCCCTTTCCATCCTGACGAACACCGGCTCCCGGTCGTCTTCGATGCAGAGATCGACCTCGCGTGCCGCGGGCGCCCAAAGCCCGAAGCGGACTCTTCCGTCCTCAAGAACCTCGGCGCCGAACGGCATTGCGCGGTTGCGTCTCATCAGAGTCGGATGATCGTTTCTTCCGGCCGGTCCATGGCGTGGAGGAGAAAGAGATAGTCTCGCGCCTGGCGGGAGAGAAGGAAATGAAGCCGGACGTGATCCCGCCCCCGCTGGCCCATCCTTCGGGCGAGGGCGGGCCGCTTGAGGAGCGACCTGATCCGGAAGGCCGCGCCTTCCGGCGAGTGAACCAGGTATCCGGTCGCTCCCTCGATCACCTGCAATGGAAGGCCGCCCACGGCGCCGGCGATCACGGGCTTCTTCTTCCAAAGCGCCTCGGACACCGTGAGCCCGAACCCTTCCCGGGTCGATTTCTGAAGGACGATCGCCGCGGCCCTTTGCAAGGCGTTGATCGCCAGGTCGTCTTGGGGCATCGCGAGGACATGGATGTTGGGATCTTCCGCCGCCGCTTCCCGGACCTGAGCGAGAACCAGCGCTCCTTCCGGGTCGTCGGCCGCCGTTCCTCCGGCGAGGACGAGTCGGCAGTCGGCGTACGGCTTCACCATTCTGTACGCGGCGATCACGCCCAGGGGATCCTTGAACCGGTCGAACCGGGAGACTTGGAGGATGATCGGCTTGTCGCGCGGGACGGCGTACTTCTTGAGAGCCCGCTCGATTTCCCGGTCGCTCAGATCGCGGTTCTTCTGAGAGAAGGGATCGATCGCGGGAGGAATCCGGAACTGGAGAATCGGCAGGACCTGGGAGTAGCTGGCCATGGAGAAGACCGCCGCGTCGTATGATTCCACGTAAGGACGCAGGAACTCCCAGACCGCGGGATGCGGATGGGAGGCGTCGATATGACAGCGCCAGCACCACTTCCCCCCCTTCCGCGACGCGATCAAGGCCGCCGGCTGGGGGTCGTGGATGAAAACGTAGTCGGCCGAGAGATCGAGACGCCGAGCGTTGTCCTCGTTCACCCGCCGGTACAGGTCGTACTGGGCGTCGGCGAGGCCCGTCGCCTCTCCCTGAAGGGCGTTGTGAAAGGTCTTCGTCACGTCGAAGAACTCCGGCGTGCCTGCGATCACCTCCCACCGGCAGTCGAGCCCCAACTCGCGGAAGATCGGGACGAGCTGGGTCAGGATCTCGGCGACGCCGCCGCCCGCCGCCGTAGAGTTGACGTGGAGGAATGAGCGCCCCCGAAGGGGAGCGGCCAGGCGCTCCAGCGTATGCACGGCCTCTGGGCCGATGACCTCGGCGTATGCGGAGAGGAGACTCACGGCTTCTCGATGATCGCGAGGAGAGCGCGTCGGAGCTCTTCCAGCGTGAGAAGGTAGGGGTCGAGCCGGCGGATCCGGGCGGCGATCTCTCCGAGCCCGAGGCAGTCCTCGATCCAGATGGAGAAATCGTCCGAAGGGAGATGGAGGCGCGTTCGGGCCTGGAAGAAGTGGTAGTAGAGGACGCTCGGGTTCACTCGTCCGAGGTTCTCCTTAAACGAGGCGAGATCGGCGGCCTCGTACCCCGTGTCCAGCACGATCGTCCGGGTGTCGTTGAAGAAAAACTCGCTTCCCGGGAGGACGGGGCGGGGGGCGGGATACTTCTGAAGGTAGGCGTCGACGATCCCGATGAGGACGCCGCGAAGGGTCTCGATATCGGGAAGACGGTAGGGATCTACCAGGGCGAAATGCTCGGCGAGGGCGGGGACGTGGAGATCGCGGTCGGCCCAGACCGCGAAGTCGTTGGGATACGGCATAGGAACGGCTTCGGCCTTGAGAAAGAACTGGTGCGTGTGGTGGAACAGGCAGCCATGCGGGCACGCGCCGATCCCCCCGCGAAGCTCGTACAGGTCGGCGGCCTTCTTCCCCGTCGGCTGGACGAGGGAGACGCACTCGTGGAAGCGAAACGCCGGAATGCTCACGCCCGCGTCTCCGCGCTTTCCGGCCCGCCCTGGATGTGGACGGTCCGCTGCGGGAAGGGGATCTCGATTTTCTCCCGGCGGAACCGGGCCAGAATCAGCTTGCGGATCTCGTGCTGGGCGAGGTACTGATCGGTGAATTCGGCGACCTGGACGATGAGCGTGAAATCGAGTGACGATTCTCCGAACCCTGGAATGAGGCGAACGAAAGGAGCGGGGTCCTTCAGCAGACCGGGAACGGTTTCGGCGGCGGCCAGCGCTTCCTCTATCAATAAGCGCTCCACTTGACCCGGATCGGAATCATAGCTCACGCCGATCGGGATCAGAACGGACATCCGTTTTTCGGGGTAGTAGTAGTTCACGATCTGGCTCTGAGCCAGCTTGCCGTTCGGCACGATGATCAGGTTGTTCGGGAGCATCCGGATCCGGGTGCTCCGCCACCCGATGTCCACCACGTATCCTTCCTCCCCGCTCTCGATCTTGACAAAATCGCCCGGCCGGATCGGCTTCTCGATAAGGAGATGGAGTCCCGCAAAGAGGTTCGCGAGCGTGTCCTGGAGTCCGAGGGCCACGGCGAGTCCGCCGACGCCGAGGGCCGCCAGGATCGGCGCGATCGCGATTCCCTGGCTGGAGAGAAGGACCAGGATCCCCACGGTCAGGATGGCCCCCTTGAGGATGCCCACGGTGAGGCCGGTGATCGGGATCTCGATCGCCAGCCGCTCCACGGCGCCCCGGACCATCGAGCCGGCGAGGTTCGCCGCGGCCAGCGTGACGGAGAGGATCAGGATCGCGTGCAGGATCCGGAAAGCGTAGAAGGCGGCGTTCGGATCCATCGACGAGAGGCCGACCGTCAGGTAGAGCGCCAGGACCAGGCTCCAGAGGATGGAGGGGGCTCGGACTGCGGCGAGGACGGCGTCGTCGACACGGCTCTCGGTCCGCGAGGCCCACCGCGCGAGAGCGCCGATGACTCCCTTGCGGATAAGCAGGACGGCCGTGAGGCTGACGGCCAGGATGAGGAGGGGCGCGAGAGACTCCCGCCACTCCTGCCAGAGCGATGCCGCGTCCTGGCCTGTTGCGATTGCGGAAACCATGGGGTGCCTCCCGGGCGGGCCGTCTTAGAGGTGTTGGATCTCGTCGGGGCCGGACTCCTCCCGGTCCCGCGGGACGAACTTCTCCTCAAGGTACCTGCGGGCCATATCCTTCGCCCCGAGGCCGAAGGCGAGGGCCAGGGCGAGGGCCACGGCGGAGAAAGTGATCGTGAACGTCGCCAGGATGATGTTCCGGCCGATGGCGAGCTGGTCGAGCGCCACGGCGACGCCGAAGACGACGACGATCAGCCTGACCCCCCGGGCGAGGAGGTGCGCTCCCTCGATCCCCGCGTTGACGGCGCCGAGGAGGACGATCTTCTCGAAGAAGTTGGCGACGAGGAGCGAGAGAACGACGACGACCACGGCGACGAAGAGGTTCGGGATATAGATGAATATTTCGCTCACGATCCGGTCGGCGGCCGCGAGGTTGAGGGTCGAGAGGCTGGCCAGGAGGAATACGAACGCCGCCGTCCAGTACACGCAACGGGACAGGATCACCGCCGGCTGGGTCCTGATGCCCGTCCGGGACAGCATCGCGGAGAGGCCGACCCGCTCGCAGAAGCGGTCGAAGTCCAGGGCCCTCAGGAGTCGGCGGAGGAGCCATGCGATCACCCACGCGGCGACGAAGCCGGCGACCAGGACGGTGAGCATCGCCAGGACGTTCGGGAGGAAGGCCTTGACCTTGAGCCAGAGCCCTTGAAACGTTTCGAGGATCGCTTCCTGCCAGAGTTCGGTCATCGGACTTCCTCCTCCTGAAGTGGGAGCGGGGCCTCGCGTTCCTGCCATCGCTCGATCAGGTACGGTTTGGCTTTCCAGAACTCGCCGCAGAGCGCCTCGATCCGTTCTTCCGCCTGGCGGGACGAGGAGAGCCACGTCTCATGGACGAGCGAGGCGACCTTGGCGAGGTAAAGCGGCGTCAACGACTTGAGCAGGATCTCCGGGTTCTCGGCCCTCCTCCGGTGGGCGGCCGCGAAGTCGAAGAGGATCCGGGCCCAGAGATCGTCCGGGAGCCGGAAGGTCTCGATCGAATCGGCGTCCAGCCCGGAGAGGGCGGCGAGGTTGTCCGGATGGACGGCCTTGCGCCAGATGGGCATGAGCGACTGCCGTCCCAGCCGGAACGCCTGCGTCATCCGTTCGAGGTTGACCTGGATCGGCTCGGCGCCCGGCTCGTACTGGAAGCCGAAGAGAGGGACGCGGTCCGGCTCCTCCCGGACGACGGCCGACCAGACGGGCGTGTATTTTTCCATGAGACCGAAGACCGACCCGACGACCTGGACGAGCATCGCGGAGAGGTCCGCGCCGGGGTCCTTCGTGTCGTGGATTTTGGCGCCGAGGAACGCCTGGCAGATCTTGAACCGTTCGGCGACCGCCGTCGTCGTCATCCAGATGTCGATCCCGTACCTCGCGACGTCGGACTGCCAGACATCCTTCTCAAGGAAGCGGGCCGCGAGCCGGCCGGAAAAGCCGAAGTCGCCGCCTATCGGCTGGCGGATCTTGAGGCCGTAGAGAGCGCGCGTGAGCGGATAGACGATAGTATTCGTGATCGTGCCGTCGTACTTGTGGCGGAGGTAGTAGGGACAGACGTAGTCGTAGTCCTGACGGAAGACGGGCGAGAGGAGGAGGTCCACCCATTCCGGCGTGATGCTCCTAAGGTCCGAGTCCACGACGAGACAGCCGCGGGCGCCCAGGCGCGCCGCGATCTCGAAGACGTTCCGGAACGCGCTCCCCTTGCCGGGAACGCCCAGGTACGGAGAAACGAACCGCGGGACCTCCGTGATCGGATGATGGACGAGGATCTGGCGGAGGTCCTCGTCCCCCGTTGACCGGACGATCTCGGGCGTGCCGTCCGTCGAGCCGCCGTCGGAGTTCACGATGACGGCGCGGGCGTCGGGGAAATATTTGGAAAGCCCCACGGTGACCGCCCGGACCACGTGGCCGATCGTCCGGGCGTTGTTGAACGACGGTATCCCCACGACGATGTCGGCCGTGCCCACGTCCTCCAGCGTTTCCGGGCGGCGCGTCGCGATGGCGAGCGCCGTCCGCGGTTCCGGCGGCTGGGGCGGCTGAAGCGTCGCCGGGGCCGCGCCCCCGCGGATCTCGTGGTAGCCCGAGATCGTCTCGATCGGCCGGCGGATCTCCTCGTGGATCTCGATCTTCTTGAGCGTCGTGAGGTTCCCGAAGTGCGAGACGTAGTGGAAGGCGTCGGGGAACGGCGGCAGGCCGCTCAAGCGGCCCGTCTCGCGGGATTTCACGAGGAGAGCCTGGAGAATTCCGAACGACATCCGGCCGAGCGCTTCGAGCTTCTGGTTCCTGTGGATCCTCTGCTCGAGATCGACCTGGGCCAGGGCGTCCAGGCCGAACCTCCGCAAGAGGTCGATGAGAAGCCCGACCTCGACGCCATACCCCGTCGCGAAGGGGACCTGCTCGAGGGCGGCCCGCCGACCCGCGTATTCCCCGGACAGGGGCTGGACGAAGGCCGAAAGCTCGGGAAAAAGGAGGTTGAAGTACGGGCGGGCCAGGATCTCCGTCACGCGGCCGCCTCCGACGGGATGAAGGACTTCTCCGACGCGGATGGGGCGGAGGTAGAACCCCTTGACGTACATGATCTCCGGCCGCCGGAGGAGCGGCCCCACGAGGCCGTAGATGAAACGCGGGTGGATGTTCCGGATGTCCGTGTCCACCCAGACGATGATGTCCCCCTTGAGGGCGGCGAGGCTCTTCCAGAGGGCTTCGCCCTTTCCGCGGAGTGATCCCGCCTCGGGGAGGACGTCCTTGTGGTTGACGACCGGAACGCCGCGCTCGCGGGCGATCTCCACCGTCCGGTCGGTCGAGGATGAGTCGATGACGACGATCTCGTCCAGGAGGGGCGCCTCGTTCATGAGCGCGCCTTTCAGAACGTCGATGACGTTCCCGATCGTTTCTTCTTCGTTGAGCGCGGGAAGGCCGAGGCTGATCGTGACGCCCTGCTTCTCCTTGAGCGAGATGAGGGTGCCAATGTTCTCGAAGTCGTGGGAGTGGAACGTGTTCCGTGCGAACCACTCGTTGACGAGGTATTTTGTTTCGGTCACGACACGCCTCCGAACCGTACGGCATGAAGACCCGCCGGGAAGAGCCGGCTGACGGGCGAATGAGAGCGGAAAGGAAAGAACTCGGCGGGTCTTGTTATAAAAGGTGAGTCATCCTACCACGCTCTGGACAGGCGGGCAAGCGCGGATGCTAAGTGGATGCAGAATGCAACGGAGGGGCGGTTTTGAGCCCAGATGTCCGAACGCGGGCCGAAAACGGTTGACCTCGCACCGGCAAATGAAGTACCATTCGCCCGTAAAATCAAACATTGTTCCTCATTGTTCCTCAGGCGCGCTCACGCAAGCGGATGAGGACGATGACTTATCGCGGAAAGGGGGTGGTCGGGCCGAAGGAAATGGTTGTTGTTTGGCGTGGGGGTCTTGGGTCGGCACCAGCGAGTGTTATAAAAGGACTTATTCTCTCGTTATGGCATGTCGTTTTCGTCCAGCAGTTCCCCGGGCGGAACCCGATAGGAAGCAACTCCCCAGATAAGTAACTCCCAAGAGACAGAAGAAAACTACAGGAGGGTGGAATGAAAGCACAATTCAAAAGGACTATTTGCGTTGTTGCCGCGGCCGGGTTGATCGGTCTCGGAGGCTGTGCCACGACTGGGACGAAGGCCGAAGCGCCGGCTCCCGCGAAGGGACCGCAGTACGGAAAGATCGTCGGCGCTCCCACGGCCCAGAACTGGGTCGATCTGGCGCGCGTCGATGTCCAGTGGTCATGGCCGCGGACGTTCCGCGAACTGACCAACAACTTCACGAAGGACGTCGAGGGGAAGTTCTACAACGTCTCCACGCAGTCCGACTGGATGGACGTGATCGATCCCAAGTCGGGCAAGGTTCTGAAGAAGATCCCGCTCGACAAAGCCTCGCTCAAGACGGTCGGGATCGACTCGGACAAGTTCAAGAGCCAGGCGCTTCCCCACCACGCCTACGTCGTTCCCGGCGGGCGGTACATTTACGTGGGGAACGAGTCGCGCGAGCACGACGCCCTCTGGGTCGTCGACACGCAGACCGACCGGCTCGTCAAGATCCTCCGCATGGGATACGTCGGCAAGGAGAAGAAGTTCGACACGGCCGGTCCTCTGCACGGCTCATTCAGCCCGACCGAGCCGATCTTCCTGATCGGGAACGTCCAGAATTCCAAGCAGGGCCTCGTGACGGTGATCGACGCCGTCAGGCACGAGGTGATCGGCCACATCAAGACGACCGGCGTCAACGTCCGCGACGTGATCATTACGCCCGACGGAAAGTGGGCGTACGTCGGACATCAGGGATGGAACCCGGACAAGGGACAGGTCGCGCCGATCGACCTCGTCGACATGAAGACGCGCAAGGTCGTGAAGACGTTCTCCGCGAAGAACGTCCCGTTCATGACGATGACGTACAGCGGGAAGTACATTGTCGGCTCGAGCCGCCAGGGTCAGGCCGTGATCATCGACACGGCCAAGCAGGAACTGATCGCGACGATTGATCTCGGGACGGCGGAGGAGATGAAGCAGGCGGGCAAGAAGGGGTTCCTCGAGACCCGGAACCTGGAGGTCCATCCGAACGATTCCAAGGTCTACATCGGCATCCGGAATCCTCCGAGCCTCGCGATCGTCGATCTGAAGACGTTCAAGCTCATCAAGCGCGTTCCGGCCGGCGAACTCACGAACACGATCTACGTGGGCCCGAATCCCAAGTACCAGAAGCTCGCGCTCATCACGAACGAGAAGTCGGATTTCGTGTCCGTGATCGACATCGACACCGACACGCCGAAGGGCGAGCTCTACATGGGCAAGGACACGCACAACATCGCCTACTCGGCCAACGGGCGGTACGGGGCGGTCTCCGTCCTGGCCGACGACAAGCTGGCCGTCGTGGACTACGAGAAAGGGATGGCCGTCAGCCAGTACAAGGTCGGCTGGGGGTCGAAGGGGATCCGCTGGGTGCCGTACATGCCCGGCCTCTCCACCGCGAAGCCGTATCAGGACGGCACGTACCTGAGCAACACGGCAAAGAAGTAGTCTTTCGACCTAGAGATCGGTCATCGATCAAGGCCTTCCCCGGTTCGCCGGGGAGGGCCTTTTTCTTGACACTCTTCTCCGGTCTGCCTACCATTGGGCGGGTTCGGGAAGCATTTCCGCAGCCGCGACGCCAAGTGCAGCATCGGTTGTGACGCCGAGGGTGGGGACGAATGAGAACCTTGCGGGACTGCTTTGGTCAGGATGTGCGGCTCACGGATGAGCGGCTGGCCCACATTCTCGAACATCCTGAAATGAAGGAAATGGGAGCGGAGGTTGAGCGTGCGCTGCTCAAACCTCAATTGGTGCGCCGGTCGCGGTCAGATGCGGCGGTGCGGTTGTTCTACGAGTTTCACGCAGGAACATTGGTGGGTGACAAATGGCTGTGTGTCGTGGTTAAGTATGTCAAGAGCGGCGCGTTTGTCGTCACTGCCTACCTGACGGACAAACCCAAATCCGGAGAAGACCTATGGCCGGAAAAGTAAGAATCTGGTACGACGCGGAGGCGGATTTCCTGGAAGTGCGATTCTCGGACGCCGCTGGCTACGAGAAAGCAACCGATCACGACGCGGTTATGGAGCGCGTGGACGATCAGGGCCGCATCATCGGATTCAGCATTCTTGGCGTGACTCGGTTTAAGAAGGAGAAGCCGCTGGAAGCCGACTTGACCGCGGCTTGATTTCAGGATTCATCGTTTTTGCGGAACGAGAAGGAGTTTGATTGAAGGCGAAAAAAAGGGGCGGATGGCCGGGAAGGCCATCCGCCCCTTGGCGGGTCGTCAGAGACGACCGGAGCCTACTTCTTCTTGCCTTCGAGCGCCTGGATCCTCTGTTCGAGCGCGCCCAGCTTCTTGAGCGCCGCGTTCACCTTCACGAAGTTGTAGTAGCTAACGTTCGCGACCGGAAGGTCGGGGTTCGATCCCCAGACGATCCAGGAATCGTCGTAGTTCCGGACCTTCGTGTACCCCATGTCCCTCAGGACGGCGTACGTGAGTGTCGAGCGCGTCCCGGTCTGGCAGAGGGCGACGATATCCTTCTTCGGGTCCAAGCCCTTGTAAAGGTCCTTGAGGCCCTTTTCGTCCTTCAGGGCCATTCCGTTGCGGTCCTTCACCTGACCCGCGCCGAGCTTCTTGGCGGCGTCCGGATCCACCCAGGCCTGCTCGTACGGGATGTTGACGCTTCCCGCAATGTGCCCGCCCCGGACCGCCCGGATGTCGTCACCGGAGAACTCCTTGGTTGTCCGGGCGTCGAGGAGCACGACGTCCTTGTTCTTCAGGTTCTTCTTTACGAAGTCGGTCGTGGCCAGGCGGTCGGCCCTAACCTTGGCAGTGAACTTCGCGGCCGGGAGCTTCTTGATGTCGGCCGAGAGCGGGTGCTTGGCGGCAACCCAGTCGTCGATCCCGCCCATGTAGACCTTGGCCTTCTCGGCCCCGAGGTATTCGAGGATCCAGAAGGGGACCGTGGCGCTCGTGTCTCCCTTGATGCTGTAGACGATGATATCGGCTTCCCGCTTGATCCCGGCGTCGCCCAGGATCTTTTCGAGCTTGGCGACGGGAAGGATCCGGGCGTCGACGTCGCGAAGGACCTTCGCGGCGCCCTTGCCGCCCAGGTTGATCGCGCCGGGGATATGCCCCTTCTTGTAGCCGTCCTCGGCACGGGCGTCCAGGAGGATCGTGCCCGCCTTGTCCTTGTTCTTGAGGACGTAGTCCGTGTTGACGATGACCGAGCCGGCATGAGCCGTCCCAACCAGTCCAACGGCCATGAGACCCACGAGCAAAGTGCCGAGCAATCCCTTTCCTTTTCGCTTGCGCATAGCGGTGCCCTCCCTTGTTATGGTTCTGTCTGTATTTCCGCCCGTCCGCCGATCCTTGTCACGGATTCGGAGGCCGGGGGCGCCCTCTCAGGAGATGGTTACGGCTTGCTGTCCAATGTCCATTTGGCTTGGAATAACTGCCATCGAGGAAGAAAATGATTTCGCGGTGTTCCCTCCGAGACTTTGTCCAGGGTGCCAACTTTTACTATGTACCGGGTCCGAAGGAAATGATGCATTTGCATCATTTTGCGATTGGGCTAACCAGTGAAAATCACGGGACTTTTTTGTTGGGGAATTTGCCGGTAGAATGACGGTGTCGGATTGGCCGGGAAATGGACTGAAACCACGGGTCATTGAGCATGGCGGGAGCATGGCGGCGAGCTTCGTTTCTGTAGTTATCCCCAATCGAAACGGCGAGGCGACGATCGGCAAGTGCCTCGAAGCGGTCTTCGCGTCGCGATACGAGCCGTTCGAGGTGATCGTCGTGGACGACGGCTCGGAGGACGGGTCTGTCGAGATCATCAAGCGCTTCCCGTGCAGGCTGATCCGATTGGAAAGACACTCCGGTGCGGCCAGGGCCAGGAACGTCGGCGCGCAAGAGGCGAAGGGTGATATCCTCTTCTTCACCGACGCCGACTGCCTCCTGCAAGAAGACACGCTTTCAACCGCCGCCCGGGCGTCCGCCGAGGCAGGGCCGGACACGATCGTGGGGGGGACCTACACTCGAATTCCTCACGACCGGCGGTTCTTCAGCCTGTTCCAGTCCGTCTTCATCAACTATTCCGAGACGAAGAGGCCGGAGAATCCCGACTATATCGCGACCCATGCGATGATGATCGACGCCGGGCTCTTCCGCCGGCAGGGCGGCTTCGACGAGAGATTCCTTCCGATCCTGGAGGACGTTGAGTTCAGCCACCGGCTGAGGAAGGCGGGCGTCCGGCTCGTCATGAGGCCCGAGGTTCTGGTTCAGCACATCTTCAACTTCTCCATGCTGAGGTCCCTCCGGAACGCCCTGAGAAAATCGACGTACTGGACGGCCTATTCCCTTCTCCGCAAGGACGTGTTCGCCGATTCCGGTACAGCTTCGACGGCCCTCAAGACGAACGTGGCCGCCTTTTTCCTCAGTGCCTTCATCGCGGGGGCCGCCCTCGCCACGGGAGAGGCGGGCCTCTTGTGGCTGGTGCTTGCGCCCCTCGTGGCGAATCTCGCGGCCAGCGGCGGACTGCTCCGGGCGTTCGGCCGGGCCGGAGGGTGGGTTTTCGGTCTTCTGGCGGGGGGCTACTACGCGGGCGTCTATCCCCTGGCCGTGGGTCTCGGGGCTCTTGCGGGAACGATCAAGTACCTGGGCCTCCTCGCGCGACCGGGGGAGGTCCGGTGATGCACTCGCCGTTCCGGCACGCCGGGTCCATCTTCCGGAAGGGAAGGCCCATCCATCTCACCTTCTTCGTGACGCGGAAGTGCAACCTGACATGTCCCTTCTGCTTCTATTTGAGGAGCAAGGAAGAAGAGGCCCGAGGGGCGTCGGAGGAGTTGTCTCTGGACGAGATCCGGCGGGTCTCCGCCTCCCTGGGGAGAATGCTCTGGATCGCGTTCTCGGGAGGGGAGCCGTTCCTGAGGGACGATCTGGCGGAGATAGGCCGGGTCTTCTACGAGCAGAACAAACCCGCGGTAATGCTGTTTCCGACCAACGGGTCTCTCCCTGAACTGATCGAGGAGAAGACCGAGAGGATCCTCAGGGAGTGCCCGAACAGCGTCGTCGTCGTGAAGCTCTCCCTGGACGGGATCGGCGAGGCGCACGACGCCCTCCGCTTGGGCCGTGACAGCTTCTCGAAGACGATGGAGACCTGTAGCCGGCTCGGGAGGCTGATCGCCCGGTATCCGAACTTCGATCTGGGGATCAACACCGTCTTTTCCGCCGCGAACGAGGACCGGATGGACGAGATCATCGAGTTCGCCCGAGGCCTTGAACACGTCAAGACGCACACGATCTCGATGGTCCGCGGAGACCTCGCCGACGAGAGCTTCCTCCGGGCGGACGTTCGGAAGTACGAGCGCGCCGCCTCCCGGCTCGCCGAGAACATGAGGCAGGGAAGGTCTCCGCACTACCGGTTTCGGGGAGGGCGATTGAAGGCCGCGCAGGACATCCTCCAGCGGCGGCTGATCCACCGGACGGCCGTGGAGAAACGGAGGGTCGTCCCTTGCTGGGCTGGGCGGCTGAACGTCGTCCTGAGCGAGACGGGCGAGGTGTTCCCGTGCGAGATCCTGACCGAGAGCCTCGGGAACGTGAGGGACAACGGATACGACGTGAGGCGGGTCCTTCGCTCAGAGATGGCGGGGAACGCGGTCCGGGCCATCCGGGAGGGCCGGTGCCACTGCACGCACGAATGCAACTTCATCATGAACATTCTCTTCAACGCGCGCCTGTACCCGGCCCTGTTCGGGGAGTATCTCCGGCTGGGCGGCGGAGAACGGCCCGCCCTTCGTCCATAACCAAAGAAGGCTCTTCATTCCCTTGAGCGCCGCCCGGACGTCGTTCAGGCCGCGGAGAGCGAGGAGGCGCCTCAGGATGAACGACGGGCGGCCGTAAAAGCGCTTGAAGGCGGTCCGGCGGAGCGCGGAGATTTCATCCCGGGTCATCGTGTGGGGAACGAACGCCGCGCCCTGGTAGGTATAGTCTCTCATGTCCGCCGAGAGCGTCCCGTACTTTGCGTAGTGATCGTGGAGGTGCGTTCCAGGGAACGGAGTGAGGGCGTGAAAGTTCGCCAGGTGGGGATCAAGCTCCAGGGCGAACTCGATCGTCTTCAAGCCGTCTTTGTACGTCTCGCCGGGGATCCCGAAGATGAACGGCGTGCTGACCTTGAGGCCGGCCTCCTTGGCGGCCCGCACGGCGCGCCGCGTCTGTTCGAGCGTGATCCCCTTCCGGAGGGCGTTCAGGTTCTTCTGGACGCCGCTCTCCGCGCCGAGGAGGATCGCCCAACATCCGGCTTCCTTGAAGGCGCGCATCAGCGGGCCGTCCACCTGACTCACGCAGGCCGAGGCGAACCAGGTGATGTCGAGCCGCCGGGCCTTGATTTCCCTGGCGAGATCCATCGCCCTGCCGTAGTCGGCCGCCAGCGTGTCGTCGAGGAACTTGATCTCCCGGTATCCCTGGCGGACGCAAAGCTCGATCTCCTCCAGGACGTTGCCGATGCTCCGGAAACGGACGCCGCGCGCGCCGCTCTTGCGCTCCCTGTCGATCTGGAAGCAGAAGATGCACCTCTTGTCGCAGCCGCGCGAGGTGATGAGGACGGCGACCGGCTTTCTCCGGTACGTCGCGGGCGGGGGGAGGTAATGGGCGGTGTCGCCCAGGAGCTCTCGGGCGGGGAAGGGGACGGCGTCGAGGTCTTCGATCAGCGGCCGGGGAGGGTTCTTGACGATCTCCCCGCTCTTCCTGCAGACGGTTCCCGGAACGCCGTGGAGGTCTTGGCCGCGTTCGAGCCGTTCCAGGATTTCCGGGACGGTCCGCTCGCCTTCTCCCGTCACGACGGCGTCGATGCGGCCGCCGTCCTCCCCCAGGCACCGCTCCTGAACCGCGATGGGGTAGGGGCCGCCGACGCAGGTGAAGATGCTCCGGTCGAGGGCCTTGATATCCTTCGCCGTCTCGCGCGCCTTGCCCCATCCGAATGCCGTGGAATAGATTCCGGCGAAATCGGGCCGGAAGCCGGCGACGGCGTGCAGGATCTCGGCGCGGGCCATGAACGCGCCGTTGTAGAACCGGACTTCGTGGCCGGCTGAGAGGAGGCTTGCGCCGACGTAGAGGATCCCGAGGGGCTGCCAGTAGTTGATCTGGGACCCAGCCGTGCGCGGCGAGAAGATCTCGTCAGGCGTCCATGAGGGGACGATCAGGGCGCATTTCATCCTAAAAACCGCAGATCACTCACCGCAGAGGACCCCGATCCGATCGGGGGAGGAATATCTTTTCGGGCGGTTTTGATGCTCACCTGCCTGGTGAGATCGATGTGTCTTCCAATCCCTGGAACTCCTTTGCGTTCTCTGCGTGCTCCGCGGTTCAACTGCTTTTTCTAGGTTCATGCGTTCAATTCCGCCAGATCGGTGTCTTCCCCGTCCATCTCGAAATCGGCGGGGGTCCGCGCGATGATCCGCTGTGCAGTGTCGATGCCGGCCGCGATTACATGGTCCATGTTCTGGTACCTGAAAGCGCCGGTCCGTCCCGCGACGTGAAGGTTCTCGAAGCGGCTCAGGTAGTCGAGGATCGTCCGATAGCTGTTCTCGTACCCGACCTCGAAGACCGGGTAGGCGTGGGGGACCCTCACGACGGCGGCGTCTTCCACTTCGTCCGGCTTGACGAAGCCGAGGCGCGCCAGGTGGGAAACCGTGTTTCCGACGAGCCGTTCGTCGGTTGTCCGCCAGGCGTCGTCGCCCTGGAAGCAGAAGTGCTCCGTGACGAGAAGCGTCTTTCCCTCGGGGGCCATCTTCCCGCTCCAGTTCGTGGGCTCGTGGATCCGTCCGAAAGGGACCGACCGTTCGGGAATGTAGATCCACGTCTGGTCCGTGACGCGCGGCCGGCCGATCATGACCGCGACGATGACGAGGTCTCGGTACCTGAGCCGCGCGGCGGCGCGGGCGACCTCCTCCGGGGGCCGGGGTCGGAGCATGTCGACCAGGGACGTGAGGGGAAGGGTGGAGACGAATTCCCCCCCCGCGAAATCGCCGGTGGAGCCGGGGCCGTCCACGGCCGCCCTTTCCAGCCTGAGGCCGTCGTGGCGCAGTTCGCAGACGCGGGCGTCGGTGAGGACCCGGCCGGTCCGCTCGATCCCTTCCCGAAGGTTCTCCGCGATCCGGCCGATGCCGCGCGCCGGATAGAGGAAACGGTCCGCAAGCGTAGCCATCCCGCCGTTGGCCGAGGGGAAGAGGGCCTCCTTGATCGCCCGGCGGAGGGACAGCCCCTGGATCCGCTGGTCGATCCACTCCATGCAGATCCGCTCGCAGTCGATTCCCCAGACCTTCTCGCTGTACTCCTTGAAGTAGATGTTGAACAGCGTCCGCCCAAAGCGGTCCACGACCCAGTCCTCGAGCGAGACGATCGGCGTCTCCTTGAACCCGCGGGCGATCCGCCGTCCGGCGTAATCCAGAAGGCTCCGGATCGTGGTCGGGACCCCGAGGCCGAACAGGGCGTTGAGCGGCCTCAGCGGGTAGTCGAAGTAGCGGTTATTGAGGAGGATCTTGCTCGTTCGCGGGACCGTGACGAGTTCGGCGCCCATCAGGCCGCCCAAGAAGGCCGCGACCTTCTCGTCTTTCGTGAAGAACCTGTGTCCGCCGAGGTCGAAACGGAACCCTCCTCGGACGATCGTCCTGGCCAGGCCGCCGACTTCGGGACCCCGCTCGAGGACTTGGACGCTCCGCCCGGCCCTCGAGAGGACGAGACCGGCGGTCAGTCCGGTCAGGCCCCCGCCGAGGATGACGATCCGATCGCTAGCGTCCTTCGGGCGGTCCAATTCCTTCTCCCAGCCGCGCCCCGCCGCCTGCGCCGCGCTATTTCGCCAACAGCACGGGGACCGTCGCGCGGTTGGCCACTTCCTTCGTGACGTCGCCCATGAAGAGCTTGTCGAGCGTGCTTCGCGTGTTCCCGATGATGATCACGTCCACGCCTTCTTCCCCGGCCGTCTCGATGATCGTTTCGGCCACGTGCCCGGGCTTGCTGACAGCCTTGATCCGGGTCATGCCGCTCTTTTCGAGGAAAGCCTTGTGCGAATCGAGGATCGTCTTCGAGCCGCTTTCCAGATCGTCCTCGACATTCGTTCCCTGCAAGTCCTCCTGGACGGTCGAGAGCTCGGCGTCGCTGATCCGGTCATGGGCCAGGGTCTTCCCGCCCAATTGCCGCACGTGCAGGAGGATCACCGACTCGAACGGCGTGTCCGAGAACAATCGGGCGCACGCCGCGACGGACGCGCGGGCGCCCTTTGAATCGTCCACCGGGACAAGAATCTTCTTGACGCTCATGGGAGGCCTCCGTTTTGTTGGATCGCGCGGGTCTCTATCCCCCGCCTGGCGAGACGGTGTATGAGGGGACACCCGGGGCCGCGGCGGGGGCGGAAGCCGCGGCCGGGGCCCCGTAGCCGCCCGAAGGGGCTGACGGCGCCCCGTATCCTCCGGATGGCGCCGCCGGCGCGCCGTAACCGCCTGATGGCGCTCCGTATCCCCCCGACGGGGCTCCATAACCTCCGGAAGGAGCTCCATACCCGCCCGCGACGGCGCCTCCTCCGGCGCCTCCCTTCGCCCCCGTGTGGGATGATACGGCGTATCCGATCAGGAAGCTCAACCATGCGACAGCAACGAGAAACACGGTCCAAAGAGTCGTTTTCACGATCGGTCCCCTGGGTGAAAAGTTGAGAGCGGCATCCCTAAGCCCGTTCGGCTTTCTTGACCGTCCACTTGTATTTCCCGCCGTTCGTCGTCTTCTCCGCTATCTCGTCCCCCGTCGTGTCGCACATCGACGCGATCGACTCGCCCGAGGACGGGTTGTCGAAGATGATCTCCAGCGTGTCTCCGGTCCGCATCTTCTCCAGGGCCTTCTTCGTGTAGAGCTGGGGGTGCGGGCAGACGTATCCCGTCACGTCCAGCAGGAAAGCGCCTTCACCCTTTTTCTCGAACTTCATTGCCATGACTCACCCTCCCTTTTTCTGGATGTCTTTCTGTTTTGTTGGTGACTGGCTCTCAGCGGTCAGCCGTCAGCCGAGATGCCGAACACCTCCCTATTATAGGTCACACGCGGCCATTTCCTTGGCCATCTTTCTATCCGTGTACCAGTTGAAGAACTTCACGCCGAGAAAAGCCCCGCCGATCATCCCGATCCCGAAGAGCCACCCCGAAACGTCGCCCTGGGAGACGCGGACGAAGAAGGCGCCGATGTTGCACCCGAGACCGAGCCGGGAGCCGATCCCCATGAGCGCCCCGCCGATCACCGCCCACATCGCGAGCTCGAGGGTGGGCGCCTTCCACTTGAACTCGTTGTGGGAAAGGGCCATGACGGCGGCGCCGAAAATCAGGGCGATCGACATCCAGTCCGCGGGGTTGATCAGCGGGTTCGGGATGCCGTTGTTGAGGCCGAAGTATATGTTGTCCATGTTGTCCGCGCCGAGCTTGTTGAACACCCACCCCACCCACTGCGCCTCCTGCGTCGTCACGTACCAGTAGCCGGGGTCGAAGACGGTGCCCTTCTCGGAGAGGCCGAACGTGATCCCCATCCTCTGCATCAGCTCGCCGAAGTTCTGGACGCCGAACTTGACCTGAAGCCCCTTCATCACGAACATGTGGAGGCCCGCCGCGATTCCCAGGATCAGTCCGGCGATCGCCGTCCGCTTGGAGGCGGCGATCATGCCCCAGTAACCGGCGAGCTCGACGCCGAGACCGGAGCTGGGCAGACCTTCCTTCTTCCGCTTGCCCAGGAAGGACTTCCGCACCCAGATGAGATAGACCCCGAGGAGGATCAACGCCGCGGGCAGGATGATGCCCACGAGAACGTTCCCCACGTAGGCCGCGAGGAACGGGTTCTTGAACTTCACGATTTCGGCGTACGACGTGGTCGGGAGGTTCCACACGTGGCCGGCCAGGAACTGGTCCACCCACCCGTCGCCCGCGTTGATCGAGGCGGGGAGCCCCTTGGCGACGGCCGAGTCGTGCCAGGACTGCGGGGCCAGCTTGTTGGCCCAGCCGCCGATGTCCGCGAAGATCGCCTGCGTCACGCTGATCGAAAGGATCACGAGGAAGGCCACGCCGTTCCCCTCTCCGGCCTTGTAGAGCGAGCCGGAGGCGCACCCTCCAGTCAGGACCATCCCGACGCCGAAGATGAGCCCGGCGATGACGGCGTGAACGCCGTAGGGCGCGGAGTGGAACGTGCTCATCCCGACGGCCGTGACGAAGGCTGAGACGAGGCCGAAGAGGGCCATCGCGATCATGATCCCGACGGCCATCCGGGGGACGCCGACGGCGAAGAGGTCCCGGAACGCCGAGGAGAAGCAGAACCGACCGTACTGGAGGCTCATGCCGTAGATGAAGCCGAACCACAAGTAAGCCGTGAGGTAGATGTAGTACTCGTTCATCGCGTACGTGACGATGCTGACGACGGACAGGAACACCACGATGGCTAGAATCCAGAGCTGATTTTTCCGGTTTGTTTCATCCATTGCCATCCCCCCCCAAGTGTGCCGTTTTCTGTGTCGGTGAGTATATCCTGATGAGACTTCTGTAGGCGAACACTTCGTCCGATACGGCGAATTCCCCGGCCAGGCGATACCCTTCGATTCGACGGCGGATCGAGGCGAGCGATGCCTCGTCGAAATTTGACGCGATGACCGCCAGCGCGGGCCGGCCTCCGGGAGAATCGGGCCGCCCGGCGTAATAGCGCGGGTTCTCGTATTCCCAGGTGAACCTCAGCGGGGACGTGGAGGCGTCTCCCGGCGAGGCGGAAGGCTCACCCGGGCGATAGACGATGTTCTTCTCGGTAAAGAGATCGAGGAGCGGAACGGAGACGGCCGGATTGATGGAGACGCGCGCTTGGGGAAGCGTGATGACTTCGACTCCGTCCGCGTCCATCGCGTCGAGGTGCCTGCCGGCGTCCCGCAGGTTGGCGGCGCTCATGTTTTGGAGGAACGGGAGGTAGCCGAAGAGGGCGATGACGATCGAAACAGCCGCGATTGACGCGACGGCGAACCTCTTTGCCGCCGTGTCCTTGATCCGGCTGAGCCCGTAAGAGGCCATGAGCGCGAGCATCGGGAGGACGGGGATGATGTATCTTGCCCGCCTGATCCCCAAGGCGACCACCAGGAGGACGGGCCAGGCGGCGATCGCGAACTTCAGGTCCTTCCTTAGGACCGCCGCGGCTGCGCCGGCCAGCGCGGACAGCGTGATGAAGGGGTGAATCTGAAAGAAGAACGTGGACGCGAAGCTTTCCGTCCATCGGCCCAGGCCGGGCGCTTGAAAGGTCCGCAGGAGCCCGATCTGTTCCGAGACGATGTCGAACTTGAACGCCGCGAGGCCGCCGACGATGAAGAGCGAGACGGCCAGGATGGACAACCCCCTCCGGAGGACGGTCTTCGGCCCGTTCGGCCCCTTCGAAACCCGCGCCAGGACGATGACGGGGAGGACGGTAAGCATCAGCCAGGCCGAGTACTTGGACAAGACGGCCAGGGCGACGGCTGTGCCCGACAAGACCAGGGGGCCCGTTCCGCCACGGCCGAGGGTCTTGACGACCGAGAAGACGGCGAGCGTCAGGAAGAACATGGTCGGGACGTCCGCGAGCATCAGCGGTACTTGCGTGAGAAGGTAGGGCATCCCGAGAAGGAGCGCGCCGGCGAAGAGCCCGGTCGTCCTGTCCCAAAGTTCTCTTCCGATTAGATACGTGAGAAAAACCGTGCCCGAGAAAAGGAGCGTCGTGAACACCTGGATATAGATCCTCGTCTCGCCGAAAAGGCTGAAGATCAGGCCGTAGAGAAGGGGGACCAGGGGCAGGTCGGTCCAGGCCTTGATCTCCGCGCCCCATTCCGCGAGGAAATAGCCGATGCCGTAGACCTCCAGATGCTTGGCCTGGGTGAAGTAACGCGCGGCGTCGGCGATCGCCTCGGGCTCGCTCCAGAAGAGCGCCCCCGCCGCGAACGATCCCAGGAAAAGGGCGGCGGGAAGGAAGCGGCCGGGAATCGGGAGTCTCGTGAAAACGTATGCGGCGGCAAGTCCGATGCCGAGGAGGGGGAGCACCTTGAATACGGCTATGCCGGCGAACACCCATTGCCAGCTCGTCAGCCTGTTATCGTCCAGCGCGCGAAGAACGAAAAGGGTCAGAAAGACGGCGAGCGAAAGAAGGGAAACTAGAACGAGGAGATGGTTGTTGTCTTCAGTCTTCGGCCTAATCACGCTCACGCTTCATCCTCATGCCGTCGGGCTCATGCCGTCGGGCGGCCTCTCTTCGTGCCTGCGCTGGCACTTCACCAAGTCGTGACCTTGTCGTGCGAGAAGATCTCGTCCACCAGGTCTTCGTAGGAAACGCTCTTCTTGGAAAGGTCAATGACCTTCACCTGATGGCTCTTGGACTGCACGCTGATGATCCGGTCCGCCGGCTTCCCTGCCGCTGAAACCAGGATGTGGAGAATCTTCATCGGTCATCCTCCGCGATCGGCCCGCCCGAATTCGGCCCTCACAAAATGACGATACGATCCGCTTCCTTGTTCATCACGGCGTTGTTGAACTGACTGCCGCACTTGATCGTCTCAGGAATCGCTTCGATGTTGACGTGGTACTCCAGGGCGCTGTAATCGCACACGCTCATCGAGACGCCCGGAAGCTTGCTCAGCCCGGTGTACGAAGGGTCCTCGACGAGGCGCGTCCCTTCGTCCATCGCGAAGAGAATCACCTCGTGCCCCTTGGACACGGCGGCATTCGTGAGTCCCACGACGTCCTGGAGATGCTTGTCGGTGTTGACGAGGATCCCGAGTTTCATGAAGTTGCTCCTTATTTGCGCATGTGTCCAGCACGCACGGTCCGCTGGACAGGTCCATGGCCTCAGCCTTGGGGGATAGGCGCCCTTGTGGAACCGACAGACCTGGCCCCTTGAGCCCTGGCCTGTCGCTCAAGGCAGAACAGGCGGATCCGCTTCTCGATCGGGGGGGATCTTCAGGGATCTGAATCTTGCCGCCGGCGCCGCCTGGATGTCGGCGCACAAGGGTCGTGCCCCCGGAACCGGCAAACGCAGTTTAGCCCTCGAACTATTACAGAGGACGGCCAAGGAAGAAAATAATGCAAATGCATCATTTTACCCGACGTCCTAATAAGGCAGAACGTGGTCGTATTCGGCCAGTTTCTCCGCGATCTCGTCCGTGGAAAGGTACTTCATTTCGGCGTTTTCCCGGGCATTCGTGTAGACGTTCATGTCCATTTCCTTCATCGTTTCGAAGTTAAGAAGGTTCTTCTCCGTCTCCTCCATCTTCCTGCCCAGCACGAAGACGTCGACCGCGTCGTCCAGCAGGATCAGACCGACCGACATCCTCAGAGCTTCTCCCTGCCTGTCCGTGACGAGAACCGCTATTTTCTTTGCCATTTTTCCTCCTTAGAGAAGATTGTGCCGGTAGGCATAGGCCACCGCTTCCATCTGGCTGTGGACGCCGAGCTTGGTGAGGAGGTGCTGGATGTGGTTTCGGACCGTGACGGGGCTGATGCAGAGGCGCTGGGACAGCGCCGGCACGGAGAGGCCTTCCGCCAGCAAGTGAAGGATTTCGTGCTCCCGCGCGGTCAGGCAGGAACTGACCGTCGACGGGGACGTCCGGCCGTTGGTCTTTCTGCGCGAGGGGCCCCGCCGGGGCGCGAAGGACCGTCCCAGGGATTCGAGAGCGTCCGCGGCTTCTCCGCGGTGCAGAAGATGGACGACCGTCCAGAGATCTTTCCGCTGGGACGGAACGAGGATGATGCTGACCGAGAGGCTCAGGTCCTTTCCCCAGGCATCGCGGACCCGGAGCGAGAACGTCTCCGGGGCGCTCCCTCCCCGGGAAAGGTGAGCGACGTTGCAGTCCGTCTTGCAGAACGATTGACCCGCGGGCGTACAGGTTTTGAAGACGTCGCCGCACGGACGCTCGAGTGCGTCCTTGGAGGGGATCCCCATCAACTGCTCGCAAGCCGGGTTCCAAAAAACGATCCGGCTCGTGGAGTCGACGGCGAACACGCCGTCGACGGCTCGGAAGAAAAGGTCCGCGAGTGTCGGCATCGATCGTCCTTCCTGTCCCTGGCTGCCGGCGCCCTCGTTCCAGTCGTGCCGCCAGGCCGCAATTACGGAAGAAAATATGCTATATCAAACAGCCGGGAAAGTCCATTGCGAGCTTTCCCGCGGCGGCCTTTTTCTTGACACTCCATGCGCGTCCGCCTACGATCTGGACGGATTTCCTTCGAGACGATCAATCCGCGTGACGGCGTGGAGAACGGACTTCAACCGCTATGGAAAAGAAGCCTAAGACCGCCTCCGGGCGGGTGACCGTTTTCGCCCCGGCGTCGATCGGGAACGTGGGGCCGGGGTTCGACGTGCTCGGGATGGCGGTCACGGGACGCGGGGACACGGTGACCGCGCGGGTCACGCTCGCCCGCGGGGTCCGGATCCTGGCGATCACGGGTGACTCCCGGAATCTGCCGCTCGACCCGGGGAAAAATACGGCCGGAATCGCGGCGGCGGAGGTCCTTCGGCTGTTGGGCGTGAAGCAGGGCGTGGAGCTTTCCATCCACAAGAACATTCCGGGCTCGGGGATGGGGTCGTCCGCCGCCTCGGCCGTGGCGGGCGCCTTCGCCGTGAACGCGCTCTTCGGCGGGAAGCTCTCGAAGCAGGACCTGCTGATTCCGGCCGCGAACGCGGAGTCGCGCGTGTCCGGAGGCTACTTCCTGGACAACGTCGGGGCGTCGCTCCTGGGAGGGATCATCGTCACCAACCCGTTCAGCAAGCACACCGTTTCGCTCGGGACGATCCCCGGCCTCCACGTCGTCGTCGTGACGCCCTCCGTGGAGGTCCTCACGAAGAAGGCGAGGGCGATCCTCCCGAAGGAGATCCCGATGGACGACTTCGTGACAAACATGGCGAACGCCTGCGGCATGGTGCGGGCCGTGCAGATCAAGGACGCCGTCCTCTTCGGGACGTCGATTCACGACGCCGTCGTCGAGCCGCACCGGGCGGGGCTGATCCCCGGCTTCTTCGACGTGAAGAGGTCGGCCCTTTCGGCGGGCGCGCTGGGCTGTTCCATCTCGGGGGCCGGCGCCTCCGTCTTTGCCGTTGCGGACCGGAAGGAGACGGCCGCCGAGGTCGGCCGGGCCATGCAGGAGGCCTTCCTCCGGCACAAGGCGACCTCCGTCGTGACGCTCGCCCGGGTGGACAAGGAAGGGGCGAGGGTGATCGGATGAGAAAGGGCGGATTGAAAATTGTAAATTGGAAATTGTAAAACTTGAGAACACAAACCCGGCCCAGGGGCCGCGAGGCACTCTGTAAATTGCAATTTTTGTCCTGTCCTCGCCTTTCACTTTGAAATTTCCAATTTCCAGTTTACAATTTACAATTCTTGCCCTGTCCTCGCCTTTGAAGAACCCCGCCTCGAAAGGCGGGGTTCTCCGACCTCTAAGGTACCTATCGTTATTTTCATTCGTGCGCCTTCGGCGCACTTTGCCGTTCAGACCGGCGTCAAAAGGGTTCGGAGGACAACTCCCGCCTTAACCAACGACGAGAGCCGGATCTTCCGGGTGAAGACGTCGTAGTTCCTCCGCTCGATCTCGTCCAGGAGCCGGAGGTACACCTCTCCCATCAGGCGCGTGGCGAGCCGGGCGTCGGCGTCGACGAGCGGCAGAATCTTCATCCCCTCCCGGAAATATCCCCGCGCGCGGTCGGCGGAGAACTTCATGAGCGCCGCGAACTCGGGCGTCAGGCGGCGGGCCGATAGGGATTCTTCCGTCACGCCGAATCGTTCGCGCTCCTCGCTGGGCAGGTAGATCCTCCCGCGGTCCAGGTCTTCCCCCACGTCGCGGAGGATGTTCGTGAGCTGAAGGGCCGTCGAGAACGACCGGCCGAGTCGGACCGCTTCCTCTCCCCTCGCGCCAAAGATGGCGAGCGTGATGTCCCGGATTGTCGTCGCGACGAGATCGCAGTAGACGACCAGCTCCGAGAACGTCTCGTACCTCGTCTTCGCAAGGTCCATCCGGCATCCGGCGATGAGCCCCTCGAAGGCTTCCTTGGGGATCGGATAGCGCGCGAGGGCGTCGGCCAGGGCGATTCCAGCCGGGTGCGTCGGTCTGCCGGCGTACGTACGCTCAAGTTCCGCTTCCCATTCCTTGAGTCTCTCCTCCGGGTTTCCGGCCCCCGGCAGATCGACCTGGTCGTCGAGGTAGCGGCAGAAGGCGTAGGCCGCTTCCGTGGCCCGTCTTTTATCCCTTGGGAGGAACCGGAACCCGACGGAGAAGTTGGGTCCCGCCCGACGGGTGAGGTTGTGGCAGTGGCGATAGGCCTGGTCGGGAGTCATGGGAACTTAGAATTGTAAATTGGAAATTGGAAATTGGAAATTTCAAAGGCGAGGACAGGGCGAGAATTGAGAATTGGAAATTGGAAATTGTAAATCGTAAAACTTGAGAATCCAAACTCGGCCGAGCGGCGCGAGGCGCTCTGTAAATTGCAATTCTTGCCCTGTCCTCGCCTTTCACTTTGAAATTTCCAATTTCCAATTTCCAATTTCCAATCCGCCCTTTTCATCCGATCTCCCCCAGCGGCGGCGGGGCTGCGGCCGGGCGTCTTCGGCACCAGTGGTCGGGCGGGCGGTGCGCGCAGGGACCGCGGCGGCCCCAAGCGAGGCGGACGAGGGGCAACATGAGGCGGCGGATCGCGGAGGGCTTCTGCCAGGCCATCAGGTAGTCGCGGAAGTCCTTCCGGGCCGCCTGCCGGGCGAAGTGGGCCAGACCCGCGTTCCCCGACGCCTCGTAAAGGAACCGGCCGACAAGGGAGGCCGCCTGGCGGTCCTTCTGCTTCACGGTTTCGGCGAGCACTCCCTCGCCCAGCAGACGCCGAGCCGCGAGGCGGCCCGTTTCAAGAGCCCTCCTGATTCCGAGCCCAAAGAGGTAGTCCTGGTACCCCCCGGCCTCGCCGGCGAGGAGAGGTGCTTCGGTGGGATGTGGATCGATTTGAAATCCCCCCTCTTGGTTGATCGTGAAGTTCATGTAGGAATAGGCGGTTCGGACATTCTCTTTCCTTAACGTCTCGATCGCGTCGAACCGTTCTTCGCACGACCTGGCAAACCCGTCGATCCCCTTGAAGTGCCGCGTGACGGCGCAGCCCATCGTTCCCCATCCGTCCAGAACGAAGAGATAGGCGTACCCGCCGGGAGAGACGGCCTGGTCGAAGAGGACCCAGACGCGATCGCGCCCCGCCGTCCGGAAGACCGTTTCGCGGGCGAGGCCGTCGGCGGCGGCCGGGCCAGTCGCAACGATGTCGGCCTGATACGGTTCGGCGGGACCGATCCGCCGGTTGAACTCCACCCGAGCGCCCATCCTTTCCGCCTGCAGGAGGAGGCCGCGGTCGAGCGTTCCTTCGTCCGGGCCGCGCTTGAGGAAATAGCCGTACGGAAGGCCGCTCTTCACGGGATGGCCGTTCATCCGGTGGTCAAAGAGGACGGCGTCCCAGACCGGCTTGAGCCAGAAGTTCGTGTCGATTCCGACGGCATGAAGGAAAGAGAGCGCGTCTTCCGGCCGGGAGTGGTTCTCAAGAATCTGGAAGCCGCCGATGAAGCGGCCGCCGACCGTTCCGCGGGCCTCGGCCACCGTCACGGAGAGCCCGGCGCCGGCGAGCGTCATGGCCGCCGTGAGGCCGGCGGGACCGGCCCCCGCGATCAGGATGGGAGAATCGGGCATCGAGGCTCCGAACGGGCGGTGAATGGGTGAATCGGTGAGTCGGTGAATCGGGGAAACTGCATAATTCCAGCCCTTGGTCCATTCACCCATTCACCGATTAACCGATTCACCAATTGATCATTCTTCATGCTAGAATATCGCACGTTCAGGGACAAGAGCTAAACCCTTTAGTTGAAGGAGGCCATGGTGTCGGTATCGGGAACCCGGTTCTACTACAAATCGACCTGAAACGCCTGCCGCAGAGCGAGGAGTTTCCTTGCCAAGACGGGCGCGAAGTATGAAGAGCGGGATATGGCGAAGACCCCTCCGAACGAGGACGAAGTCCGGGAACTGGTCGGCAATCGTCCCATCGAGCAGTTCCTGAATCCCCGGTCGGAGATCTTTCGGGAGCGGCGGATGAAGGAGAACCCCCCCAGCAAGGAGGAGGCGGTCAAGCTGATGGCGGGGGACGCCAACCTGATCCTCCGGCCGATCCTCGTGCGCGGGGCGCGGATCCATATCGGTTTCGAGGGGCTGCGGGACGAGCGCGCCTATCGCGACCTGATCGCCTGACGACCCATGGCCGCGCGAATCGTCTTCAACGAGGCGGTCGATGACCAGGTCGTGAACCTGATCGCGGCTTGCGGCGGCTCGCCCAACGCCGACCTCGTGAAGGACATCATTCACACGGCCCTCCGGGCCGTCATCGACGGAACGGACCGGGGCGACCTCAAGATCCTCTCCCGCTCCCTCCGCGAGCTCAGGTACGCGTTCAAGGTCTTCGCGCCGTACAAGGACAGGCGGAAGATCTCGATCTTCGGCTCCGCGCGGACGAGCGAGGACGAGCCGATCTACGCCTACGCCGCCGAGTTCGGCCGGCGGATCGCCGACGCGGGGTTCATGGTCATCACGGGCGCCGGGGAGGGGATCATGGAGGCGGGTCACCGGGGGGCCGGCCGCGACCGCTCCTTCGGCCTCAACATCCGGCTCCCGTTCGAGCAGGCCCCCAACGAGGTGATCGAGAACGACCCCAAGCTGATCCTCTTCCACTACTTCTTCACGCGGAAGCTCTTCTTCGTGAAAGAGGCGGACGGCCTCGTCTTTTTCCCCGGCGGGTTCGGCACCAACGACGAGACGTACGAGTCGATGACGCTCGTCCAGACGGGGAAGAGCGAGATGGTCCCGCTCGTCATGCTCGATGTTCCCGGCGGGACCTACTGGCGGGAGTGGGAGGGGTTCGTGAGCGACCACCTCGTCCGCCGCGGGCTGATTGCGCCGGAGGACCTCTCCCTGTTCACCGTGACCGACTCGATCGACGCGGCGATCGGCGAGATCGAGCGTTTCTACCGCGTGTATCATTCGTCGCGCTACGTCCACGACGCGCTGGTTCTCCGGCTGACCGCGCACCTGCCCCCGGAGACCGTCGAGGCGCTGAACGATTCCTTTTCGGACATCCTCGCGGACGGGCGGATCGAGAGCGCCCACGCTTTCCCGGAGGAGGCCAACGAGCCCCAGACGTTCCACCTGCCGAGACTGGTCCTCCGTTTCAACCGCAAGAGGTTCGGGAGGCTCCGACAGCTCATCGACGCGGTCAACAGGGCGCCCGTGACGCCCGAAGCACACCACGCGGTCCGGACGCCGGGGGCATGAAGGCCGGTGAATGGGTGAAACGGTGAATGGGCGAATGGGTGAATGGACAAGCACTCAGCCGTCAGCGATCAGCGGTCAGCAAGAATGGAATACGTCTCTTGAATTGTGCTGAAAGCCGAAAGCTGAATGCTGACTGCTGACAGCTATCGGTGAGCGCGTGAATCGGCGAAGCTGGAGCGTATGACGACACACCGCGCTGGCGGACAGAACTTCCTCTCTCCTGAGCCGGAGGTCCGCCTGACGAAAGCCTTCCCCAAGGCGTTCCGGAACGCCGTCGCCGCCGCCCAGACCTGCTACTCGTCGAAGGGGATCGTCGACGACGACGGCGTGGCGCCCAGGTACGCCGACCTCGCGCGCGAGATCTACCGGGCGGGGCACCACACCGTTTTTCAGCACGCCCATTTCCAGTTCGCGCTGTCGGGAATCTCCCGCCACTTCATCTGGAGCTTCCTCCACGCCCATCCCTTCTACAACTCGGAGCAGGTGAGCCAACGGTATGTTGAGGTCAAGGCGGGGTCCGCGGTCGTGCCGCCGCTCGCCGGTTCGGCGCTCCAGCGGTACATGGAGACGGTTTCGTACCAGACGGAGGCCTATCGGAAGCTCACGGACCTGCTGGTTCCCGTCGTGGACGCGGAGTTCGCGAAGCGGTTTCCGCGCCGGCGGAAGGGATTCGAAAAGGACGTCCGGAAGAAGGCCATGGAACTCGCGCGGTACGTCCTGCCGGTGGCGACGACGGCCTGCCTCTACCACACTGTCTCCGGCATCACGCTCCTCCGGTACCACCGGCTTTGCCGCTCGTTCGATGCCCCGCTGGAACAGCGGATCGTCGTGGAGAAGATGGCGGCGGCGGTGCTCGCCGCCGAGCCCGACTATATCCACGTCCTCCAGGAGCCGCTGGCCCTGGAGGAGACGCCCGAGTACCGGTTCTTTGCCTCCCGGTCCGAATGGGCGGCTCCGGAGACGCGGCGCGCCTTCCTCCGGGAGTTCGACGAGGCGCTCGACGGATGGACGTCGAAGCTCGTCGATATCAAGCCGGGAAACGAGGCGGTCCTGGCCCGGGCCGTCCGCGAGGTCCTCGGCGTGCCCCGCGCCGCCCTCTCGAACGAAGAAGCGATCCGGCTGGCCCTCGATCCCGCCGTCAACCGGCTCCATGGAGAGACGCTCAACCTGTCGAGCGTCTCGAAGCTCTCCCGGACGCTCGTCCATCCCGGCTACACGTTCCGGAAGAAGATCTCCCTCACGGCGGACTCGCAGGACCAGCGCCACCGGATGACGCCGGCCTCCAGGCCGGTCCTGACGGCCCACCTGACGGCCGAACCCGACGCGGTGACGCCCGATCTGATCCGGACGGACGACCGGACCTCCCGCCTCTATGACGAGACGATGGCGGTGACGTGGGAATCGATCGACGCGCTCCGGCGCGAGGGGATCCCCGACGAGTTCGTCCTCTACCTTCTCCCCAACGCGGCGGCTGTCCGGTACACGGAGTCGGCCGACCTCATGGGTCTCCGGCACAAGCACGCCATGCGCCTGTGCTACAACGCCCAGGAGGAGATCTGGCGGGCCACGCTGGACGAGGCCCTTCAGGTCCGCGAGGCGAACCCGCTCATCGGGAAGTACCTCCTTCCACCCTGCGCGCTTCGAGAGATGGCGGGCGCCCATCCGATCTGCCCCGAAGGCGCGCGCTACTGCGGCGTCAAGGTCTGGAGGCTCGGCCTGCACGAGTACGAAAGGAAGATCTGATGCCGGGAGGATCGAAACCCGTCAGAGGGCTGAAAAACTTTTAACCGCGAAGTGCGCCGCAATCCCCGCCCCTTGGGGCGGGTCAAGGCGCGCGAATGCAAAATACCTCCAAGCAACTTAGAGGCCGGAGAATCCCCGCCTTTCAAGGCGGGGTTCTTCAATAGGACCCTCCCCTTCAAGGGGAGGGTTAGGGCGGGGATGGGGTTGGGTCCGTGAAAGGCCAGACGAATAAGCTCATTGCCGGCGGGAAACTCCAACGCACATTGCGAAAGAACATGACGGAGGCGGAGCGCCGGCTTTGGCAATGCCTCAGGAAGGAACAGATGCGGGGCATGAAATTCCGCCGACAACATCCGTTTGGGGACTTCGTTCTTGATTTTGTTTGTCTTGAGGCGAGGCTTGTTGTGGAAGTCGATGGTGGTCAACATCTTGAGCGGAGGGAGATCGATCTTGTCCGCTCAAGGTTTCTCGAAACGGCTGGGTTTCGTGTTCTCAGATTTTGGAATCATGAGGTCTTGCGAGATCCGGAGGCGGTTGCAAGCGCGGTATGGGAGGCGCTGGGAAACCCATCCCCACCCCGCCCCTCCCCTTGAAGGGGAGGGTGTTGCAAGAGTCCCTTCTCAAAGAGATGTCCCTTTTGACAACGTTGCGGTCGGTACGGGGGGAGGCTCGTCGATACACGACCCTTCGGCGTGTACTTGGGCCTACGTGCCATGCTGGAGGAAAGACATGACGAAGCGCGTACTGGTGCCGCTGGCGGCGGGGTTCGAGGAGATAGAGGCCGTATCGGTGATCGACATCCTCCGTCGGGCCGAGATCGAGGTCGTCGTGGCCGGCCTGGAGGAAGGCCCTCTGGCCGGGCGGACGGGGATCCGTCTCGTTCCGGACGCTCTTCTCGCTGACGTCGCGGACCGGGAGTTCGACATGGTTGTCCTGCCGGGAGGGCTGGAGGGAACGCGGCGCCTGGCCGCCGATCCGACGGTGAAGAGAGTGCTCGCGAAGATGATGGGCGCGGAGGGAAAGTTCGTCGGCGCGATCTGCGCCGCTCCCACGATCCTGGCCGAGCACGGCCTCGCCGTAGGGCGGCGCGTGACGAGTCATCCGACCGTCCAGGAAAAGATGAAGGACACCGTTTACGATTCGTCGCGCGTCGTTCGGGACGACCGCCTGATCACGAGCCGGGGAGCGGGAACGGCCGTCGAGTTCGCGTTCGCCCTGGTGGAAGCCCTCCTGGGGCCGGAGGCCGTCGCCCGGGTCAACCAGGGCGTGCTGGCGCGACTGTAGTTCGAGTTTTCCCAGTCTCAGGGTTTCCCCGTTTCTCCGTTTCCGCCTTTCTCGCCTTCCGCCTCCTGGCTCCACTCACGCCACAGGGTGAGGGCGATGGACAGGAGGAGGGGGCCGAGGAAGAGGCCCAGCAGGCCGAAGGCCGCGACCCCGCCGATGACGCCGAAGAAGACGAGAAGGAACGGAATCCGCGTGACCCGGCTGATGACGAGGGGGCGCAGGAGGTTGTCGATCGTGCTGACGGCCGTGACGCCCCAGATCAGGAGGCCGATCCCCTGCCACGTGCTCCCCTGGGCGATGAGCAGGGCCGACACGGGAAGCCAGACGAACGGCGCCCCGAACGGGACGAGGGCCAGGAGGACGGTCGCCGCGCCGAGGAGGGCGGGAGCGGGCACGCCCGCGGCCAAGTAGCCGATTCCGGCGAGGGTCCCCTGGGCGACGGCCGTGAGAAGCAGGCCGTAGACGACGGCCCGGACCGTCTCCGCCGTTGCGTGGATGAGCGGCCAGCGCGGCTCCCCGATGAAGCGGTTGAAGACGCGGCGTCCCTGCTCGACCAGATCGTCCCCCCAGCGGAAGAAGAAGAACGCGACGAAGAGCGCGGCGGCGCCTTCGAGGATGTTCCGGCCGACGTCCCCCACCAGGCCAAGGATCCTCTTGGAAGAGCCGGCCATTTCTTCCCCGAGCCATGCCTGCCATTCCTGCGGGTCCGACCAGATCCGGTCGAGGATTCCGCTCAACCACTCTCCCAGCCACGGAAGACCGGCGAGCCACCCGGGGAGAGCGGGCTGGGGGCCGGCCAGCCAGGACTTGAGCCCCGCGTAGAGGAACGTGATTTCGTGCGTGACGGCCCAAGCGAGGAGGAGGATCGGGGCGATCACGAGGGCGACTAGGAAAAGGGTCATGCCGATTGCCGCCCAGGTCTCGCCCACGCGGTTTCGCAGGCGGACGAAGACGGGCCACGAGGCGGCCGTCACGATTCCCGCCCACAGGACCGGGACGAGGAACGGGCGGAGGACGAGATAGAGCCCGAGGAGGAGGGCGACGAGCGTCGTCCCCCAGACGACTTGTCTCACGAGTTCCGATTCGATGCGTCTCAACGCGGGATTCCCCTTAGCTGTCGGCGAACGCGGCCAGGTCCTTGACGACGGCCTCAGCGGCGACGTCGAGGAAGCGTTTTCCGTGCTCCGGCCGGGCGAGGGAAGGGTCGGAGAGCATCCGGCCGTCGGGGAAGATCTCGCGGAATCTTTCGGGAGAGACGGGCCAGGGGTAGCTGACCGGCTCCACGCGGCACCCCGGGATCTCTCTCACCCGGTCCGGGTGGAGATGGGCGGTGAGCGACACCTCCGACGGCGTCGCGTGGTGCCCTTCGCGGCCGCCGAACAGGGTCCCGGCGAGTCCGGTGATTTCGGGGAGCAGCCACCAGGACGCGATCTTGAACGAGGCCAGGGGGCAGTCGGAGAGGATGGACGAAAACGACGCGCCCAGCGTCGGCGTGTTTCCGCCGTGCCCATTCACGACGTAGAACCGGCGAAAGCCGTGACGGTAGAGGGACGAGACGATGTCCTTCATCAAGGCGAGAAGGGTCTCGGGCGAGAGCGAGATCGTTCCGGGAAATCCCATGTGGTGGTGCGACATCCCGAACGGGATCGTGGGAGCCACGATCGTTCCGGCGCGGGCCCCAGCCTCCCTGGCGATCGCCTCCGCGGCGATGTGGTCCGTTCCCATGAGGCCGTTCGGGCCGTGCTGTTCGGTGCTTCCGATGGGAACGAGAATCGAGTCTTTCTGCTTGAGATAGCTTTCAACGTCGGCCCACGTCAAGAGCGCGAGAAGCACGGTTCACCCCTCCGAAGCGCGAAACGTCCGGAACAAATGAGAAATGAAGATTGAAAATTGTAAATTGGAAATTGGAAATCGCAAATCGAGAATCCGGAGCGCAGGTATTTGCGCGGCGCCATGCCGCTTCGCCTGCTCTTTGAATTTACAATTTGCAATTTACAACTTACAATTTCCAATTCTCTTGGTTCTCAAACCCTGTGTCAGCCGCTCCGCGACGTCGGCCGTCAGATCGGCGATGGATGGAATAACGTCGTCCGCGTCCCGGAGCGACTCGGCCGGATAGGTGTGGGCGACGGCCAGGACCGGCATTTCCGCGCGCCGGGCGGCTTCGATCCCGGCGTGGGAATCTTCAACGACCAGGCATTCCTCCGGCTGGAGGACCGATCCGCCCGTCTCGCGCTCGTTTATCTTGGCAAGCGCCGTGACGAACCCTTCCGGGTCCGGCTTGCCGGCCGACACGTCCTCGGCCGCGACGACGACGCGAAACAGGTTCCGGATTCCGGCGCGCCCGAGGATGTCGTCGATCTCGCTCCTGAGCGCTCCCGAGACGACGGCGAGCGCGTACCGCCCCGACATCCGCCAGACGGCCTCGGCGGCGCCCGGATAGAGAACGTTGTGTCCCGCGACGTGGGCCGTGTAGTAGGCCGACTTGCGGCCGATCAGGTCCGCGAGGTCCCCGTCCGAGAGCCCCCGCCCCGCGGCCAGGCAGGCCGCGCGGAAACACCCCCGGTCGTCGTATCCCAGGTACTCGCCGTAGTACTTCTCATGCGTGAGCAGAATCCCTTCCTCGCCCAGGACGCGCTGGAACATGAGGAAGTGCACCTCTTCGTCATCGGCGAGGACGCCGTTGAAATCGAAAATGATCGCTCTTGGCATGGCGGGGCGTATAATGCCGTCCGCCTTGCGGGCGCCGCAAGGAATTTCTGCGGACGGAGCGCCGTCTCCTTCTCCTTCGCGGGCCCCGGTTCCATTTGTTATGCCTTCCCCCTCAGGGGGAAGGTCGGGATGGGGGCGGGGTTCGACTGGCGGAACAATCCCATCCCCACCCTGGCCCTCCCCTTGAAGGGGATGGGATAAAAAAAGGAGGCCAAGCAGCCGTGGTGAAGAAACTCGATCGCATGGAAGGGCTGGGATGAAACCGATTGTCGAGACGTTTCCCGTTGGTTTTCTCGAAGTAAATTGCACGATCGTCGGTTGTCCCGAAACGCGCGAGGCCCTCGTCATCGACCCGGGGGACGAGGCCGAGAAGATTCTGGCGGCCCTTGGAAAGCACAGGCTCCGGGCCGTCGCGGTCGTTCTGACGCATGCCCACTTCGACCACCTCGGGGCGGCCCGCGAGATTCAGGAGACGTCGGGCGCCAAGGTCTACATCCACCGGGAGGACCTTCCGCTCCTGGAGAACCTCACGGCGCAGTCGAGGTCGTTCGGTCTTCCGCCGCCGCCTCCGCCGGAGATCGACGGGTTCCTCGCGGACGGCCGGTCGATTCCGTTCGGGCGTCACGATGCAGTCGTGATCCATACGCCGGGTCACTCGCCCGGAAGCGTCTGCTTTGCGGTCCTGGCCCTCGGCAAGGTCCTCTTTTCGGGCGATACGCTCTTTCGCGAGGGGATCGGGCGGACGGACCTCTGGGGGGGCGACGCCGAGAAGATTCTCCGCTCGATCCGCGAACGCCTCTTCTCCCTGGACGACGAAACGATCGTCGTTCCCGGCCACGGGGAGAGCACGACGATCGGACACGAAAAGGCGCACAATCCGTTCGTCGGGCAGTGAGCCGGTGAATCGGTGAATGGGTGAGTCGGTGAGTCGGTGAATCGGTGAATCGAAGTCCCTTGCTGTGATAGAATTCCCCCTATGTTCCGGCGGCTGAACAGCGAAATACAGGTCTTCCTGGAGCGGGACCCGGCGGCGCGGAGCGTTCTGGAGGTCGTCACCTGCTATCCCGGCCTCCATGCGATCCTTTTCCACCGCTTCGCCCACTGGCTGTGGGGGCGGGGGCTGAGGCTCCTTGCGCGGATGGTCTCCCAGACGTCCCGGTTCCTGACGGGGATCGAGATCCATCCCGGCGCCCGCGTCGGCGAGCGGTTCTTCATCGACCACGGATCGGGCGTGGTGATCGGTGAGACGGCCGAGATCGGCGACGACGTCCTGATCTACCAGGGCGTCACGCTGGGCGGGACGGGGAAGGAGAGGGGCGGGAAGCGCCATCCGACCATCGGCGACCGGGTGACCGTCGGCGTCGGCTCGGTCGTCCTGGGACCGATTACGATCGGCCACGACGTGCGCATCGGCGCGGGCTCCGTGGTCGTCAAGCCGGTCCCCGACAACTGCACGGTTGTCGGTGTTCCGGGCCGGATCGCCCGGATGGAGGGGAGGAAGCTCACGGACGACGAGCTGCTCGCCCACGGGAACCTTCCCGATCCCGAGGTCCAGTTGATCCGAGAGATGCAGGATCGCGTCTCGGAACTGGCCGAACGGCTCAGGGTGCTGGAAAAGCGGATGCGGGATGAGTCGGTGAATGGGTGAATCGGTGAATCGGTGAATCGGAAAGGCACTCCTCCCCTTTGTAAGGCCCCGAAATCACGTTCGGGGCAGAAGAGGATGGGTGGGGTAGAGAATGGCGTGATGCGAAACGAAACCGTCGGGAAGCTGAAGACAGCCATGTGTATCCTCCGGGAGACGGGAGGATGCGTCGTCGCTTTCTCGGGCGGCGTCGATTCGGCCGTTGTCACGGCCGTCGCGCGCGAGGTCCTGGGGGACCGCGTTCTCGCCGTGACGGGGGATTCGGCATCCCTCCCGGCGCGGGAGCGGGGGGACGCGGTCCGCGTGGCCGCCTTCACGGGTGTCCGCCACCGCTTCATCCGAACGAAGGAACTCTCCGACGGTCGGTACGCCGCGAACCCCCCCGATCGGTGCTTCTACTGCAAGGACGAGTTGTATTCCCGGCTGTTCGAGATCGCGGGAGACGAGGGACTGCCGGCCGTCGTGGACGGGCAGAACGCGGACGACGCTTCGGACTACCGGCCGGGCTCCGAGGCCGCGCGCAGGCATGCCGTCCGGTCTCCGCTCAAGGAGGCGGGTCTTTCGAAGGCGGAAGTCCGGGAGATTGCGCGGGACCGCGGGATCCCGATCTGGGACAAGCCGGCCTCGCCCTGCCTGGCTTCGCGGTTCCCCTACGGAACGACGATCACGGCTGACGCGCTGGCGCGGGCGGACACGGCGGAAATATTCGTACGGTCGCTGGGGTTTCGGGATGTGCGGGTGCGGGTCCGGGGCGGCTCCGCGACGGTAGAGGCGGAGCCTGGGAGCGTCGCCCGCCTGTTGGATCCTGCCTTGGCGGCGCGCGTGGTCGAGGCGCTTCAGGGCATGGGTTTCGCGGACGTCCGGATCGATCCGGAAGGGTTCCGGAGCGGGAAGATGAATGAAGGAATGATCAACGGTGAATCGGTGAATGGGTGAATGGGTGAATCGGAAAGACACTCCTCCCCTTTGTAAGGCCCCGAAAGCATGCTCGGGGCAGGGAAGGTTGGGAGGGGTAGAAGTCGCGGATGATCGATCCGTCTACCTCCCCTCTCCCCTCCTTACAAAGGAGGGGAACATGCACAACGCGGGTCGGGGTTTGAATTTGGATCGTGTCATTGTCGGAATGTCGGGAGGCGTGGACTCGTCGGTCGCCGCGCTCCTTCTCAAGGAGAGGGGATACGAGGTCATCGGCGTGACACTCCACGTCTGGTCGAATCCGGCGCCCTCGCCGAGCGACCGTGAACGGGGTTGCTGTGCCGTGGAGGCCGTCGGCGATGCGCTCGAGGTCTGCGAGCGGCTGGGGATTGCCCACCGCCTCGTGGACGCGCGGGAGGCGTTCACGTCCGGCGTGATTGAACCGTTCGCCGACGCCTACCTGAACGGTCGGACGCCGAACCCCTGCATCGACTGCAACAGGATGGTCAAGTTCGCCGCGCTCATGGACGAAGCGGAACGGCTCGGGGCGCGATGGATCGCGACCGGCCACTACGCCCGCCTGAGCGGGGAGCCGGGCGGCCGCGTGGAGATCCGACGGGCAGGGGATCGCCGCAAGGACCAGAGCTACGTCCTCTACGCCCTCTCTCAGGCGGTCCTGGGGCGCCTCCTTCTGCCTCTTGGCGATCTTTCCAAGGAAGACGTCCGGCGGATCGCCCGGGACAACGCCTTGCCCGTAGCCGACAAGGCAGACAGCGTGGAGATCTGCTTCGTTCCGGACGGCGACCACGGGGCGTTCCTGTCGCGTTTTCGTCCGGGGGCCGTGCGGCCGGGGCCGATCACGGACGCGGCCGGACGAACCGTTGGGACGCACGCGGGGATCGCCCGCTATACGATCGGCCAGCGGCGCGGGCTCGGCGTGGCCGCGGGGGAGCGGCGGTACGTCGTCGGGCTGGATCCCGCGAGGAACGAAGTCGCCTTGGGGGACCGGTCCGATCTGGCCGTCTCCGGGATAGAGATCGCCGGCGTGAACTGGGTCTCGGTTGCGGGAGGGGCGTCGGGTTCGGTGAAGGTCCAGTACCGGTCGATGATGGCGGCGGTTCCGGGGGAATTTTCGCCGGGGCGGGACGGCGGCGGCAGGGTCCGTTTCGCCGAGCCCCAGTACGGCGTCGCGGCCGGGCAGGCCGCTGTCCTGTACGACGGGGACCGCCTCCTGGGCGGGGGCACGGTGGCTGGGGCGAGATCGGCTGGTATAGGCGAACAGAGGGACTGAGGCACAAAGGCACAAAGGCGCATAGGCACGGAGGGATGTTGCGATGAGGCGTTTCAATATTGCCATTCTTGGGCTTGTCCTGTTTTCGCTCTTCTCCATGGATGCGGGCACGGCAGCGGCGGCGCCGGTCGCCGTCGGATCGAAGGCCCCCGACTTCAAGACGACGGACCACGACGGCCGGTCGGTGACCCTCTCCGGGCTCCGGCACGGCCGGAAGCTCGTCCTCGTCTTCTACCGGGGGGAGTTCTGAGGGGCCTGCCGCTCGCAGTTGGCGGGCCTGAGCGAAAAGATCCTGGAGTTCCGCGGCACGGGGGCAGGCGTCGCCGCCGTGAGCGCGGATCAGACTCATGTCTCGAAAGGTCTCCGAGACCGGCTGAGCCTGTCGTTCCCGCTTCTCTCCGATCCCAAGAGGATCGTCATCCGGAAGTACGGCGTGCTGAACAAGGATCAAGCGGCGAAACCGGCCGTCTTCATCCTGGACAGCAAGGGAATCGTCCGGTGGGAATACATCGGGAAGAGCCCGTCCGACCGGCCCGAGCCCGAGACCCTGCTGACGGAGTTGGCGAAGATCAATTAGGCGTCCTTTTCAAATGCCGGCCCTGCTTGTTCCCAACCGGCCAGAAAGGAGCTCTTCGATGAAACGAGCCCAAGTCTTCAGACGAATCGTTCTTGCAACCGCTGCCGTCATTCTGCTTGGCGCGGGCGCCGGGATCGGCGCGGCGTCCGCGGACGACAAGTTCCCCCTGCCGCCCCCGCCCCCGCTCCCCGGCTCGGACCTCGCCTACAAGGCGGCGAAGGAGTTCTTCAGGTTCAACGAGAAGATGGTGGAGAAGACGGCGAGGGTCCTCCCCCAACATGACATGAGCGTCCTCATGTTTCTCGCCCGCGAGGCGAACCGCCCGCTCGACCATCTGGTCGATCTCAGGCACAAAGGTCTTCCCTTTCCCGACATCGCCGCGCGGATCGGGCTTCCGCCCACTGTCTTTCTCGTTCCCATGCCGGTCGACGCGCGCGTGGGCCCGCCTTACGGCAAGGCCCACGGCTACTGGAAGCACCACAAACACGGCAGGTCCGTGAAGATCGTCTTTACGGATGCCGAAGTGATCGATCTCGTGAACCTGCGGATCGTCTCAGGGTTCTACGGCGTTCCGGTGATCGACGTGATCCGGATGCGGGAGAGGGGGACTTTCTTTCCCGGAGTCTACGAGCACTATCACGGAAAGCACAAAATGAAAGGGAAGAAGCACAAGGAGAAGCACTGGGACGACCACCCCGGCAAGGGAAAGGGGAAGGGGCGAGGCAGGGATTAGGATATCGGGATGTATTTTCGCAGGGTGTTGACGAGATCGGTCATCTGGAACGGCTTGACCAGGTATTCGTTGGCGCCCTGGCGGAGCCCCCAGATTCTGTCCGAGGCTTCGTTCTTCGACGAGATGAAGATGATCGGAAGGTACTGGTAGTTCGGGTCCTTCCGAAGCTCGCGGCAGACCTGGTAGCCGTTCTTCTTCGGCATGACGATGTCGATGATGGCGGCGTCGAGCGGTTCGGTGCGGATCTTCCGGTCCGCTTCCTCCCCGTCCGTGGCCGTGACCGTCTCGTACCCCGCGTCGGCGAGGGCTTTCTCGATCAGCTTGAGGCCGGTGAGAGAGTCCTCCGCGACGAGCACGCGCTTGGTCCGCTTTGCCTCGGGTTCGGACGCGGCGGACGCCGGCGCGGGATTTGATCGCGCGGGCGGCGGCATGGGCTGGGGGGCCCTTGCCTGCGAGGTCCCTTTCCGTTTCTCGATCTGCTTGGGGATGCGGTTGGCCGTCTGAACGTACGTCGACAGCAAGGACTTGAGAATCTCCATAGCGACCTGCCGCTTGGTCCGTCCCTTGATTTCCTGGTTCGTGATCCTCTTTTCGAACTGCTCGAGGGCGGTCTGAATCTCGTACTTGCGGATCTCCTGGGTATTCGAAGCGAATTGCAGGGGAACGTGGATCCCCCGGTCGGCCAGCCAGCGCTTGGCTTCCTCCAGAAGAGAGTTCGACCGGTTTCCCATGAGGATGACTGTCGGGGGACGGTTCTGATAGAGACCAACCTTGATGGCTTCGGCCACCGCCTCGCCGTTCTCTTCCAGGCTGATCGCCTCCCCGACGAGAAGACCCGTCGAAAGCTCGATCGCGACCTCCCAGTTGAACTGGAATCGCTCGTCGAGGAAGGAGATCTCGACCGTCTTCCCTTCGACGTACCACTTTCCGCCCGACTGACGTCGTTCGACGATTTCATCCATGGTTGGTTTCCTCAATATTCAGCAGGCGATCGTGCGAGGGGAAGGACGCTTCCATGCTCGTGACAAGGCTGCCTCTTTTTCCCTTGGGAAAAAAGTGCGAGTCCTCTTGTCGGCAGCCAAGCATGGGGACCGGGGAGGGAATGTTCCGATTCTCCGTCGGCTCCGGCGCCATCGAGGCTTTCCGCCCCCCCGGCCCGGTTCCATCCTTGCCCGCGGCTGGGGATTCGGCTTTTCGGAGTTGGACTCGCAATCAAAATCTATCCAATCCCGGCGAGGATGTCAAAGGGTTTTTCCTGGGGGAAGGGACGTTA
>MHEK01000083.1 GCA_001803795.1 Nitrospirae bacterium RBG_16_64_22
TTCACCACGTGCGGGCCGGAGAGCGGATTCACCACGTGCGGGCCGGAGAGCGGAACGTTGGGCGGAGGGGCAAAAATCACGATGTCGCCGCGGGAGGGATCTGCGAACCGGTAGGAGAGCTTACTCGCAAGGATCCGATCGCCCACGGCGAGCGTCGGCTCCATCGACCCGGACGGAATCCAGTACCCCTCGACGATGGCGGTCCGGACGGCCAAAGAAATGAGAAGCGCCAGTCCCAGCGTCTTCGTCCATTCCCACGCCGTTCGCTGCCACTTGTCCACGCTACTCCCCCGGCTCGTCGCGTCCGATGGCCACGCCGCCGCCCTTCGTCGCCTGTCCCGATGGCAAAGAGAGGGGCACGGCAACCGGCTTCACGATCCGCCCGACGACGTCTCGCGTCCCCACGACGCGGAGCTTGTCGAACAGGAAGCGGAACTTCGCCTCCAGGTCAGCCCCGATTGCGTTGCGGATCTCCGCGGGAAGGTCCCACATCTCCTTCTTGAACGGCCCGAACGTCTTCTTTCTCGTCTTGTAGAGGAATTGCTCTTCCGTCTCCCCTCCCTTTCGCTCGCCCGCGCAGTTCGCCCGGCACCAGTCGTACGCCTTTTCCTTGAGCGCCGCCGGGAACCGGGGATGCTCGTAGATCATGTTCTGGAAGCCGGTCGCCAGATGGACCTCGCTTGTCCCCGTCTCCGGAAACCGGCCGAACGCCTCGTCCGGAAGGGTGGACGCCCCATGCTGGACGGCGCCGGAGAGTCCGTACTTCTCGCGTGCCGCTTTCGACAGGCTCTGGAGGGTGTCGAAATCGAGCTTGACCTTGGCCACGGTTCCGTCCGGCAGGACGACCCCGCCGTGGGAGGTCCCCGTCTGGACGGAGATCTTGCTGATGCCCTGGAGTCCCCCGCCGAGTTCGCGGCGGTAGACGTCCATGAAGGCCGACAGCTCCTCCACCGTGCTGTTCTTCCCGCCCACCTCGCCGATCTCTCCCCCGACCGAGACCATCACGCTCTTGGGTTCCAGCCCCCGGATGAATTTCGTCATCTCGGCCGTAATGTGCGAATTGTTGAACTGCTGGTCCTCGATCGTCCCCTTCGACAGATCGACGACGGTCGACGCGTCGATGTCAATATTGTAGAAGCCCGCTTCCACCGCCTCGCGGGCAATGGCCTTGAGCGCGTTCACTTCGCCCGACGGGTCCGCCCCGAACTTCTTCGCGTTGATCTGGAAATGGTCCCCCTGAAGGAAGACCGGCCCCGAATACCCCTCCCGGATCGCCGCCGCCAGGATCACGACGGCGTATTCGTCCGGCCGCTGTTCCGTATAGCCGATCTCCGACTTGGCGATCTCAAAGATGACCGGCCCGACTCGCCCGGCCTCCATCGCCCGGAAAACGGCCCTCGTGCTGTCATAGGTGAGGCCGCGAATGTTGATGGCGGGCACGGTGAACCCCGAGACCTCCCCCCGGCCCATCGCCTCGTACAGGGACTGGATCGACGCAGGAACGACTCCCGATTCCCGCGCGAGAGCCCGGATTCCCCACCGAAAAGCGCTCCGTCTCGCCGGATCGGTCTCGAACACGGCACCGTAGACCAGGCGGTCGATCGCATGCTCGCGGAGCTTGCTCTGGTTCAGGATTTTCACATTCCCCGTTTCCAAAACAGAGAAGGAATCAGAAAACGCCGATAGCGCCGATGCGGGACCCGACATCCCCAACCCCTCCGTTAAGAACCCCGCCCCTCGGACAGGGACGCCAAGAGCGGACGGCGACCTCCAGGCCGCCGACCACCGGCTGCATGACCATTAATATCGGAGTTATTGTACCCAAGGAAAAGATGAAATCCAATCAAAGACTTGCGGCTCGTCCGACCCTTTTCTTCTTGACACACCGAAGTTTTCGCCTTATCAATTGACCCCTCTCCCGAAGGCGGTGTAGCTCAGTTGGTAGAGCAGGGGTTTCATAAGCCCCGTGTCCGTGGTTCGATCCCACGCACCGCCACCAGGAAAATCAGGCGGTTACGATGACACGGAAATTTTCACCGGCACAGTCTGTGCCGGATTTTGTGCCGTGTCCAAAAGTAGCCGCACCCGATCCAGGACCTCCACGCCGTCCCGAAGGCTCTCCGTCGAGTGATGAGCGTACCGTTGCGTCATCGTCGGCGTCTTGTGGCCGAGAAGCCGCTGTACCTTGTACATGTCAACGCCCGCCTGAACAAGCCGAGTCGCAAACGTGTGCCGAAGGTCGTGGAAGTGAAAGTCTCCGACCTTCGCTTTCTTGATCGCTTTCCCGAACGCCCGCCGGAGATTTCCAAGGTCAATCGGCGTGTGCGCTTCCGAATGAAATACGAGGTCCGTCTTGAGCGACCTCACGCGGGCCTTCTCCTTGAAAAGCGTTAGAACGGCTTCGTTGAGCGGCACCGTCCGCTTCTCTCCGTTCTTGCTCTTCTCAGCGACGAGGACGCGCCGGAATAGATCGACCGAAGGCCAGCGAAGGGAAAGAATCTCCCCTTGGCGCATCCCGGTATTCACCGCAAACGAGATGATCTCCCGGAGCCAATCGGGACATGCCTTGAAAAGTTCCTTATCCTCCTCGGCCGTGAGGTATCTGTCCCTCCCCGGCGGCTCCTTCTCCTTCGACACGCGGGCGACGGGATTTTCCCGGCACCATTCCCACTCCTTGACGGCCATGTTGAACGCCGCCGAGAGGAGTGTCAGTTCCCGGTTGATCGTTCCGGGTCCGACGTCCCGATGGGCCGTCACCTCGCCGGTTTTTCCTTCCCGCGTGTAGGTCGTCCCCTCCTTGCGACGCCTTGCCTTGTACTCCACCAGGACTTTCGGTGTGACTTCGGCAAGGGTCAGGATGCCGAGATACCGCTTGAGCGCACGCCCTTGGGCTTCATACCGGCTTCGGTGCGGCCTGTCCCCGATATGAGTCTCAATGTAGCGGTCTATCATCTCCCCCACCGTCCGCGTTCGCTCCTCCAAGACATCGAACCACCGCCCCTCCACGATCTCGGTCTTGACTTTCCCCTCGATCTTTTCCGCAAGACGCCTATCCTTCGTCCCCGTCGTCCGCCGGACTGCCCGGCCGCCGACGGTCAAACGCATCCACCAGACACCGCCCCGCTTATAGAGCCCCATCCGTCACCCCTCCTTTCCGGGCTTGACGGCGGGCCTGGCTTCCCCAGGACGGGAGTGTAAAACTTCCCTTTTCGCCCGGTCAATGATTCTCTCAATTCCGCCAGAAGGGGGGATACTATGGCCCGTCCTGTTCCGACTTCGCCGCTCCTGTGGCAACGTCGTGACCCGCCGGGACGGTCTCTCGCACGATTTTGCCCAGGAGTCGATTTCGTCGCGCTTGAAGCGAAGAAGGCTGTTCAGCTTCACGGCCGGGATTCTCCCTTCCCCCGCCCAAGCGTAGATCGTCTTCGGCTTGACTCGAAGGTAAGCCGCCACGTCCTGGACGGTCATGTAAGGGCTTTCGTTGTCCATCAAACAGGTCCTTGAAGGACGGGGTCGGCGGATGGAATCCCCAGCGATTTTTCCGCGTCCCGCACGGCCGGAGACAGTAGGGCTTTGTGGACGGCACTCTTTGAGACGCCCAGGACGCCCGCTATCCCCCGAATCGACTCACCGCGGCCTCTAAGGTCAACGGCCGTCCGTAAATCCCCCAGCGCGATTTTTGGACGCCTTCCGATGGGCTTCCCTTTGGCCTTCGCGTTCGCCATCCCAGCCTTGACCCGCTCCCGAATGATGTCCCGCTCAAACTGGGCGAAGGCTCCGAGAAGGTGGAACATGAGCCGGCCCGCCGGCGTCGTGAAGTCCAGGGACTCGCCCAGGGAGATGAAGCCGACACCCAGGGCGTGAAGTTCATCGAGAAGGCCGATGAGATGCTTGAGGCTTCGCCCGAGACGATCCAGCCGCCAGACGGCCACAACGTCTATCTTCCGCCGCCTTGCGTCGGTGAGAAGCTCGTCCAGGGCGGGCCTTCGGTCCTTCGCCCCGCTTTGCCCCTCGTCCACGTACCCCCGGAAGACCTCCCATCCCCTGGCCTTGGCATATTCCCGGAGGTCCCGAAGCTGAAGGTCTACGTCCTGGCCCTTGTCGAGCGTGGAGACGCGGGCATACAAACCGACGCGCACCGATTATCCTCCCACAACCTCGTCCACCATCTCCCGAACGTCGTCCTTCGACTCGTCGCCGGATATTTCGCGGTCCAGGGCTGTCTCAATCTCCTGCTTGACCTCGGGCCAATCGAGGGGATTGATCTCCCATTCCTCCCTGACGTAGTCGAGCGCGTAGGAGACGAGCGCCGACTTCTTGAGCGTCAACGCAAATTTCCGCGCTCGGCGCTCATCCTCGATCCCTCTCCTCCGGGCCTCGGCCTCCTCGCGCTGTTTCTGAATTCTCCTGTACGGCGCACAGACACTGTCACGGACGCCCCGCGCTATTTCGTCAATCTCATCCTGTGGCAGATCGTGAACGGGAAGCCCGGACAGTTCCTTTTCAATCGCAACGCGGGCCTTGGCTTCGGCCTCCTTCGGAAGATCAAAAGAACCGAACCCGCCGAAGGCCGCGTCCTTTGCTTTTTGAATCTTCTCGCGGGAGAGCCGCCGCGTTTTCTCCCGGCGCTCTTCGGCAAGAAGTGATTCGCGCTCAGCGCGTTCCCGTCGCGCATCCCATAACCGCGCTCGTTCTTCATCCTCTCTTGCCATCCGCTCGGCGTCGGCCTTTTCCTCATCAAGCCGTCGATGTTCTGCCTCGGCCTGCCGGAGTTCCAGGCGAAGCCTTTCGGCGAGAACACGCTCGCGCATTTGAACGGCCGGGCTTATTTCGGCCTCTGCGGATTTTCTTGCCTTAGGCTCCCTTAAGGCAGGAAATGCTCGGTCCGGACTTTTTCCGTTCTCCGCGTACTCGGGGCAAGACTTCAAATGAGCCCGCACCGCTTGGGGATTCTTAAATTTCTCGCCGCAAAATTTGCACGTCGCCATGATTTTCGATTTTCTGCCTTAGGCAGTTGCCTTAGGCAGGACCTCCCTATTAGGCAGATTGTCGCCTTGGGCGGGCTTCTCGATTGATCCCTTGACGATCTGCCTGGCCTTCTTGAGCGTCTCAACCGCTCGGACAGGGATTCTCCACTCATTTCGCCGTCTGTATGCTCGAAGGCGCTTCGCATAGATCATCCGGTAAATCGTCATGGAATCGACCTTTAGAAGCCGGGCCGCCTGACGGGTATTTAAGAACGCTCCCTTGACCATCGGTCCTCCTTTCTGGGCGGGCGGGGCCGAAGCCCCGCCCGGTGCCTCCTTCTTTACTCCTCGGGTTCGTCGCCCTCTTCTTCCTCCGCGAGCGCGTCCTCGATCTCCTTGAGCTTTTCAAAAGGCGTCAGATCGGGGTCGTCGAGGATGTCCCGCAGTCCATCGAGGATTTCATCCTGTTCCTCGATGGTTTCGACAAGATCTTCCTTGCTTGGCATCTGAATCACCTCCTTTCGGTTGATCGGTGTCCTGATTCGTTCAAAGTCTCTCATTGGTTTCCCCCTTCTCGGGGGTATGCTCCACATCAGCCCGGTTCCCGATCGCGTCTTGTGGGGCAACGTCGTGAGCCGCTTCCGGCCCGTCTTGCACCTTGATCCCCGGCCACGTCTGCTTTGCCTTGTGAAGAACCCGGAGTTGATCGGGATGCAGTTCGCCCCGCTGAGACATCTCAACAAGCCGCTCAACCTCCCTCCGCGAGTAGACAGGCGCATCGTACTTGCCGGGGTCCGGCTTCGTGTCCGCCGGATCGAGCACGATCCAGAGGTCCGCCCCCAGGACTTCGGAGTGAACCTTGATCGCCAGGCCGTGAGACCGGGCTTGCGTCCCAGGGCCAGGAGACACCCTCCGGGCTTCCGGGAGGGGAAGGACCTCTCCCGCCCGGTCCTCGGCCAGAGCCGGACGGCTTTTGTCGTATGTCGTATCCCGCAAGACCCGCTTCGCCTGTTCCAAGTAGCCAGCCATTTCCTCTCCCGCCCTTACGACAAAGACGACAAAGACGACATAAGCCCGGCCCTTTTGTCGTTAATGTCGTCTATGTCGTAACCCTAGATACCGCAAACCACCGTTCGGCCGCCCGGCCTTCGGTCTCCTCCGAGACCCTCTTCACCCGCCCCAGCTCCAATAGGAGCCCGAGAGTCCGGCCGATAGATTGGGCGGACTTGTTACGGCCGAAGAGCCCTCGGCTGATATCCGACCGCGTGAGGCCCGTCGGATTGCTCTCAAGCGCCGTTAAGATCACTTCACCGTCGGGGCCCCCTAGGGAGTCGCCGAAAATGAACCGGGCGGAGTCCTCGGCGAAGTCCCAGAGACCCAGGGCCGCGTTCATGTGTTCCGCCCTTACGACATACGACATATTGAGAAGCGCGTAGAGACAGGCGAGCCGCATGACTTGGGCCTCGCCCCGCCCGACCATCGCCCCCAGGAGTCCGGGCTTGCCCTCAGAAAGACCCTCGTACACCCGGAACCAGATTCGCCTCGCAGCCTCGTCCCTTTTGATCTCGGCGCCGCGCCTCGCGTAGTCGATCGCTTGGGAGAGCCGCCGGAGGACCGGGGCGAAGTCAACCTCGTCTATCCGCCCGCCCTCCGGGAGGATTCTGGCCCGCTTGACGCATGACCAGAGGAAGCGGTTCCCGAATCCGTTCCCTGCCTCGGTCCGGTCGAGGTAGCGCCGAAGCTCGTCCCTTGTCACATGTCCCACGATTGAGATATGCGCGCCGGTCGCGTTCGCCGGGCTGTTCTTCGTCAGCGCCCGAAGGTTTCCCGTGTCCCAAGCGTCCCTAATGACTGCTGACAGGGTGGAGCCGTCCCGCTCCATCGCGCGAAGTGCGCGAGCGAATTCCGGTTCGAGAACCATGAACCGCTTGTCGTTCTCGCCGGGGTCAACGCACACCCTCTCTCCCCTGATCTCCTTGAAGATCGGATCGCGCACCTGCCAGATTAGACCCTCGCCGGAGCTGAGGCCGGACGAGACACGCCGCCCAGTCCATTCCTCGTCCACGCCTTGAAATATCCGCCTCACGTGTGCCCAACTCGTCCCCTTTCGACCCTTGGATGTCGTGCCGACGAGGACCGCGAAGAGCTTCATCCTGTGCTCGGCGCCGTCGGCGATAAAGTGGGGGCTCGGCCCGACAACGTTTCCAAATGCCGCGAGGAACTGGACCAGGAGAGCCACGGGATCGGCCTCCGTGTGCGGCTCGATCGCTCGCACGATGTCGCCCGCGAGTCCGGAGAAGGCTTCGCTTGCGGGAGGATCCGGCCAAGGGATCTCGGTTGATGTCTCTTCGGCCGTTGTTGCTCCGACTTCGATCATTGTCGTTTTCATGCCGCCTCCCGTTCTTCGTCGAGAAGGACCACCCAGGCGTCCGCGAGCACGTCGAGCGCAACGTCGAGTGCCGCGTCGGTCCATCCGTCGATGTCGATCCCTCGCGCCGCCGAAATCAGGGCTTCCGACGACTGCCGCAGGGCGACGAGCTCCCAGGCCGCTTTCCGGCGAAGGAAGTCGAGCGCCGCTTCCCCCTCGCGTGCCCCCGCGCCCTCACGCCGTGCATGCGGGGCCCGGGCGGGCACACCGAAAAACAGGTCGCTGACCTGGAGCCCAAGCGCGGCCACGATCTCGTCCGGCGAGCATCCGCCGAAGCAGTGCAAGAGGATGCCTCGGTTTCCTTCGCGGACGCTTAGGGAAGGGTTTTCGTCTGGGTGACTCGGACAACGCGCTTGCCACCGGCTAAGTCCGGACTGTCGGACGTCGTCCAGGCGTGCAAGAAGTTGCATCCTATTCATGAAGTTTGTATAATTCAGCTTTACCGGCTTGGGGAGTGGACAAAAGTTGCACGCCCAAAATTATTCCGAAATTCTGTTGGGGTGTGGTGTCAAGGACGCCGAGTCGGTGAAGCTTTGTCGTTTTCTACTGAGACTTATATTCAACGACGATAGCTTTCCCGAGTCAGGAATGGCGGGGCGAGAAATCCGAAGAATGGCCGGCGTTAAATTAAACAGCCCCCTCGAAGAGGAATTCAGGCGGGCTTCGCGCGGCCAGCGGTGCTTGCTCGCCGGGACGTTTCAGAAGGTCCGTGGAAATTGGATTGTGCCCGTTGGCCAACATCGCGGCCGAATTCCCGAGCCGGAGATCGACTACGCGGTGGGCGTCCTATTCTTTCATCTAGGAGAAAGGGGGCTGAGTGCGCGCCGTCGTTGGTCGTGCATTGCGGAGCTTCTGTCATCGAATCCAACCTTTCCCGTTTCAAAAGAAGCCGTCCAGAAACGTCTAGGTAGGCGATCCTGCCAGGAATACAACTGCGAGACCGAATACAAGCTCGCCCTGTGGAAAGCTGGACTGGCGGCGTTCCCTCTCAAACAGAAAGCGCCGAAGTCATGGGCGCAGTTCCTCAAAGAGGAGTGGTTATCCGATGGAGCTTAAGCACACGATTGAAATCTGGCGGGAAGGCCAATGGTTCCTGGCACGCACCGCGGAACTGGATTTCATCGCCCAGGGAAGAACGCTGGAGGAAGCCAAGGCGAACCTCGAAGAAGTGGTGAGAATCCAGATTCGTGAGATGAAGGAGATGGGAACGCTGGAAGAGTACCTGTCCGAATGCGGGTTCGAGGTTCGAGGGGATCAGATCGTCCCGTTAAGGGAAGTGGTCGGCTTTGAGAAGGCGACGGCTCTCATCGGCTGATGCCCAGGATCAGCCCTGTTGATTGGAAGACGCTCGTCAAGGTCTTCACCCTCCATGGTTGTGAATACCGGAGGAAGGAAGGCTCGCATCACGTCCTCTGGTGCCCAGGCGCCAAGCGCGCCGTCGTGATCCCCGAATACGACGAGGTCGGCGTCGAGATCATTAAGAACAACATGCGAACCGCATGCTTGAGCCGCGAGCGGTATTTCGATCTCCTCAAACAGGCTTGACCATCGAGGAGATATCCCGGCCCCCGGACATGGCGATTGCCCGGCGGACTTGCATCCAGCCTGCATTGGACTGGCTTCGCACAAGGACACGGGGTGTGAAATACCCCTCACGGGGTCGAGAGACTGTGCCGGAAATTGTGCGGTGAATCTGCGTTATTCACAAGGTAATACACAGGAACGACCGGAAAGGGCGGAACGCGGAACCTCTTGAATCCATAAGGCTTTGGGGAAGCCAGCCCGCAAAATCAAGCCCTTGCAAAAACGCCCTGGTCAATTTCATAAGCCCCGTGTCCGTGGTTCGATCCCACGCACCGCCACCAGGAAAAACAGGCGGTTACGATGACACGGAAATTTTCTCCGGCACAGGAGGGCCTTCGGTCCTTCGCCCCGCTTTGCCCCTCATCCACGTACTCCCGAAGACCTCCCATCCCCTGGCCCGGGCATACTCGCTGAGGTCCCAAAGCTGAAGCTCCACGTCCTGTCCCTTGTCGAGGGTGGACACTCCACGGATGCGCTTGTTCCGAAACGCACGGACCTTTTGCGTAGCTGGGAGAGACGATCTTACACCGCGTGGGCTTGATCGCGAAGGCGGATAGGGGGCCGCACGCGGACTTTCACTTCCACTCGCGAGCCGAAGCGGTTGACGATCGACATGAGGCGATCGACGGTAAACCGCCCAAGGTCGGCGTTGCGGATGCGAGAGAAATCGGCGGCCGCAATGCCCGTTCGGGCATGCGCGGCGCGAACGCTAAGTCCTTCCCGATCGAGCGCCTTGATGATTTCGCCGGCCAGGATCGCCTTGAACTGCTGAACGTCCGCGTTCTCATGGCCAAGATCGCGGAACACATTTCCGCTTCCGAGCGTTACCTCCAGCCCTTTCTTTTTCATTGCAACGCCTCCTTCAGCCTCTTCAAACGGTCCGTTATCAGATCGATCTCGCGCTTGGGCGTCTTGATACCCTCCGTAGATTTCTTCTGGAATGCGTGGATGACCCAGATGTCCTCAGCCAGTTGCACGGCATAGACCACTCGGAACGCGCCGCCGCGGAACGCCAGGGCAATTTCGAACACACCCGATCCTATCCCGTGCATCGGTTTTGCAATGTCCGCCTTACCGCCCTCGGCGGCGATCGTCAAAGCGGCAAGACAGATCGACCGGGCGCCCTCCGGGAACGTCCTAAATTCCTTCAGCGCCGTCCGTATCCACGAGATGGGCTTTGTTGTTCTTGTCATCGGGTCCTTTTACTGGTGCAATGTTGTCATATCTGACAACGGGTGTCAAGTGTCAACTGTGCCGGATTTTGTGCCATGATTCTTGCGTTATCCACAGGAAAAGACCGGAAAGCTCGGAACGACACGGAACGCGGAACTTGCTAGTCCGTAAGGCTTTGGGGAAACCGGCTCGCTGGATCAAGCCCTCGCAAATCCGAAGGTTCTTCGACCTCTCTCCCGACTCTTCCCAGCCCCCGAGGCTCCTTCACCTCGGTCTCCTGTGCCAACGGCGTCCCCTCCGTCATCGTCGCCATCTTCGATTCCCGTCTCGCCCTCTACACTAAACTTCAGGGGGGTCGGTGTCTCACTTATGTTGGCAGAGAGGGCTTACGCTCAGCGCGGCGCAGAGCCGCTCCACCGGCCAAGTCCGTCGGTGCGCCTCGATAAACGCATACCTCATTGGGACTCCCTGGCAAAGTACGTGGCGGCTTTTTTTAAAATGTCCCGCTCCTCCGTTACGCGGGCCAGCTCCTGTTTCAGCCGAGCGATCTCCTCGGCGGGTTTCGGTTGGCGACCCGGACCAGGAAAGGCGTGCTCCCCGTGAGCGCGGACTTCTCGCTGCCACTTATAGAGCCGGTTGCGTCTCACGTCCAACTCGCGGGCTATTTCGGCGGCGGGTTTGTCTCCGCGTTCCAGCAGACGGACGGCTTCAGTCTTGAAGGCTGGGCTAAAGGTCTGGCGCTTTCGCATGGCACACCTCCGCGGAGGACATTGTCCTCCATTCTGGGTGTCCATGAAAACAGGGGTAGCTCACGCGGATCCTGGGTTTTTTCGGGGCTGAAAGGGCTGGTTGAAAGGGACGCCGGGGGACCGGCCAGCCCGTCAGGCGACGATTTCCGTTGTTGCCCACGTTGACTTTCGCCCGCCCGACTGAAGCTCCGCCCGGTTAGATCCCGTCACCGCGATGGCGCGTGGCTCAGGCGCTGCCCCCGATAGCCCGGTCTCGCCTTCCCGTCGTTATGAACTCGTTCTTTCGGATCCACCCGGGCACTTCCCGACAATTCCCACATTCTTGCACGCTTCCCGTGACATCCCAGGTCAAACTTTCTGACCGCAACCGTTCTCTTTTCCCCGATCCCCACCCCCTCATACCTCGATTCCTTTCGGGCGATTCCTCTCGGGATTGACTTATGCATCAGCCGTGCATACAATAGAACTGCCTTTCAAGGACAAGGAGGAGCCATGCGCACGACACTTGATCTGGATGAAGATCTGATCCGGGAGCTGTTGAAGACAACGCATGCCCGGACCAAGACCGAGGCGATCCATCTCGCCGCTTCCGAGTTGATCCGCCGCAAGAAACTGGAAGATCTCAAACAGTTGAGCGGCAAGATCCACATTGACCTCGACCGGAAGGAACTGGAAAAAACCGAAACGGAGCACCAAAAAAGGCTGACGCGGCGCTGGCGTGATCATCGCTGATACGTCTGTCTGGATCCCGTTCTTCAACCGCCCGGATTCCAAGGAAAAGCATACCCTGGACATCTTGATCGACGCCGACGAGGTCTCCTTGGCTGGGGTGGTCCTCGCCGAGCTGCTCCAGGGATGCCGCACATCAAAAGACCGCCACACAATCCAGGAGGCGATGCTTGCGCTGCCCTATTTCGAGATGAATAGAGCAGCCTGGATTCGAGCCGGGGAGATATCGGCTGCCCTCCTTCGCCGGGGGATAACGCTTCCGATGTCCGATTTGATCGTTGCGGCCCTGGCGCTGGAACACCAATGCCGGATCTACAGTCTCGATTCCTACTTCGCCAAGATCCCCGGTCTCTCCCGCTTCAACCCTTAAACCTTCTTCATTTTCTCGCGGCAGATGGAGAATCATGGCGGGTTCTCCTAATAGACGGTAATGAGGATAATCACACCGCTGTCGGGCAATCCGATTCAGGACCCCGCGATCTGCCGGAAGTTCTCGTAGATGACGGCGGCGACGGCGCGGAGAGCCGGATCGCGGGCGGGCACTTGCCGGAGGATCGCCTCAGCCGTGACGGCAGGCGCAAGAGACGCCAGATCGTCCCCTCCCGTGTCGATCCATTCTCGGATCGTCGGCCCGTCCACCTCCACGTGAAACTGCAGGCCGTAGGCCCGCCTGCCGACGCGCAGGGCCTGGTAGGCGCAGGCGGAGGAAGCGGCAAGGTTCACGCCGCCTTCAGGAATCGAGAACGTGTCGCCGTGCCACTGAAACACCGGAAACGTGTGGGGAAGTCCCTCGAACAGAGGGTCCCTTCTCCCCTCGGGCGTCAGATCGACGTCGTACCAGCCGATCTCCTTCACCGGACCGGCCGTCACCACTCCGCCCGCCGCCTTACAAAGGAGCTGTGAGCCGAGGCAGATCCCCAGCATGGGAACGTCCCGCTCGATCGCCTCCTGAATCAACTCGATCTCGCCCGACAGGAACGGAAAAGCGTCCTCCTCGTCGACGTTCATCGGCCCGCCCATGACGATCAGCAGTCCGTATCCGTCCAGGTCCGCCGGCAGGGCGTCGCCGTCCTCCATCTCGCGGATGTCCAGATCGACGCCGCGCCCCTTCAGGAACTCCCCGAGCGTTCCCGGCCCCTCACGCCGGACGTGCTTGATGACAAGCGCCCGCATCCTTCTCTCCCCCCCGTTCGCCGATCCCGAATTTCCCCATCTTGTACGCCAGAATGCGGACGGTCACGCCCAGCCGTTTCGCCGCCCTGGCCTTGATCCATCCCGCTTCTTCCAGGGCTTGGACAATCATTCCCCTCTCCACCTTCCGGACGGCCTCGGTCATCGTCCCCGCGGGGATGAAGGGCGGACGCGAAACGGACCGGAGCGACGGGGGAAGGTCCTTGACGTCCAGGACGGTCGAGCGGCTCATGATCACCATCCGCTCGATCGCGTGTTCGAGCTCCCGGACGTTGCCGGGCCAGCGGTACGAAGTCAGCGCGTCGAGGACGCCAGGCGCTATTCCAGCGACGGGCTTGCCCGTCTCCGCGGCGAACTTCTGGAGGAACGTGTCCACGAGGAGCGGAATGTCCTCGGCGCGCTCCCGGAGCGGAGGAAGGACGATCGGGACGACGTGCAGGCGGTAGTAGAGATCCTCCCGGAACGTTCCCGTCCGGGCGGCCGCCTCCAGGTCCCGGTTCGTCGCGGCGATGATCCGCACGTCCGCCGTGAGCGTCCGCGATCCACCAACACGCTCGAACTCCCTGTCTTGAAGGACGCGCAAGAGCTTGGCCTGAACGGCCGGACCGACGTTCCCGATCTCGTCCAGGAAGATCGTGCCCCCGTCGGCCATTTCGAAACGCCCTTTCCTGTCCGCCACGGCTCCGGTGAAAGCGCCCCGTTCGTGGCCGAACAGTTCGCTGTCGAGGAGGGATTCGGCGAGCGACGCGCAGTCGACCTTGACGAACGGCTTGTCGGCGCGCGGCGAGTTGAAGTGGATCGCGCGCGCCACGAGCTCCTTGCCCGTCCCGCTCTCGCCCAGGAGGAGGACCGTGCTCCGGGTCCCCGCTACGTGCTCGATCGTCCGGTAGACCTCCTGCATCTTCTTGTGGCTGCCGATGATCCGGTCGAAGCCGGACCTCTGTTTCAGGGCGCTCTTGAGCTCGCGGTTCTCGTCGGACAGGCGCTTCTGCTGGGTGGCGATCAGGCGGTAGAAACGGAGCGTCTGGCCAATGCTCTGCGCGACGATCTTGAGGAAACGGAGGTCTTCCTCCACGCTCGGCTCCGGCCCCGCCGAACGGTAGGCGGAGAGCACCCCAACCACTTCGCCCTGGACGCGGACGGGGACGGAAATGAAAGCCACGGCTCCCTCCTCCGGGAGCCCGAGATGCGTCCCCGTCCGCCCGAGGAAGAGCGGATCGTTCCGGACATCGCGCGCCACATACGGAATGCCCGTTTTCATCACTTGTCCGACCACGCCTTCGCCCATCTTGTATCTTCCACGGGACTTTTCTTCCTCGGACAGACCGTGGGCCTCGTCGATGGCAAGCTCGTGCGTTTCGGGATCGTATAGGGTGAGCGTCCCCATCTTGAGGCCGACGAACTGGGAGAGGAGCCGCAGAACGGCCGCGAGCTCGCCTTGAAGATCGAGCGAGGAGCCGAGGATCTTCGAGATCTCGTAGAGCGTGGAGAGCTCCAGGACCGTTCGTTTGAGACGCGTTTCGGAGCCGATATCCGCCGGCATGACAACCTCCGTCGAGGGAAATCCGGATGGAAGGGAGCAAGCCGGGTGCCAGTCGAACGATTCCTGGACTCACGGAAAAACCTACGGATTTGGCGGCTGGACGACAATCCTGCCTGCCCAGATCGTGAGCAATACGGCGTATTCTGCATACGGAGCCGTCATCCCGGCCTGCCGCCTCTCTTTTCATTGACACCCGTTCAACCGACCCAATAGAATCGTTTGAAAGGAGAAATGCATGTCCACCGTTTCGCTTACGCCCCGCGAGATTCCCGTAGATTTCTTCTACGACCTTTCCCCCGACGAACTCGACCGGTCGATCGCCGACTCGCGAGCGGCCCTGGGCCGCCGCCTGGTCATACTCGGCCACAACTACCAGCAGGACGGCGTCTACAAGTTCGCCGACTTCAAGGGAGACTCCCTGATGCTCTCCCGCCGGGCGGCGGAGCAGAAGGAGGCCGAGTTCATCGTCTTCTGCGGCGTTCACTTCATGGCCGAGGTCGCCGACCTCCTCTGCCGGCCGCACCAGACGGTCATCCTCCCCGACATGGCCGCGGGATGTTCCATGGCCGACATGGCCGACATCGAGAGCGTCGAGCGCGCCTGGGAGGAACTCGCCGTGATCCTCGATCCGGACGAACAGGTCACGCCCGTGACGTATATCAATTCCGCGGCCGATCTGAAGGCGTTCTGCGGCCGGCACGGCGGGATCGTCTGCACCTCGTCGAACGCCCGCAAGATCCTGGATTGGACGTTCGCCCGCCGCCCGAAGGTCCTCTTTTTCCCCGATCAGCACTTGGGCCGGAACACCTCGAAGCGGATGGGAATTCCGGCCGGCCGGATGATCCTTTGGGACCCGGCGCAGGAGAACGGCGGGAACAGCGCCACGGACGTGCGGAACGCCGCGATGATCCTATGGAAGGGGTTCTGCAGTGTTCACCAGATGTTCGCTCCGGCCCACGTGGACCACTTCCGCGCGACGGTCCCAGGCGTCCAGGTGATCGTCCACCCCGAATGCCGCGAGGAGGTCGTGGACAAGGCCGACCTGGTCGGCTCAACGGAGTACATCATCCGGACGGTCACGGCCGCGCCGCCCGGCACGTCCTGGGCCGTGGGGACGGAGCTGAACCTCGTGAACCGCTTGAAGCGCGACAACCCGGACAAGCAGGTCCACTTCCTCTGCCCCACCGTCTGCGTCTGCTCGACGATGTACCGGATCGACCAACAGCATCTCGCTTGGGCGCTCGAAAACCTCCGGGACGGAGTCGTCGTCAACCGGATCCGCGTCCCGGACGAGGACCGCGAGATGGCCAGACTCGCCCTCGACCGGATGCTGGAAGTTGGTTGACGCGGCGGATGACATTCGGCGCGATTGTCCGCCTCGCGACAACCCTTCCTCTCGTCTTCTGCGTCCTGACCGCCGGCCGCGCCGGGGCAGACAACGATTCTTCCCGCTCCACACGCTCTATTACGGTCGGCGGAGCACAAAGAACCTATCTCCTCCATGCCCTTCCACCGCAAGACCGTACCGGCCTCGCCCCTCTCGTGATCGTCCTTCACGGAGGAGGAGGAACGGCCGAGAGGATGGTCCGGCTCACGAACGGGGGCCTGAGCCGCCTCGCGGAAAGGGAAGGATTCATCGTCGCCTATCCGAACGGGATCGACAAGCACTGGAACGACGGACGGGGGGCGGACGAGACCGGCTGGCGGGCGCAGGGCGAGAACGTCGACGACGTCGGATTCGTCTCCGCGCTCATCGAAGAACTGGTCAAGACACAAAACGCGGATCCGCGCCGCGTCTACGTGACGGGCGTCTCGAACGGCGGGCAGATGGCGCACCGGCTGGCCTGCGAGATCTCCGGCAAGATCGCGGCGATCGCTCCCGTCATCGCGCAGATGCCGGCGTACTTCTCTCCCCGCTGCAAGCCCGCGAGGCCGGTTTCCGTGCTGATGATGCCTGGAACGAAAGACCCTCTCGTTCCCTGGGAAGGCGGGACGATCCGGCTCGGACGCCGGACGTTCGGAAGGGTGCTGTCCGCCGCGGAGACGGTCGCGTTCTGGACGCGCCGCAACGCCTGCCCGGCACCGCCCGAAACATCCTGGGAACCGGACCGAGACCCGTCCGACGGCACGCGCGTCCGTAAAGAAGCCTACCGGGGCTGCGGGAATGGCGCGGAGGTCGTCCTCTACGCAATCGAAGGCGGGGGCCACACCTGGCCCGGAGGCCGCCAGTATCTACCCGAATCGATCGTCGGAAAGGTAAGCCGCGACATCGACGCCGCCGGCGTGATGTGGGAGTTCTTCAAGAAGCACAGGAGAGACTAGACGCTCATCCGGCGCTGGACGTCAGTCGCGCCGAACGGGGCGCACGCCCCAGATCTTTTCCGCGTACTCCCCCACCGCTCGATCGCTCGAGAACCGTCCCATCCGCGCCGTGTTGAGGATCGCCCGGCGGGTCCATGAAACGGGATCCCGATAGAGCGCGTCCACCCGCTCCTGGCAGGCGACGTAAGACGCAAAGTCGGCGAGGAGGAGGTAGTGGTCTCCGCCGGCCGTGAGCGCGTCGAAGATCGGCCGGTAGAGATCGGGCTGACCGGGAGAAAAGAAACCCGAGGAGATCATATCGAGGGCTTGCTTGAGCTCGGAGTTGCCGTTGTAGGCGTCCCACGGGTTGTACCCCGAGTGCCGCAACGTCGCGGCTTCGTCGGCCGTGACGCCGAAGATGAAGATGTTCTCCTCCCCAACGGCCTCGCGGATTTCCACGTTCGCCCCGTCAAGCGTCCCGATCGTGATCGCCCCGTTCAGCGCGAGCTTCATGTTCCCCGTCCCCGAAGCCTCCGTTCCGGCCGTCGAGATCTGCTCGGAGAGTTCCGCCGCCGGGATGATGACGGCGGCCGTCGAGACGTCGTAGTTCGGGACGAAGACCACCTTGAGGCGGTCCCCTACGGCCGGATCGTTGTTGATGATGTCCGCGACGTCGTTGATGAGCTTGACGATCAGCTTCGCCATGAAGTAACCGGGCGCCGCCTTCCCGGCGAAGACCACGACGCGCGGCACGACGTCCGCCGAAGCGTTCGCCCGGACCCGGTTGTACCGGACGACGACGTGCAGGAGGTTCAAGAGCTGGCGCTTGTATTCGTGAATCCGTTTCACCTGGACGTCGAACATCGAATCCACCCGGACATCCACCCCCAGGCGCATCCTGATGACCTCGGCCAGCCGCTCCTTGTTCTCGCGCTTGGCGGCCCGGAACTCCTCGCGGAACCCGGCATCGTCGGCGAGGGCGGCCAGATCGGAAAGCCGCCCAAGGTCCCTGATCCACTCCCAGCCCAGCCGGGCGCCGATCCGCCGGGAGAGCGGATAGTTGGCCTGGTGAAGCCACCGCCGCGGCGTAACGCCATTCGTGACGTTCACGATCCGATCCGGGAAGAAAGCGTCGAAATCGGCGAAGATCGTCCGGCGCATGATCTCCGTGTGGATCTCCGACACGCCGTTCACCTTGTGGCTCCCCACGAAGGCGAGATGCGCCATCCGGACGTGGCGATCGCCCGTCTCCCCGATGATCGACATCCGCCGGAGCCGGTCCACGTCGCCCGGGTGGCGGTGGCGGACGTCCTCCAGGAACCGATGGTTGATCTCGCAGATGATCTGAAGATGACGCGGGAGCATGGTTTCGAGGATGCGGACCGGCCAGATCTCAAGCGCTTCCGGCATGAGGGTGTGATTCGTGTAGCCGAAGGTGCGAACGGTCAAGTCCCACGCCTTCTCCCACGCCAAACCGTGGACGTCCAGCAGGGTCCGCATCAGTTCCGGGATCGCGAGCGCAGGATGCGTGTCATTGAGCTGGATCGCCGCCTTGTCCGGGAACTCGTCGAACGTCGAGTGCAGCTTGCCGTACCGGTAGAGAATATCCTGGAGGGAAGCGCTGACGAAGAAGTACTCCTGCTTGAGGCGAAGCTCACGCCCCATCGTCGTGGTGTCGTCTGGGTAGAGAACGCGGGAGATGTTTTCCGTGCGGTTCTTGTCCTCAACGGCCTTGATGTAGTTCCCCTCGTTGAAGTACCTGAGGTCGAAGTCCCGCGTCGCCTTGGCCGACCAGAGGCGCAGGTTGTTCACCGTATCCGTTCCGTACCCCGGAATGGGCGTGTCGTAGGCCATGGCCATGACCTGATCGGCGTCCACCCAGTCCCGATGGATGTTTCCTCGCTGGTCCTTGAACTCGACGACGCGTCCGCCGAAGCGGACGGGGTAGAGCACCTCCGGCCTGGGAAACTCCCACGGGTTGCCGTACCTCAGCCAGTTCTCGGGATGCTCCACCTGGCGGCCGCCCTCGACGCGCTGGCTGAACATCCCGTACTCGTAGCGGATCCCCAACCCGTGCCCAGGCAGGCCCAGCGTGGCCATCGAGTCGAGGAAGCAGGCCGCGAGCCGCCCCAGCCCCCCGTTTCCCAGGCCGGCGTCCAGCTCGAGCATCCGGACCCGCTCCAGGTCGATCCCGAAGTCCGCCAGGACCTGCTCGCACTCCTGGAAAATGCCGATGTTGAGGAGGCTGTTGGAAAGCGCCCGGCCGAGCAAGAACTCAAGCGAAAGGTAGTAGACCCGTTTCGCGTCCTGCCGATAGTAGCTCCTCATCGTCTCCATCCACCGCTCGATGAGCCGGTCCCGGACAGCGTACGCAAGGGCGTGGAACATGTCCCGCTCCGTCGCCGTGTGGAGGTCTTTCCCGACCGAGTAGACAAGGTGGTTCGAAAGAGAGCGGCGGAGGGATTCCGGGTCGAGGCCGTGGTTGTCGTACTCGAGGGAGACTTCGTTCGGCTTCCGATGCACGCTCGTTCCTCCCGTGGTCACCGGCCGGCCGCCTGGGACGGGGCCCGGCCGTCGTTATCTCATCGGCGCCGCCCCGAGGATTCATCAGGTGCAAACCGGAGGTTTCGCGGAAAATCCGCCGCCGAAGGACCGAGACGTGATGAACCCCTCATGCCGTTCGAGACCGGAGGCCGGTTCTGTTTCTCTACGGCAGGAGGGAGTCGCCCATGAGGAAGCGGTCGATCCCGCGGGCCGCGGCGCGGCCGCCGGCGATGGCCCATACGACGAGCGACTGGCCCCGCTCCGTGTCGCCGGCGGCGAAGATGCCGGGAACGCTCGTCTGCTTGTCGGACCCGACTTTGACGTTTCCACGCGCGTCCAGCTCGACGCCAAGTTCCTTGACGAGAGGCCCGTGCTCCGGATGGAGGAAACCCATGGCGAGGAGGACGAGATCAGCCTCCGCCGCAAACTCCGTCCCAGGGATCTCCTTCATCTCGAACCGGCCGCCCTCCCCCTTGACCCACTCGACGCGGACGGCGTTGATCCTCTTCACTCGGCCGTTTTCCCCCTCGAACGACTTCGTCGAGACGCAGAACTCGCGCGCGCCCCCCTCCTCGTGAGACGACGTGATCCGGAGGACGTTCGGCCACTGAGGCCACGGGTTGCCCGGTGCGCGCTTCCCGGGCGGTTCCGGAAGAATCTCGAACTGGCGGACGGACGCCGCCCCATGCCGGATGGATGTTCCCAGACAGTCGGCCCCCGTGTCGCCGCCTCCCAGGATGACGACCTTCTTCCCCGTCGCGAGGATCTCCACGGCCGGGTCGAGCTTGTCCCCCCAGTTCCGGCGGTTCTGCTGGGGAAGAAACTCCATGGCAAAGTGGATGCCCGCCAGATCGCGGCCGGGAACATTCAGGTCGCGCGGGACCGTCGAGCCGCCCGCGAGGCACACGGCGTCGAACCGCGTCCGGAGCTCGCCCGCGGGAAGGTCAATCCCGACCCTGACGCCCGTCTTGAAGATAACCCCTTCGGCCGCCATGAGATCGACCCGCCGCTGAACGATCTTTTTCTCCAGCTTGTAATCCGGAATCCCGTACATGAGGATCCCGCCGGCGCGATCGGCCTTCTCGAAGACCGTGACCGTATGACCGATCCGGTTGAGCTGGGCGGCCACGGCGAGCCCCGCCGGACCTGCACCCACGACGGCGACGTTCTTCCCCGTCCCCGCGCCGCGGGGCGGTTGAGGCTTGATCCATCCCTCCGCGAAGGCGCGCTCGACGATCTGGACCTCGATCTCCTTGATCGTGACCGGATCGTTGTTGATCCCCAGAACGCACGATCCCTCACACGGGGCCGGACAGACGCGGCCCGTGAACTCCGGGAAGCTGTTGGTCGAAAACAGCCGGCGCGCCGCCTCCTCCCAGCGCCCGCGGTAGACGAGATCGTTCCACTCGGGAACCAGGTTTCCCAGCGGGCAGGCGGAGTGGCAGAACGGCACGCCGCAATCCATGCACCGCGCCGCCTGGACCTGGAGCTGGTCCTCCGGAAGGTGGAGATGAAACGCCCGGAAGTTTCCGATCCTCTCCTCGACGGGGCGGTCCGGCGCGTTCTGCCGGGGGTATTCCATGAAGCCCGTGATCTTACCCATACTGCGCCACCGCCTCTTTCCGGGCCTCCGCCAGAACTCGCTTGTAGTCGAGCGGCATCACGCGGACAAACTTCGAAAGGTGTGCCGGCCACGCGTCGAGGATCCGCCGCGCGAGGGCGCTTCGCGTGAAGTCCCGGTGCCGTTCGATCAGACCCCGGACAAACTCCTCGTCGCCCGACCCGGCCAGCGGCCCGAGTTCGACCATTCCCGGATTGCACCTCTTGGCGAAGTATCCGTCCGGGTCGATGACATAGGCGATTCCCCCGCTCATGCCCGCGGCGAAGTTCCGCCCCGTCTTCCCCAGGACGACGACGCGCCCGCCGGTCATGTACTCGCACCCGTGGTCGCCCGTGCCCTCGACGACGGCGACAGCCCCGCTGTTCCGGACGCCGAACCGTTCGCCCGCCACTCCACGGATGAAGACCTCCCCGCTCGTCGCGCCGTAGAGGAGTGTGTTCCCGACGACGATGTTCTCCTCCGGGACGTACGTGGCTCCCGACGGGGGATAGACGGCGATCCGTCCGCCCGACAGCCCCTTCCCGAGGTAGTCGTTGGCGTCCCCTTCCAGGATGAGGGTGATTCCTCTCGGAACGAACGCGCCGAAGCTCTGGCCCGCGGTCCCCTTGAAACGGCAGACGATCGTATCGTCCGGAAGCCCCTCGCCCCCGTACCGGCGAGAGACCTCGCTCCCGAGGATCGTCCCCACCGTCCGATGAACGTTCCGGATCGGCAGATCGATCTCGACCGGCGTCCGGCCGTCGAGGGCGGGCCGGGCCTTTTCCACGAGGACGTAATCCAGGGCCTTGTCGATCCCGTGGTCCTGCTCCTGGACCTTGTGCGTCGCCACGCGGGCCGGAACGTCCGGCTTGTGCAGAAGAGGAGACAGGTCGAGGCGGCGCGCCTTCCAGTGATCCGCCGCGCGGACGGGATCGAGACGGTCCACCCGTCCCACCATCTCGTTCAGCGTCCGGAAGCCGAGCCGGGCCATGATCTCCCTAAGCTCCTCCGCGACGAAGAAGAAGAAGTTGATCAGGTGCTCGGGCGCTCCCTCGAACTTCTTCCTGAGCTCCGGATCCTGCGTCGCGACTCCGACGGGGCAGGTGTTCAGGTGGCACTTCCGCATCATGATGCAGCCCAGGGCGATGAGCGGCGCGGTCGCGAAGCCGAACTCCTCCGCCCCGAGGAGCGCCGCGACCGCGACGTCCCGGCCGGTCTTGATCTGCCCGTCCGTCTGGACGACGATCCGCCCGCGGAGGTCGTTCATCACGAGGACCTGATGCGTCTCCGCAAGCCCCAACTCCCACGGGACCCCCGCGTGCTTGATGCTCGTGAGGGGCGACGCGCCCGTCCCGCCGTCGTGGCCGCTGATCAGGACAACGTCGGATTTGGCCTTCGCCACGCCCGCGGCGATCGTCCCGACGCCGACCTCGGCGACGAGCTTGACGCTGATCCGGGCGCGCGGGTTGGCGTTCTTGAGATCGTAGATGAGCTGGGCTAGGTCCTCGATCGAGTAAATGTCGTGATGCGGCGGCGGAGAGATGAGGCCCACGCCCGGCGTCGAGTGGCGCACCTTGGCGATGATCTTGTCCACCTTGTGCCCCGGAAGCTGGCCGCCTTCGCCCGGCTTCGCGCCCTGGGCCATCTTGATCTGGAGTTCGTCGGCATTCACCAGGTAGTGGCTCGTGACGCCGAACCGGCCCGAGGCGACCTGCTTGACCGCGCTCCGCCGGGAGTCGCCGTTCGGGTCGGGAATGAACCGATCCGGGTCCTCCCCGCCCTCGCCCGTGTTGCTCCTCCCGCCGATCCGGTTCATGGCGATGGCGAGCGTCTCGTGCGTCTCCTTGCTGATCGAGCCGAACGACATGGCCCCCGTCGCAAAACGTTTGACGATCTCCTTCGCCGGCTCCACCTCGTCAAGCGGCACGGGCCTCTCGGCCCAGCGGAAGTCGAGGAGGCTCCGGAGCGTGGCCCTGTTCCGGCTGACGTCGTTGACCGTCTCGGCGTACTCGCGGTACGTCCGGGCCGAGCCCGACCGCACCGCGTGCTGGAGCCGGGCGATCGTGTCGGGGTTGTACATGTGGTACTCCCCGTCCCTGCGCCAGTGGTACTGGCCCGGGTTCTGGAGACAGGGCGAGCCCGCGGGACGAGCTGGATAGGCCATACGGTGACGCGCAAGGGTCTCCTCGGCGATGATCTCGATCCCCGCGCCCGACAGGCGGGATGCCGTTCCCGTGAAGTAGCGGTCCACCATCTCGCTGTCGAGACCGATCGCCTCGAAGATCTGCGCGCCCCGGTAGCTCTGGATCGTGGAGATTCCCATCTTGGAGATGACCTTGAGAAGACCCTTGTCGATCGCCTTGAGGTAGTTCTGGACGGCCTTCCGGGAATCGATCGGCTCCGGAAGGACTGCGTCGAGGCACATCCGCTCCAACGTCCCGAAGGCCAGGTATGGATTCACGGCGCCCGCCCCGTAACCGATCAGGAGCGCGAAATGCATCACCTCCCTCGCCTCGCCCGATTCGACGACGATCCCGGCGCGGGTCCGCGTCCGCTCGCGGATGAGATGATGATGGACCGCGGCCATCGCGAGGAGGCTGGGGATGGGCACGTTCTCGGCATCCACGCCGCGGTCGGAGAGGATGAGGATCGTCACGCCCCGCCTGATGGCGTCGGACGCGCGCCGGCAGATCTCGTCCAGCGCCCGCTTGAGGCCCTCCGCCCCGCCGCGGGCTGGGAAGAGCATCGGGATCGTCTCCGAGGCGAGACCTTCAATCAAGACCCGGCGGAGCCTCGCCAGCTCCTCGTTGGTGAGGACCGGGTGCTTGATCTTGAGCTTGCGGGCGTGCCGGGGCGTCGCGTCGAGGAGGTTCTGCTCGGAACCAAGGGTCGTGCTCAGGGACATCACCAGCTCCTCGCGGATCGGGTCGATCGGAGGGTTCGTCACCTGGGCGAAGAGCTGTTTGAAGTAGTTGTAGAGAAGCTGGGGTTTGTCCGAAAGGCAGGCCAGAGACGTGTCCGTCCCCATCGAGCCCAGGGCCTCTTCGCCGTTCACGGCCATCGGCGCCATGATCATGCTCTGGTCTTCCACCGAGTATCCGAACGTCATCTGAAGTCTGCAGATGGACTCGCCGTCCGGTTCCACCGCGGGCGGAACAGCGTCAGCCGGATGGAGGGATTTGTCGGTCAGTTCGTCCAGCCAGAACTGGTTCTCTCTCAGCCACTGCCCATAGGGGCGCTCGGCCGCCAGCGCGTGCTTGAGATCCCGGTCGCCGATGATCCGCCCTTGGGCCGTGTCGACCAGAAACATCTTCCCCGGCTCCAGCCGTCCGTTCTTGAGGATCCGGTCGGGGGGGATGTCGAGGACGCCCACTTCCGAAGCCATCACGACCAGGTCGTCCTTCGTGACGACGTACCGGGCCGGCCGCAGGCCGTTTCGGTCGAGAGTCGCGCCGATGACCGTCCCGTCCGTGAACGCCATGGCCGCCGGACCGTCCCACGGCTCCATGAGCTTGGCGTGGTACTCGTAGAAGTCCCGCCGCTCCTGCTCCATGAAGTCGTGGCGGGCCCATGCCTCGGGAATCAGCATCATCATGGCGTGGGCGATCGGCCGCCCCGCCATGACGAGAAGCTCCAACGCGTTGTCGAACGAGGCCGAGTCGCTCCCCCCCGGCTCGATGACGGGGAAGACTTTCTTGAGATCTTCGCCGAACAGGGGGGAGGCCATCATCGCCTCGCGCGCGCGCATCCAGTTGATGTTGCCGCGAAGGGTGTTGATCTCGCCGTTGTGGGCGAGAAAGCGGTACGGGTGCGCCAGGCGCCAACTCGGGAAGGTGTTCGTGCTGTAGCGCTGATGGACCAGGACGAGGGCGCTCTCCATCCGGGGATCGGACAGATCCGGGTAATAGGCCTCGATCTGGTGGGCCATGAGCTGGCCCTTGTAGATGAGCACGCGCGCCGAGAGGCTGGGAAGGTAGAAGAACGATTTCTCGGTCAGGTCGGACTCCCGGACGCGCCTTTCGACCTGCTTGCGGATGAGGTACAGCTTTCGTTCGAGCCCAGCCGGGTCGGCCGCTCTCGATCCGACGAAGACCTGCCGGATGACCGGCTCCCCCTCTCTCGACGTCCGGCCGACCAGCCGGTTGTCCGTCGGCACGTCGCGCCAGCCCAGGAGCGCCTGTCCTTCCTGGCGGACGTAATACTCCAACAGCTCCTCGCACCGATTGCGCTGAACCACGTCGCGTGGAAGAAAGACCAGGCCGGCGCCGTATCCTCCGACAGCCGGAAGATCGATGCCGATCTTGCGGCACTCTGCCTTGAGAAAGAGGTGCGGCATCTGCATCAGGACGCCCGCCCCGTCTCCCGTCTCGGGATCGGCGCCCGTTGCGCCGCGGTGGGTCAGGTTCAGAAGGACTTGGAGGCCCTTCTCGATGATGTCGTGGGACTTGACGCCCTTGATGTTCGCGACAAACCCAACCCCGCAGTTGTCGTGTTCGAACTGAGGGTCGTAGAGCCCTTGTTTCTCCGGTTCCAGCGATCGTGTCATCGTGTTCACAGCACCTTTGGCGGCCATTGGCGGAAAGAAGCGGCGTATCCTTCCGGTTGCCTCAAGCACAGGCGGCCCGCCCCGGTCACCAGGGGAGGAAACGAGCCCAGGGTCGGTCCAGGCCAGGGTCGGTCCAGAAAAGACCGGAAGAGGCGTTCGGACCTGGAATTTTATTCTTTCGGCGAAGCGATGTCCAGGAGCTTTTCCGGCTAGAGCAGGCTGTGCGCGGTCAGGATCGACTCGGCGAGCTTGGCCATCGGGATGTTCTGGTTCCGGCTCATCTGCTGGAGCATCTTGAAGGCGTCCGCCTCGCTCAGGCCTTTCCGGTCCATGAGGATGCCTTTCGCACGCTCCACGAGCTTCCGCGTCCTGAGCGCCTCCTTGAGGGACCCGACCTCCTCCTCCAGCGCATGAAGCTGTCGGAAGCGCGAGATCGCGATCGTGAGAGCCGGCCGGAGATCCGCCTCCGTGACGGGCTTGACCAGGTAGTTCGAGACGCCCACCGCGTCCGCCCGGGCGATCAGGTCAGAATCGCTGTAGGCCGAGAGGATGATGATCGGCACGGCCCGATTAGCGAGGATCCGGCGGGATGCCTCGATCCCGTCCATGTCCGGCATCTTGACGTCCATGATGACGAGATCGGGAGAGAGATCGACGGCCTTCGTCACGGCCTCTCCGCCCGTCCGGGCCCGCCCGACGACCGTGTGCCCCATCTTGGCGAGCGTCGTCTCTATCCCCATGGCAATGATCGTCTCGTCGTCGGCGACGAGAACATTGAGAGGCGCGGTCATATCGGTCAGGACGATGCGAGGGCTGGGCGGTTCCCGGCCGGCGAAGACGCCGCCGCGCGCGCGGGGGGCCAGGACGGAGCGGCCGACGCGAACGTGATCTCGGCTACGGCTCCCTTTCCGCCGTTCGGCTTGAGAGAAAACGTCCCATTGAGGTCGTCCCGAATCAGGTTCCCGACGATCTGGAGCCCCAGCCCGTGGTCCCGCGCAAGCTCGAAGAACGGAGGAAGCCCCTTCCCGTTGTCGCCGAAGGTCACGTGGATCCTTTCCTTGCCGTTCCGGATCTCGACGGATATCTCTCCGGCGCCCTGCTCCTCGAAGCCGTGCTTGATGGAGTTGACCGTCAGCTCGTTCAGCACGAGGGCAACGGACGTCGCGAGCCTGGACGGAATCTCCACGTCCCCTCCCGACACGTTTACGGTCAGGGCCCCCGCGTCCTGGACCGTCACCTCCGCGACCATCCGGACGACGCGCGCGGCGATCGCCTTCAGGCTCACGGAACGGACGTCCTCCTGGGTCAAGAGCTGATGAACGAGCGCGATGCTCCGCAGGCGCGTCAGGTTGTCGGCGAGAAGCCGCCGGACCTCCGGGTCGTTATTCTCGGCAAGTTGAAGCGCCGCCAGGCCGGCCATCGCCTGAAGGTTGTTCTTGATCCGGTGGTGCGCCTCGTGGAGGAGGACCTCGACCTGATGCCGCCGCCGCTCGGCCAGGGCGAAGAGTTCGGCGTTCTCGATGGCTACGGCCGAGAGGCTCGCCACGTGCGCGAGGAGCGTCACCTCGTCCTGCGTGAAGTAGTGGATGCGGTCCAGTCCCAGGCACATGATCCCGAGGATCTGGTTCTTCGTGACGAGGGCCAGGCCGATCCGCGTCATCGGCACCGGGACCGGCTCGGGGAAACAGGAGTTGCCCGGAATGAGCGTCGGCTTCTCCAGGGGCCGCTCCTCCGAAAGCCACGTCGCCTGCCTGTAGCAGGATTGCCCCCCATTGTCATCGGGGAAGACATGGAGAACGAGAACGGGCGGCCGGTGGGCCGTCACTTCCCGGCAGAGGGAATCGCCCAGAGCAAGCGTCTCCGGCTTGTGGGCGTTGTCGACCAAGCCGGCGGCAACGCGGAGATTGAGGCGCACGTTCGACAGAACCGGGCAGGAAAGACAGCCTGCGACCTTCGACTCCAGCGACGACTCGTCGGAGGACGCCCCGTGCCCGCTCTGAAAGCAGTGAGTCCCGGCGGTCCCCCAGCACCGTCTGTCTTCCGAGGCGTAGGACGGACACGCCTCGTCCCCACAGCCGTGGGCGTCCCGGCACTTGAGGAAAGAGCTCTGGTCGACGAGCCAGATCACCCCTCCCTCCGCCTGGATGACGGGGGAAGCGATCTCGATGATGCTTTGAAGGAGCGGCTCGATCTTGTGGACCGACGAGAGAATGCGGGAAACGGCGAAGAGCGTGCCGATATCCTGCTTTTTCGCCGCAACCGTGTCCCGCAGACGGTGGATCGTCTCCTCGCGGTCGAGCGCGTGGGCCTGGAGATGCCGGAGCATCGCGTTGAATTTACGGACGACGCGCCCCTGTTCCGTCCCCAGGTCTTTTTCGTCGAGGGGGGCCTGGACGCCCAGGTTCCCGGCGAAGACTTCGTCCATCGCAACCGCCATCCTGGAAGACAGGGCCAAGATCTCCCCCCCGCGACCGCTTTTCTTCTTCAAACGCCCGCCCTCCGGCCGCAAAGTCCCCGGTCCCGCGCGAACCGGTGGATCAGGATCCCTTCGAGAAGTCCGCTGTCGCTGACCACGACGCTCTCTCCCCGGTAGATGGAGAGGGTCGCCCACAACAGCGCGGCACCGGGAACGATCAAGTCTTCGCGCCCCGCCTCGAGACCCGGAAAATCGAGCCGGGCGGATGCATCCATTCCGGCGAGCCTCTCGAACCAGCTCTCGACCCGGCCGGCGCTCATGCGATACCCGGACACACGCGCGCGATCGTAGACCGCGAGCCCCATGTCGAGAGCCGCCAGCGTCGTGGGCGTGCCGGCCGTCCCGATCACCTGGACGGGAGGGACCGGGCGGACGACGGCCGCGGCCCGGGACACCGCCTCCAGAGCGACATCCTTCAAGCGTTCGCGCTCTTCAGAACTCAGCGCCCTCCGGACGGGGAACCGCTCCGAGAGCCGGACCACGCCCACCGGAAGGCTCACGAGCGAGGAGACCTCGTCGCCACCCGCGATCCATTCCGTGCTTCCGCCGCCGATGTCGACGACAACAGCCGTGGTCCCCGGAGACGTCGCGACCTCGGACCGGACGCCGAGCCACATCCGCCGCGCCTCCTCTTCCCCGTCGATCACCTCCACGGATAAGCCCGCGGCTTCGCGGATGGCGGCTACGATCTCGGACCGGTTGGCGGCCTCACGGACGGCCGACGTCCCCACGACGGAGATCTCGTCCGCGCCAAGACGCCGGGCCTTTTCCCCGTATTCTCCGAGCGCGTCGGCCGTTCGCCGGATGGCGGCCGCCGTAACGGCGCCCGCCGCGTGCAGACCCTCGCCCAGCCGCGTGATGCGGCGCTCGCGCGCAACCTCCTGCCACGCGCCCGTACCGTCCATGTCGGCAACGAGCAAGCGGACCGTGTTGCTCCCCAAGTCGATCGCCGCCACGCGCCGTGGCATCGGGTCGCGGCCGCCCGCGATCCCAGCCATCGCTTTCTCCGTTCCCGGCAGATTCATCCTAAAAACCGCAGTTCATTCACCGCAGAGGACCCCGATCCGATCGGGGGAGGAACATCTTTTCGGGCGGTTTTGATGCTCACCTGCCCGGTGAGGTCGATGTGTCTTCCAATCCCTGGAACTCCTCTGCGTTCTCTGCGTGCTCCGCGGTTCCACTGCTTTTTCTACGTTCATTCCACTATCTCGTCCGGATCGCCGGACTCCGTTGCGGCATGGCGGAGCACTCTTTCCAGGCGCCGGAGGCGGCGCCCGACATCGGCCAGGATCTTCGCTTGAAAGAGAACGGCGCCATCGGGGGACCGGGCCGCCCACGACTCGAACCCGGGCCTCGCAAGGAAGAGGACTCGGCTTTCTCCCGTGGAGCGGACTGAGACGGCTGGAGGACCGGTTTCGAAGAGGGAGAGTTCAGCCACCGTCTCCCCCGGGCCGACTTCGACCGAGACCTCCTCCTGCGCGCCGGGAGGGCTGACCAGAACGGCCATCCTTCCGCTGACGACGAACACTGCCCCCGCCGGCCTCTCCTGACCGGGATAGAGTTCCTCCCCGTCCGAAAGGACCCTCTCTTTGACGAACTCGGCCAACCGTTTGAGGTCCTTTTCGCTCAGACCCTGGCAGGCCGAAAAAGGCTTGAGCAGTTCCCATGCTGGCATCGACTCTCCCCAAGAACGGCACGGCTGGCTCGATCGAGCCCAAGCAGACGCTCTCAGCCTAACGGACGGAAAGGCCTAAATCAAGACCTAAATCAATGAATAATAAGCGTTCCCGGTACACTGGAGCGGCCTTGGAAGCGGCGAAACGCCTTGACAGAGACATCCAATTCGGGTAAACAGCATTTCATAGGGAGAACAATTCAGCGGTCCCTAAGAGGATCGCCGGGGATTGGAGTCCCCCCCCGCCGCCGTCGGCGGACTGCAAGAGAGTCGAGAACCTCGGAGAAGGAATGACCCTGGAGCGGTTCCGCCAACAGGCTGGTCTTGTGTCGAGTGCGTCGATCCTGGCCCTCTCTTTTCTCCTTCCGAGCCAGGACGCCCGTGCGGCTGACCTCCCAGGCGGGAAGACCCAGGCGATTCAGGCCGCGTCCGCTCAAACGGATGCATCCCAAGCCCCTGCAATAGCGGACGTCCCGTCCGACCCCGTTTCCTCTGCGGCCCAACCGGCTGATCTCGATCAACCGAAGCAGGCCCCCGCCGGCCGTCCCGAGTCTCGATCGGACGATCAACCGGCCGGAGCTTCTCCCGGACAAGAATCTTCGCCAGTCGAGCAATCGAGCGTCGCCCCTTCCTCCGCCGACCCGGCGTCCGGAATCGCCGGCGGCCCCGTTGAGACGACCCAGGCTTCCGCGCCGGTTCCCCCGGCAATTTCCGCAAAAGAACAGGCGTCGCCCAAGTTCCCGCCTCCGTCGATCGACCTCAACCCGGTCGTCGAGAAGCGGATCAATTTCTTCGCGCAGGCGATCCGCGAGCGGTTTTCACTCTACCTCGAGCGATCCGGCCGCTACATCTCCCTCATGAAAGAGATTCTGCGGGAAAGGAACATGCCGGAAGACCTCGTCTACCTCGCTCTCATCGAGAGCGGGTTCTCGCCCTACGCCTTCTCCCGCTCCCGAGCCAGCGGGCCCTGGCAGTTCATCTCGCCCACGGCCCGCCGGTACGGCCTCGAGATCAACTGGTGGGTCGACGAGAGGCGCGACCCAGTCAAGTCGACGATCGCCGCGGCTTCCTATCTCAAGGACCTCTACGAGATGTTCGAATCGTGGCCGCTGGCGATGGCCTCCTACAACGCGGGCGAGGGAAGAGTCATGCGCGCCGTCCGGCGGACCCGGACGGACGATTTCTGGAAGATCCGCAACACTCGGCACCTGCGGGTCGAGACTCGGAACTACGTCCCCAACTACATGGCCGCCGTGCTGATCGCCCAGAATCCGGACCAGCACGGCTTCGACGAGATCGACTACCACGCCCCCTTCGTGTTCGATCTCGTGACCGTGG
>MHEK01000084.1:0-13188 GCA_001803795.1 Nitrospirae bacterium RBG_16_64_22
CGCGGGAGCAACGGCGTCGCTGTCATTCGGCTCACCGACATCGGCCGGTGGCGGGGGCGGCGTGGCGTTGAATCCGTCCTTCGTGAACGGGACGTACTCTCCTTCCATGAGCTTCTATGGGACGGGAATCACCAGCCCGCCGCAGGTCAGGCCCGTGAGCGACCGTGTGACCGTAGCCGGTTCGTGCGGCGGCGGCGCCGTCAAGATCCTCGACTGGCGGGAGGTTGTGAGATGAGAATGCAAATGCGCTTCTTGGGAATCGCTGGGGCGGTTCTTCTATTTGCGGCATCGGCAGTACCGGCAGAAGAGTGGAGCCGGCGCTATGTTGAAAGCCTTCCGGACTCTGCTTTTGCCGTCGTTGAGACGACAAGAGATGGCAAGAAGGTTCGCCACCTTCCCCATCATAACAATCTGGGAGAGGTTGATGTTTATCACTTGAAGAGGGCTTTGGTTAGGGTTCGTGATGTGAAGTGGGTGGCCCCCGAAAACGCTTTCAAGGGCAAGAGTCATTTGGAACGGCACTATAAGGTTTTCAAACAAAGCCGCGCCCAAGCGAGGGGCTTGGAAGCTCCCGTCAACATCAACAAGGCATCAGTCGGCGAACTGAGGCAACTGCCCCATATTGGAGAAAAACGGGCACAGAGCATCGTCGAATATCGGAAGGCGAATAATGATTTCAAGAGCGTTGGAGAATTGAGACGCGTTCCTGGCATTGGACCCAAGATATTCAAAGATATTGAGGATATTGTAGATGTGGATTAGATGCGGGTGGATGGTGGGAGGCTCAGGTATAGAGCGCAATAGACCGAATCGGGCATGAGAAACGGCTTGGGAATGCGGCTAGAAGAGGAGATGGCCAGTTATGTCCATGACATGTACGGCAATGCGGGTGATCGCTGGGTTTTTCTTGGTTTTACTTGTCGCCTCGACAGCTTGGGCGGGGGTCTCCGTGGACTTCGGTCATGGGCCGGTGAAGGCCCTGAAGGACGGCCGGGTGGTGCTGGCACTGGAGATTCGGAGCGACGCCCCTCTGCGGGAGATCCGGATCGAGACATCGGAGCGCTTTCCGCTCTCGCCAGCCGGCGCCAAGTTCGACGAGAAGATGCGCTGGCAGTCGCTTCCCGTCTCCCTGCACGCGATCCGCCTTCTTCCCATGCCGGGGGGACCGCACGTCCTGTCCCTCGATGTCGGCGTCATCTTCCAGGGGCGGGGCGCCGGGCGCGCGACGGACGTCTTCCAAGAAGGCGGCCGGGAGAGAAGGCCTTCGTTTGCGGTCGTAGCCGTCCGCTCGGACGGTCGGGAGGAGCGCGTGGAAGTCTCTCTGCCGTTCGTCACTAGAATTCGGGTGAGCCATGAGTAGACTTTCGTCCGCAGAACCCCCCCTCCGCCCCCCTTTGCCAAAGGGGGGGATGGGGGGGTTTGTCTTCTCTCTTGTCTCATTTGTTATTGTCCTTTTCCTCCTGATCCTGCCCCGCCAAGCTCTTGCGGCGTTCACGGTCTCGCTTCCGGCCAACTCCGCCGTGACGATGGGGGATGCCTCGGGGATCCTGTCCTTTACGGTGACAAACGTGAACGAGAACCCGCCGATCGATACCGTCCGGTTCTACGTCCCAAGCGCCCTCTACTATGTCGAATGGACCTCTCCTGCCCAGGGATGGATCTACAGCAACTACGGCTTTTCGGGCGCGAACTACTGGATCGAGTTTACGACTGCCAGCAACAACATCAACAGCGGCTCGAGCCTGGTCTTCAACTTGAACATGGAGGGACCCGGCTGGGGAAATCTCGTCCGGGACAGCGTGGACAGGACGGACTCCCTCGCGCAAGTCCGGGCGTGGCGGACGAACAACGTCGAAGCGACCTTCAGCGGGGCGCTTCCATCCTGGCAGAGAAAGGCCCTGAAGCTTCAGCCGGTCGCAACGCCGTCCCTCGTTGGCGTCGGGAACACCGTGACGCTCGAGATGCTGGTCGAGAACCGGGCCACCGTTGCCAAGAACGGGATCACATCCGTGCCCGATCCTCCCACGGCGACGCCCGCGATTTTCACGAATACGGGCGGCCCAACATATAACCCCAGTCCGCTGAATCTGGCCGCAGGTGCTCAGGGGACGATCACGTACACCTACGTCCCGACGTCCACGGGCCAAGCCTACTTCTCAGCGAGCGTACGCGATTCCCTGGGCACCTCGACGTCAAAGACGGAGAACTCTAACTTCGTCACGATTGCCGATTTCGCGGCCACGCTTTCGTTTAGCCCGCTCGAGGTTTCCCCGGGCGACAGCGTAACAGTCACGATGACCGTCCAGAACAACGGGATAACGACGACGCTGAACGGCGGCATTTCCCCCACGGATACGACGATCACAGTATTTTCGACGGCTGGTTTCCCGAGTTCCGGCACGCTCATCATCGACAGCGAGGAGATGGCCTACACGGGCACGACGGGCACGACGTTCACCGGCGTCACGCGGGGCGTGAACGGGACGACGGCGGCAAATCATTCGAATGGAGCCACGGTCCGGGGCAAGGCGGCCTTGGGGAACATTACGCCGACGCTCACGCACATCGGGACGGCCGCCGACGCCTGCACGGGTCCGACGCCCGCGACGCTCGTCTCTCTCGCTTACGGGGCGACGGGCACGTTCCAGTGGACGTGCACGATGAACGGCGCCGTTGGGCAGACGATCCAGTTCCAGGGGAGCGCTTCGGCCACGTCTCCGGCGGCCATTGCGAGCAACACGGCTACATCCGAGCTGGGAGCGCTTGTGAGCTACGACGTGGTCCTTACGCCCGACTCCGTGACCTCCGGGAGCGCGAACGTCACGTTCTCTTTCGAGATCACGAACCGCGGCGGCGGCCAGATCCAGTGCATCAACTTCTACCATCCTCCGTCGGGATTCACCTATTCCGCGGCCAACAACACCTGCGGGATGGCCAATGCCGCCATCGGGGGAGGACGCCGCTTCTCCGGCGGGACGTTTAACAACAACACAACCTGCACGTTCAACGTCACGTACAGCATTGTCCCGACCGTCAGCCAGGACACGTCGTACTCGTGGTTCATCGATCTGTACGGGACCAGTTGCATTGCCAGCCAATATCGGTGGACGCTGAGCCCGTCGGTCATGGTGACGGCGTATCGACTGACGCTCGCCAACAGCCCTGCCGGGCCGATTCCGGCCGACGGGACGAGCCAGTATGCGATTACGGCGACTCTCACGACGCCGGCGGGGGCGCCCGTCTCCGGGAAGACGATTACGTTCACGAGCACGGCCGGGACGCTTTCCTCGGCTACGGCGGTGACGAACGCATCGGGGCAGGCGAGCGTCGTTCTTACGGCGCCGATCAGCTCGACCGACGTGACGGCGAACGTCACGGGGACGTACATCAACACGGATGCGACGATCCAGGTGGTCTTTTCGGGCGTGACGGGGCCGAATCTCCAATACGTGGGGGGGACCTTGAGCCCAATGACAATGTGCAGGGGACAGTCCTACGGTCCCAACCTCCAGGTCACCAATTTCGGAACGCTGGCCATGAGTCTCACCACGGCCTCGTGCTTCAGTTTCACCGATGGCAGCAACGCGTTCCGGGCTTATCTGAGCGCCGCAACGACTGTCAACGACGGATCCACAGCAACGCTCAGTTTCGGGTCCGTCGCTGTTCCCTCGGGGTTCACGCTGGGCGCATATACACCGTCGCTCAAGCTTACTTCAGCCAATGACACGTTCTGTACGGACGGAACTCCGGACAGCACGACACCACCTTATAAACAGACCCGCTCGGCTTCCGATCAGGTCAATGTTGTATCATGCGGTAGTCTCCGCATCCTCGACTGGCGGGAGGTGGTGAAGTAGGGGACGAAGGGGTATTATGGGAGCGATGGAGAGCCTGGAGAAGAGGTTCTCTTTGGTTCTTTCGGGTGTTGCGCGGGTGTAAGCAACATGTTGAGGTCCATGACCGGTCGGGATGGAGAGGTTTTCTCCTCCCCTTTGTAAGGGGAGGCGGGGTGGGGTAGAGCATAGGGCCGCTGGAGCGTTCTCTGATGAATAAGGCAAAGAGAAAACAACTGGAGCGGCGGGGCTGGAAGGTCGGCTCGGCCTCGGAGTTTCTCGGCCTGTCGCCGGAAGAGGCCCGTTTCATCGAACTCAAGCTTGCGCTCAGCCACTGGCTGCGCGAGCGGCGCGAGCCGTGCAAGTTGACGCAAATCGAGCTGGCCCAGCAGCTGAGGTCCAGCCAGTCTCGCATCGCCAAGATGGAGGCGGGCGATTCCTCCGTGTCCCTCGATCTCTTGATCCGCTCGCTGTTCTCGCTGGGTGCAACCAAACGCGATCTTGTGCGAGTCATTGCCGCGTCAAATCGGCCGTACGCGGCCTGAACGGAACAAGGCGATCCGTTCGCGGCCTGGCCATGGTGGCCATGGCCAGGCCATGGGGTCAGGTCTTGAATCTTCTACCTCCCCTGACCCCCCCCTTTGGGTGCGGCGGGTCGAGGGGCTCGCGTGCGATGAGTACGTCTGTCGAGACGGGCACGCACAGAGGTTGTTCGATGAATACAGCCGCTTCACTGTTGCCGCTTTACTTGACAGGAAATGAGTTTATACTCATAATAGGAATCGATGGTGAACATCACACGTTCGATCCGTCCTTTACTTTGGGTGGCGTCGAGCAAACGTGATTACGGTGCGTTTCCGCCACGGGTGCAAGACACTTTGGGTTTCGAATTGTTCCTCGCCCAGACGGGCCAACACCCGCCTTCGGCGAAGCCGCTCAAGGGGATTGGCAGTGGGGTAGTGGAACTGATCAAAGATTTCGACGGGGACACCTATCGGACCGTTTATACGGTGCACCTTCGGGAGGCGGTCTATGTGCTGCATGCCTTCAAGAAGAAGTCGAAGCGAGCTATTGCCACACCTCAAAGCGACATCGATCTCATCAAACGCCGGCTGAAGGACGCCGTGTCCGATCACGCCGAGCGGTTCAGCGAGGAGCACAAATCATGACTCGTAAAATCAAAGTTGAAATGAGCAGCGGGAATATTTTCGCCGACCTCGGCTTGCCCGACGCCGAGACGCATTTTCTTAAGGCGCAAATCGTGTCGGAAATTTACCGCCTCACCCATGAGCGAAAACTGACGCAAACGCAAGCGGGAGAACGCATGGGTATCAGCCAACCCGAGGTGTCTCGCCTGTTCAAAGGTAATTTTCGCGAATACTCCGTCGATCGGCTGATGGGGTTCCTTACCGCTTTCGATCGCGACGTCGAGATTGTGGTAAGGCCGCATAAGAAGGCCGGTAAAGGCGGGCGGATCACCTTCACTCCCGCCGCCGCATGATGTTCGTGGCCGTCACCGTCTCGAAGTGGCCATGGGGTCAGGTTTGAATCTTGATCATTCGGTTTGTCGTGATCTCTCCCCGCTGGGGGTCATGGTTTACGATGGCGAAGGACAGCCCCTGGAGATCGAGATCCTGGATGCTTCGAAGGTTGCGACGCTGGAGGAAATCAGCGTTCTTGGTGCCTTGAAGAAAGCGGCGGCGTTGCGAGATCGCGGGGTCTCGCCGGTTCTCCGTTCTTGATAGAGGAGACGACAATGAGGATTGAAATCGAGAGAGAAGAAGATGGGCGCTGGATAGCCGAAGTTCCCGATCTTCCGGGGGTCATGGTTTACGGACAGACGCGTGAAGAGGCGATTTCCAAAGTTGAAGCGTTGGCCCTGCGGGTGATTGCGGATCGGATTGAGCACGGCGAAACCATTCCCGAACTCGACGATCTCTTCGCGCTGCCTGCGTGAGCCAGCCCAGGCCGTCTCCAGAGCTTGATTTTCTCCCCCCGAGACCGTAGGATTGTCTTACTTTTGCCTTACGCCTGGAGGAGGCCGTGCACGCTACGCGGCTTTCGAGCAAGGGCCAGATCGTGATCCCGAAGGCCATTCGGAAAAGCAGGGGCTGGAAGCCGGGCCTTGAGCTTGTGGTCGAGGACGCAGTAGAGGGACTCCTGCTCAGGCCCGCGAGGCCTTTTCAACCGACGAAACTCAAGGATGTGATCGGCTGTACGGGCTACAAGGGTCCGCGGCGGTCTCTCAAGGAGATGGAGGCGTTGTCCCTCGGGCGGAACGAGGCGTTCATGTCCTACCTGGACGGTATCGGCGAGCGCGCAAGACGCGGACGAACGTATTCGCTGGAGGAAATCAGGGGCGAGTTCGGTCTTGGTTCACCCTTGTCAAGCCTCGGAAACCGCGTGGATTGAGGGGGATCCGGATCAAGGGAGAGCCGATGTCAGAGACCATAATCAAGGCTCGGGGCTAGGGGAAAGGAGGCAATCAGGCGCGGTCTCCGCGTTCTTGCCTCTCCATTCGGATAAAGGAGGTCTCATGTACGCATTCCCGATCCTGGGTGTTCTTGCGGTCGTTTTTGGGGTTTTGTTTCTCTTCTCCCCTGACACGCTCACGAGATTGTCCGAGTGGTTCAACCGGACGCTTGTGAACAACGACCAGGCCGCTTTCCGCAATCGCAAGATCGTCGGGGTGATCCTCATTCTGGCCGGAGCGTATTTCCTTATCGTCTCTGCCAAGTACGTGTTTCGGTAGAAAAAAGTTTATATATCAAATCGTTATGTCGGCATCCTGATAATTTGCTTGACATTACCAGCTATTCCACCTAGACTTTCCATCGGGTTCTATCCTTCCAAGAAACCATAGAAAAATAAACGTCTTGCCCGTGCGTCCGCACGGGAGCGCGGCGGAGCGGGGACCGTCTGGCAGGAGGAACCGGTTGTGGCTTCATTTTCCTTCGATATCCGAACGCCTTCTCAATGCCGTGCTCGAGAATAGATGAAGACGGCAGACGTTCTGAGACGACTTAACATCCCACGCCACAAACTCTACTATCTTGAGCAAAAAGGGTATATCCATCCGGTCCGCGTCTCGATGGGCGATCTTGAGGCCCGGCGCTACTCGGATCGCGACGTCATGATGGCGGAAGCCGTCTGGAAATACCTCTGTCTGGGGTTCCGCCACAAGGTGGCGTACGCGAAGGCCATGGAAGAAATCGAAGAGATCGAAGAGATCGACGATCATTCCCACTCGCATGGGGACAGGGTCTCCTCCTTGTCGCCGGCGCTGGCCCGGAGAGGGTGATGTCTTTCCTGTCTCGGCTCTTGAAGAGGAACGGAAACCTGGCGGGCGTCGACGTCGGATCGAGCTCCGTCAAGGTCGTCCGTTTGAAGCGGCTCGGGAAAGAGATCGCGGTCGATTCGGCCGTCCTTGCCGAGTTCGAAGGACCGGGTCCCGACGCCGTTTCGCAGGCCATGAACCGCGTCGCTGGCGTGGCCCGCCTGGAAGGGGCTTCCATTGCGATTGCGGTTTCCGACCGGTCGCTCGTTATGCGGCCTCTCGTCCTTCCGAAGATGCCGGCGGACGAGTTGTCGGAGGCCGTGCGCTGGGAGGCGCGGCGGCAGGTGCCGTACGATCTGGGCGACGCCATTATCGACTACGTCGTGACTGGGGAGACGCTAGAGGGGACGGCCGCGCGGTACGACGTCCTCCTGGTGGCCGTGGAGGGGCGCGGCGTTCGTGAGGCGATGGCCGCTGTCGAAAGGTCGCGGGGACGCGTCAAGGTCGTCGACGTGAACCCTCTCGCCCTCCGGAACACCCTCAGGATGACGCGGTCCGACGAGGGGACAGTCGTGTACGTGGACATCGGCGGACAGCGCACGGAGGTGAACCTGTTCAAGCAGGGCCGGCTTCGCCTGACCCGGAGCGTGGACACCGGGGGCGAGCATTGCACGCGGGCGTTTGCGGACGCCGCCCGCGTTTCCGCGGCGGAAGCGGAGGCGCTCAAGCGCGACAAGGGGCTTCTTGCTTTTCCCTCCGGCTCCCCGGAGATGGAAGGCGCCGCCGCGCCGATCGACCGCATCATCCTCGAAGTCCAGCGCTCGATCGATTATTATCGCGCCCAGACCCGCGACCGCGAGATCCAGAGAGTGCTCCTGGCGGGCGGCGGCGCGCTCCTGCCCGGCCTCAAGGAGCATGCCGCGCAGTTCTTCGACTCTCCCGTGGAAATCGACGATCCCTTCGCCAAGGTGAAGGGCAACGGTCCTGGGCTGGTTAGCGTCCGCTCGATGGCCCCCCGGTTCTCCGTTGCGATGGGCCTCGCGCTCCGGGAGGCCGCGGGATGAAGGAGACCGTCAATCTTCTCCCCCGGGAGATCCGGAAACCGGCCGGGCGGCCCGGGCGCCTCGTCTGGCTGGCCGCCCTCGTCGTGATCGCCGCTGTCGCCGTCGCGGGGTGGAAGCGGTGGGAGCAGTACGCCGCGGACCGCGAGAAGGCCCGTCTTGCCGCCGCGCGCGACACAGTCCAGGCCGAGATCGCGAAGATCAACGCGGAGATCGCTCCATTCAGGCATGCGGCGGAAATCCAGCGGGGCGAGGCGGCGGCGTTGTCGACGCTCAGGGAGCGCGTGGCCGGGCGGACGCGCTTCTCGGCGGTTCTCGGGGAGGTGGGGCGGCTGGCGCCGCCCTCTCTCTGGCTGTCGTCGCTGGAGAGCAAGCCGTCGGATGGAGACGGCGTCCAGGCGATCGACTTGAAGGGCGCGGCCTACGCGCACGATAACGTCACGGCTTTCGTATCCAGCCTTGAGCGATCGCGCCTTTTCTCGAACGTGACGCTTGTCTATGCAGAGCGTGGGGCCGAACGTGGGGCCGAGCGCGGCCGGTCGACCGTCAGGGATGAGGCCGGCGGCGTAGGGTTCCACATCAGCGCGCGGATCGTTCGGTCTCCGCCGGGAACGAGGGGCTGACGCCGTGGCGGCGCCGGCGGTCCTCAACCAAGCCCGGGTCTTCGTCGGGCGTCTGTCCCGGCGGGAGAAGACCATCGGTCTTCTCGTGTTGGCCGCGGGGATAGCCTATCTGTACGCTACGGACGTGTCCCAGCCGATCGAGAGCCGCCGCGTCCGGGCAACGGCCGAGTTGTTGCAGGCGAAGACCGAGATGGAGGTTCTCTCCGCCACCTTGGCGGCCGCGCGGAGCGAGCTTGCGCGGATCAAGTCCGGCGGGACGCCGACGCCCTCGGCGGCGCCGGTGCTCCTCCACCCGCGTGACGGCGCGGGGGCCGTTCTGGACGAGATCCTGCGCCTGCGGGACGCGGCGGGCGTCGAGGTCCGCGGTCTCGTGCCGTCGGTCGCGGTGGATAAGGGAACGTACAGCGAACTCACGGTCAAGGTCTCGGTTCGGGGAAGGACTTCCGACATGGGAAAATACTTGGCCCTGATAGAGGCGCACGAGCCGTTCCTGGAGGCCCGCCGCTTGAAGATGGAGACGACGCCGGCCTCCCTCCCCGACGTGGTCTCGGAACTCGAGGTTGGGGCGTTCGTGGCGAAATGAGGTCCGAACCTTTCGACATGAGGAGCCGTCGCTTGTCGTCACCGCTGGATGGACTTCCTCGCGCGGGCGCGCGGACCATGGTTCTTTCATGCGCCGTAATGCTCTGTGCGCTGTCGTTTTCCGGCGCGAGCCCCGCCCGGGGAGAGACGGCGCCTCCTTCCCTTCTCGACCTGAACCTTCCGCCTGATGTCAGGGGTTTGACCGCCCCCGCCGAGGCCCTGGGACGGGACCCGTTCATCCCCCCGCACTTCACGCCGGGGAAGGTTAAGGCGGGCCCGGCTGTCGGCCTCGAGCTGAAGGCGATCCTTCACAACCCGCTGTCGGCCGTGGCGATCGTTAACGATCAGCTCGTCCGCGTCGGGGACACGGTGGGCGGAAGGAAGGTCGTGGAGATCAGGCCGGACCGCGTCGTCCTTCGCGACTCCGCCGGGAAGAGCGACCTGAGAATCGGCCCGATGGCGACGCCGGGAGGAGCTCCTGCGGCGGGAAGTCAGGCGCCGGGAGCGGCGGGCGGGAAAGAGCCGACGGCCTCCGGTCCGGCGGGAAACGCCGGGTCGTGAGACGAACGGCAACGAGGAGAGACTTATGCTGAGAGCGATCCGCCGGGTTTGCGTGCCGCGTCAGTCGGGAGCGGGAGGGATTCTGGTCGCGCTGATCCTCCTCCTTGCCGATCCAGCGGGGGAGAGTTCGGCGACGGCGGCTTCCCAGAACGGGGGGAAGGGACCGGGGGGCGGGGAGCGTCTTTTCTCGATGGAGTTCCGGGACGTGGAGGTCCGGGACGTCCTGCGCGCGCTCGGCCAGGAGGCGGGTCTCAACATCATCGTCGGGGAGGAAGTGACCGGGAAGGCGACGCTCTCGTTCAGGCAGGTGACGGTCGACAACGCGCTCGAGGCGATTCTTCGCAGCCGGGGGCTCACATCTCTCCGCCAGGGGAACATCATCTGGGTTGTCCCGGCGGGGGACAAGGTCGAGGAGGGGATGGAGATCCGGACCTTCGCGTTCAACTACGCCACGCCGAAGGAGTTGACGAGCGCGCTGAAGCCCGCGACGAGCAAGGCGGGGAGCCTCATCGTGGACGAGCGGACGAACACGCTCATTGCCAAGGACTTTCCTCGGAACCTGGACCGGGTGACGACTCTCCTGGCGAAGCTCGACACGGTCACGCCGCAGATCATGATCGAGGCCCGCATCGTCGAGACGACGAAGAGCTTCGCTCACCAGCTCGGGATCCAGTGGGGCGGCGCGTACTCCCGGGACGCGGCGCACGGAACGGCCCTTCCGTACCGCTTTCCGAATACGGCGATCACGTCGGGGACGGGGAAGGCGGCCGGCCCCTCGGGGATCGTGGGGTCGAGCGCGACGGGAACCACCAGCGCGTCCGGCCAGATCGGCGACAACTTCGCCGTGAACCTTCCCATATCGATCGATCCGTACGGCGCGATCGGACTCACGCTGGGGAGCATCGGAAACTTCTTCCAGCTCGGCGTCAAGCTATCGGCCATGGAGGATGCCGGGATGGGCCGCATCCTCTCGAACCCCCGGATCATGACGCTCAACAACGGCGAGGCGAAGATCTCGTCGGGCGTCAAGATCCCGATCCAGACCGTGACGACCGGGACGCCGACGCCCGGATCGCCGCAAACGACGGGGATCCAGACGATCGATGCGTTCCTCCGGCTCACCGTCACTCCCCAAGTGACGAGCGACCAGCGGGTCCTGATGAAGCTCGAGACGGAGAAGGACGAGCCGGACTGGAACCGGCAGGTCCAGGGGATTCCGACGATCATCTCGCGGAAGGCGAACAGCACGCTGATGGTCATGGACGGGGAGACGATCGTCATCGGCGGCATCCTCCAGCGGAGCGAGTCCGATCTCGAACACGGCATTCCCGGGCTCTCCAAGATCCCTCTCCTGGGGAGGCTCTTCCGGAGCGACGTCAAGAGCGACTCACAGACGGAGCTGTTGATCTTCATCACTCCGAAGATCGTTCAGGGAAGGGTGTGAGTGGGCGGATCGGGCCGACAGTATGAAAAACCCCTGAAATCATGGTATATTGTCTTCGTAAGCCCCTCGCGCAACATCCCGGCGCCGTAGGAGGGATCCTTCGTTGAGCGCCCAGACTGACAAGGTTATCGTTCTCATTACCGTTCCCGCGGAAGAAGATGCGGTCAAGATCGCCCGGCACCTCGTGGAGAAGAGACTCGCGGCCTGCGTGAACATCGTCCCGGGCGTCCGCTCGATCTATACGTGGGAAGGCGAAGTCTGCGACGAGGGGGAGGTCCTCCTCGTGGTCAAGAGCCGGACCGATCTCTTCGCCCGGGTAGCCGAGGCCGTGAGCGGCCGCCATCCGTACACGGTGCCCGAGATCATTGCTCTGCCGATCGTGGCCGGCTCCGAATCGTACCTGGACTGGATCGGCCAGGTGACGGCGAGGGCCGGCGAGGAGTGAGAATACGGTCAATCGTTATTGGTTATTCGTTATTGGTTATTCGTCATTCGTTATTGACCACTGACCATTAACGATTAACGATTGACCATCATTGACCATTGACGATTAACGATTGACCAATAACAATCCTGCCTCCGGATGAGGCGGGGTCTGTATCTCCAGGGAGGGACGGATCGACCTTGGAGGCGGCGGCAATGCCATCCCCGGATAATCGCCCCGTGGCGGATATCCACGACGCGATTCGGCGGCTCGACGTGGCGCACCAGCGGCTTCAGCTCACGCAGGAAGTCGTCGAGGAGCAGGGCGCCATCTTGAAGGCGATCTACGACACCGTTCCCTCCGGCGTGGTCATTCTCGATCCGGACGGCCAGGTGACGTCGTTCAACCGCGGCGCGGAAGAGATCACCGGCTACCGGTTCGAGGAGGTGCTCGGGCAGGACTACTTCAGCGCCTTCCGGATGGAGGGCGAGGACGAGGCCCGGATCCGGGAAGGGATTTCGCGGCGGGAGCCGATCGTCAACCTGGACGTGAAGATCGTGGACCGGGAAAGCCGGCACCGGATGATCCGGATCAACATGGCTCCCCTCGTGGAGAAGACCGGCCGGTTCGAAGGCTCGATTCAGACTTTTACGGACGTGACGGAGGAAAAGCGAATCGAGGAGATCGTCCGGACGAACCACGATCGGATGGTCTCGATCCTTTCCTCGTTGATTGAGCTCCGTGATCCGCACATGAAGGGGCACTGCGAGCGGGTCGCCCTGTACAGCGATCGGATCGCCCGCCGGCTCGGGTGGACCGATTCCCGGCGTCTGGCGGAGCTTCGATACGCTTCGATCCTCCACGACATCGGGATGATCGCCCTTCCCGACCAGATCTGGTCCAAGAAAGACGGGCTCACGTGGTACGAGGTGGAGCATATCCGGAAACATCCGGTGGAGAGCGAACGAATCGTCTCGGTGATCGAGGGCTTCGAGAACGTCAGGGCGATGATCCGGCACCATCACGAGTTCTACAACGGGAAGGGATACCCGGACGAGCTGGCCGGAGACAAGATCCCCGAGGGGGCGAGGATCATCGGCGTGGCGGAGGCCTACGATGCCATGAGCCGGGCCCGCGCCAACCGGCCGCCCCTGTCTCGGGGCGTTGTCCTGAAGGAGCTCCGGGAGAACAGGGGGAAACAGTTCGATCCGGCTGCGATCGACGCTCTCCTCAAGTTGATCGAGTCGAAGGACCCGGTCTTTCAGTAGCCGGTTCCTTTCGCCGCAAACGACGGTTATCTTCTCTTAGACGTCCGGGATGCCGGTCGAAATCTCCGTATAATCAATCAGTTGTATTGCCATTGTATTTCTCCGCTTGACGGGG
>MHEK01000084.1:13221-14214 GCA_001803795.1 Nitrospirae bacterium RBG_16_64_22
GGGCGGTGGGGGGTGTGGTATCAAAACGCGGTTTCTTCGGCCATCGGAGCGAACGCCATTGAGTTCGAAAGCCAAAAAGGTTGAAGAATACGTCACTCTCGTCCTCGTCCCCGGCGCCAAGGGAGCGGTCCGGCGCCTCTCCATCCGCAAGAAGTTTCTCCGTTTTTTCTCGGCCGCGGGCATCGGCGGGGCGGTCCTGACCGGGTTCCTGGCCTACCAGTACGTCGACATGGCGGGCCGCGTCTGGGAGCTTGAGGGTCTTCGCAAGGAGACGAAAGCCCAGCAACTCCAGCTTCAGTCTTTCACGATGAGTCTGGGGGACATGGACCGGCAGTTGATGCGCCTCAAGGACCTCGACCTGAAGGTCAGACGGATGGCCGGCGTTTCCGGAACGGACCGCGCGGCCCAGCTCGTGGGAATCGGCGGCTCGCCGCAGAACCCTCCGGAGGCGGCTCTGGCCGCCCTCGCGAACGAGGGGAGGAGCGAGTCAGGGGGCCTGCCTGAGCCGGTTGAGAAGGAGATCAAGGAGATGCAGGAGACGGCTTCCCGGCAGGAGGTCAGTTTCCAGCGTCTGATCGAATACTTCGAAACGCGGCGGTCGCTCATGGCCGCGACCCCTTCCGGCTGGCCCGTGCGCGGATGGATGACGTCCGGGTACGGGAACCGCCCGTCGCCTTTTCACGACAAGAAGATCGAGTTTCACCAGGGGATCGATATCGCGGCCCAAGCGGGGGTGCCGGTCCTGGCGACGGCGGACGGGATCGTGTCGTTCGCGGGAGAGAACGGCGGATACGGGCGTTACGTCGTCGTCGACCACGGCTACGGGTATCGGACGCTGTACGGGCACAACTCGCGGGTGACGGTCTCCGAAGGACAGTTCGTCCGACGCGGCCAGAAGGTGGCTCACGTGGGCAGCACCGGTGCTACGACAGGCCCCCACTTGCACTACGAGGTCTACGTCAACAACCTGCCGGTCAATCCGAAGAAGTTCAT
>MHEK01000084.1:14300-14442 GCA_001803795.1 Nitrospirae bacterium RBG_16_64_22
TAATGGTCAATGACGAATGGCGATTGGCGAATAACCAATAACGAATAACCAATAACGAATAACGAATGACCATTGACCAATAACGAATAACTGGTGTCAGGCAGATGATCCAGGTGGTTCTAAAAAAGATCTTCGGGACGAA
>MHEK01000084.1:14557-23822 GCA_001803795.1 Nitrospirae bacterium RBG_16_64_22
CGTCGTCCGGGAGGCGTCGAAGCGGACCCTCAAGATGCGTCACTTCGACGTCCAGCTCATGGGCGGGATCGTCCTTCACACGGGGCGGATCGCCGAGATGAGGACGGGCGAGGGGAAGACGCTCGTCGCGACCCTGGCCGTCTACCTGAACGCTCTCAGCGGGCGGGGGGTCCACGTCGTGACGGTCAACGACTACCTCGCCCGCCGGGACTCCCAGTGGATGGGGCAGATCTACCGCTTCCTGGGGCTTTCCGTGGGCGTGATCGTCCACGGCCTCACGGACGCCCAGCGCAAGGAAGCCTACGCCGCCGACGTGACCTACGGGACGAACAACGAGTTCGGGTTCGACTATCTCCGGGACAACATGAAGTACGACCTGGCGGACTACGTCCAGCGGGCGCCGCACTACGCCATCGTGGACGAGGTCGACTCCATCCTGATCGACGAGGCGCGGACGCCGTTGATCATCTCCGGTCCCGCCGAGGCATCCACGGACCTCTACTACAAGATCGACAAGATCGTGCCGAAGCTCAAGCGCGGACGCGACCGGACGGGCGAGGTGAGCGTCATGGGCGAGGCGATCGAGGAGCACGGCGATTACCAGGTGGACGAGAAAAGCAAGACGGTCATCGTCACGGAGGCCGGCAACGCCCGCCTCGAGGAGCTGTTGGACGTCCAGAATCTCTACGACCCGGCCAACATCGATCTGGTCCACCACGTTCAGCAGGCCCTCCGGGCCCACACGCTGTACCACCTCGACGTCGAGTACATGATCAAGGACGGCGAGGTTGTCATCGTCGACGAGTTCACGGGCCGGCTCATGCCCGGACGCCGTTGGTCCGACGGCCTGCACCAGGCGATCGAGGCGAAGGAGGGCGTCAAGATCGCCCAGGAGAACCAGACGCTCGCGTCGATCACGTTCCAGAATCTCTTCCGCCTCTACGAGAAGCTGGCCGGCATGACGGGAACGGCCGACACCGAGGCGGCCGAGTTCGCCAAGATCTACAACCTCGACGTGGCCGTGATCCCGACCAACCGGCCGATGGTCCGGCGGGACCACGCCGACCTTATCTACAAGACCGAGCGCGAAAAGTATGCCGCGGCGATCGAGGAGATCGTGGAGCGTCACGAGAAGGGCCAGCCGATCCTCGTCGGAACGACGAGCATCGAGAAATCGGAGCGGCTGTCGGCGCTCCTCAAGAAGCGCGGGGTCCGGCACACGGTTCTCAACGCCAAGTACCACGAGATGGAGGCCGAGATCGTCGCGCAGGCGGGCGCGAGCGGCGCATTGACGATCGCGACGAACATGGCCGGACGCGGGACGGACATCGTCCTGGGCGGGAACGCGGAGGGACTGTGCCGCCGGCACTTCCAGGGACAGGAATACACACAGGCGGAGTGGGACGCGGAGATGGCCGAGCTTGCGGCCGCGTCCGCGGCGGACCGGGAGATCGTGATCGAGGCCGGCGGACTCCACATCCTGGGGACGGAGCGGCACGAGGCTCGGCGGATCGACAACCAGCTGAGGGGCCGGTCGGGACGCCAGGGGGATCCGGGCTCGTCCCGGTTCTACCTGTCCCTGGAGGACGAACTCCTCCGGATCTTCGGTTCGGACAGGATCAAGGGGCTCATGGAGCGGCTGGGGATGGAGGAAGGCGTCCCCATCGAGGCCCGGATGGTCACGCGGGCGATCGAGAACGCCCAGAAGAAGGTCGAGGCCCACAACTTCGAGATGCGGAAGCACCTGCTCGAATACGACGACGTGATGAACAAGCAGAGGCTGGAGGTGTACCGGCGCCGCCGGGAGATCCTGGGGGCGGAGTCGCTCAAGGACGACGTGCTGGGGATAGGCGAGGCCTTTGTCGATTCCGTGGCGGCCGCCCACTGCCCGGACGACCGCCATCCGGAGGAATGGGATACGGCCGCCCTTTCGACGGAGATCGAGCGCCTGTTCGCCGTCGAGATCGCTCCGGCGGTCCTTCTGGAGCATGCCGACTCCCGCGACGCCCTTCGCGAATTCGTCTGGGAGAAGGCGTCGGCGCGCTACGAGGAGAAGGAGCGCGAGGCGGGCCCGGATGTGCTGCGGTACATCGAGAGGATGAGCCTTCTCCAGATCCTGGACGGCCAGTGGAAGGACCACCTCCTGTCGATGGACCACCTCAAGGAGGGCATCGGTCTTCGCGGGTACGGGCAGAAAGACCCGCTGGTGGAGTACAAGAAAGAGGCGTTCGAGCTGTTCAACGACATGGAGGCCCGCATCGAGGAGTCCGTTGTCGGGTACCTGTTCCGCGTCCAGGTCGTGCGCGAACCGGAAGCGGCTCAGACGCCTTCCGCGCCCCGGACGGAGATGAGCTACAACAGGGGCGAGGAGGCGGCGGTCGCGGTTGCACCCGTCCGGAGGGAGAAGAAGGTGGGCCGGAACGACCCATGCCCGTGCGGGAGCGGGAAGAAGTACAAGAAATGCTGTGGTGCGTGAGCGTGGAAGGCTGAGATTTCGGAGTTCAGAGATGAAGAACGTTCGTTGGTTTTTTTTGGCTCCGGACCCCCTGCTCCCACCGTAGAGGTTCTTTTCCCACCTTGTAGCTTCCCCTTGAAATTGCTATATTTACAGCGTCGATGTTCCAGTTCGGCCACCCAGGGAGTGGAGTGTGCGCCTCCTTTTTCTTGATCGACCGGAGACAGCGGGAAAGGATCTTCAGTCCCTTCTCCGGCTCTCCCGACACCGCGTTGACCTCGTAACCGGCGCCGCGAAGGCGGTCGGTTGCATCGACCGCGTTCCGTACGACGCGGTCATTCTCGACAGGTCTTTCCTCGTCGCCGCGCCCAATTGGCGCGGCTGGCCCTCTTTCCGCAAGAAGATCGAATCTCTTCCACTCGTGGTCCTGTCGGACAACGGAAACGCGCGGGGACTCTCCGCCTGGCTGGCGCGGCAAGGCGTTCTTTTGGCGAGCCGGCAGGCGGGAGCGGGCCAGATTGTCCGCATGGCCCGTCTGGCCCATGAACTCGCCGGCCACAAGGTCGAGATCGACCGGATGCGCGAGGAAATGGACCGGAAGGCCGAAGAGCTCGCCTTCTACGTCGATGTCGGCCGAGCCCTCACGTCGACGCTTGATCTCAAGGCCATTCTCAAGACGGTGATGGACAAGACGCGGGACCTCATCCAGGGCGAAGCGTGGTCCATCCTTCTGGTCGACGAGGAGCGGCAAGACCTCGTGTTCGAGGTGGCCACGGGCGAGAAAGGCAAGAAACTCGAGAAGAAGCGGCTGAAGAAAGGACAGGGAATCGCCGGCTGGGTGGCCCAGGAGGGCGTTCCACTCATCGTGCCCGACGTCCGCAAGGATCCGCGCTTCTTCTCAGGGTTCGACGAGAAGACGAAATTCACGACCCGTTCCGTCATGGCCGTGCCGATCATCAGCAAGGAGCGGGTCATCGGCGTCGTCGAGGTCATCAACAAGAAAAGCGGGGAATCGTTCGGGAAGAAGGACCTGGATCTCCTCCTCAAGCTGGTCGATCAGGCCGCCATCGCCGTCGAGCACGCCCGAATCTACCAGAAGATGGCCGACCTGGCCGTGACCGACGATCTGACGAACCTCTTCAACATGCGGTACCTCGCGCGGACGCTCGAGGTGGAGATCGAGCGGGCCCGGCGGCACGGGGCGTCGGTCTCCCTTATCTTCATCGACCTGGACCATTTCAAGGAGATCAACGACCAGCACGGCCACCTGATGGGGAGCCGCGTGCTGGTCGAGGTGGCTCAGATCCTCCTCCACAACATCCGGAGCATCGATGTCGTGGCCCGCTACGGGGGGGATGAATTCGTCGTCGTGCTTCCGCAGACCGACCCGGCGGCGGCCTTCGCGATCGCGGAGCGCGTCCGGCGTTCGATCGCCGGGCACACGTTCCTCAAGGGGGAAGGCCTTCAGATCCGGCTGACGGCGAGCTGCGGGATCGCGGCGTATCCGGACCACGCAAAATCGAAGGAAGACCTGATTCGTCTGGCCGACGAGGCCATGTACCGAGTGAAGCACGAGGTTCGGGACAGCGTGTACATCGTGGGGCACGGCTAGAGCCGGACCCGGGAGGATTCAATGGTTCTGTTCAACTATGCCACGAAGGAGATCACCCTCAAGGTCGTCTATTACGGGCCGGGATTGTGCGGCAAGACGACCAACCTCCAGAATATCCATCAGAAACTCAACCCCCAGACGCGCGGAAAGCTGATCTCTCTCGCCACCGAGACGGACCGGACCCTCTTCTTCGACTTCCTCCCGATGGAGCTTGGGATGATTCGCGGCTTCCGCGTCCGCTTCCAGCTCTACACGGTTCCCGGGCAGGTCTACTACAACGCGACCCGGAAGCTCGTGCTCAAGGGGGCCGACGGAGTGATCTTCGTCGCGGATTCACAGAAGGAGATGATGGAGCGGAACGTCGAGTCGTTTCAGAACCTGAAAGAAAACCTCCGCATCAACAGTCTCGACCCCGACACGATTTCGCTCGTTCTGCAATACAACAAGCGTGACCTGGACAACCTCTCATCTATCGAGGAAATGGAGGCGCGCCTCAACGATCGCCGGGTCCCTTTCTTCGAAGCGGTCGCGACGACCGGCCGGGGCGTGATCGAGACCTTCAAAGAGATCGCCCGGATCATGATCAAGGAGCTGGGAAAGAAGCATCAGTTCGGCGGTCCTGCGGCTTCGGCGGCGGGGCCGGGGGCTGTTGTCCAGGCGCCGGCTCCTCCAGTGGCGGCGGTGTCAGAGCGCGGTCTCCCTGGTCCGATGGGAGGGTCCGTCGCTGTGGAGCCGCTGTCGACCGGCATGCCGGAGACGGCCGGCGCTCCGGAGGCGTCTTCCGGGATATTCGAGGGCGAGGTGGTCGAGGAGGACGTTGAGACGGCGGAGGGCGTCGAGGACAGGGCCGCGGAGCCTGCAAAGGCGTGGGAACCCGGCCCGGCGGCGTCTGCGCCCGTTGCGGCCCCCGCTGTGGTTGACGACGAGGGGATCACCGCGACGGCTCAAGGCCGCCTGGCCGACGAGATCCGCCAAGCCGTCGAACGCGAGGTTGCCGCTCGGCTCAGGACGGCGGGGACGTCTTCGGCCGATGGCGTCCGGGAAGTGGCGGCACAGGTCAACCAGTTGAACGTCGACGTCGAAAAGATCCGGTCGGTGTTCGGGGACCTGGCCCGAAACTACGAGAAGCTGTTTGGAATTATTACGACCCAGCAGGAGGAAGCAAGCGCCCTCTTTCAGCAGATTCAGGCGGCGATCAAGGAGCACGAGACCGCCCTGGCCCAACTGCAGGGAAAGCCGGGGAAGACGTGGTTCTCGGGGAAGGGATTGAGCCGCCGGGTCCGCCAGGACTAGCGCCTGCGGCCTGGCCGCCCAAGTACTTGTCAAGTTTCGGCCGGACCGGGACGATATGACGGGCAGGAGGCGAGGTTCGGGAAATGGTTGAGTTGCTGGGAGACGCCAAGCCTTTTTTTCAGGAGAAGATCCGGCGTGTCTGCGGGCGTGAGGGAGTCGACGCGGACGCGCGGTTCCTGGAGCTCGAGTACCTTTCGGACGTCTTGACCCGGCACGTGAATCCGGCGCGGGCCTTCCGGGACGGCGGGGCGCTGGACCGGGTCGTGGACCTCCTGGTGCGCGAGATCGAAGCCGTTCTGTCCGAACTGGACGCTTACCAGGCGGCCGCGGACAAGATCCTCTTCTACCAGGGTATTTTTCCCGAGGTCTTCCGGAGAAGGCGGATGAACATCAATTTCTACGCCGCCGTCGGCAGGAGGTTCTACGGCGTCGTGGGGGCACATCGCGAGAGCCCCCTGTTCCGGCGCCTGGCCGACGACTACCCGACTTGGCGGTTCATCCTCTCCGGCGTGCGGGAAGATATCATCGTCTAGCCGGCCGGGTAGATGGGCCGGTAACGTTCCAATTTCAAATTTCCATTTTCCAATTTACAATTTCCAATCGCTCTCCCTCTAGACCTCCAGGCTCTCCCCGGCGCGCGGGACGCGAACGCGCCAGGGATGGGCCTTCCGAATTTGGCCGGCCAGGGCCCGGGCGGCGTCGGGTTCCCCGTGGTTGACGAGGACGCGAAGCGCCGGGTTCGTGAAGTGGCCGAGCCACCAGAGGAGTTCCGCCTGGTCCGCGTGGGCGGAGAAGGACCCGATCGTGTGCACGCGCGCACGAACGGCGATCTCCTCCCCCAGAACCGAGACCGATTCGGCTCCGTCCACGATCTGGCGTCCCAGCGTTCCCCGGCTCTGAAACCCGACGAAGACGATGCTGCACTCGGGCCTCCACAGGTTGTGCTTGAGGTGGTGGACGATCCTTCCCCCTTCGCACATCCCCGAGGCGGCAACGATGATGGCGCCGGACTCGACCCGGTTGAGCGCACGCGATTCCTCGACCGACTCCACGAGGTGGAGCGTCGGGCGCGGGCCGGGCGCGTCGCGCCGCTCGAGGAGCGCGCGGGTTTCTTCATCGAGCGATTCACGGTGGCGGAGATAGATCTCCGTCGCGGCGATCGCGAGCGGAGAGTCCACGTAGAGGTGCAGGCGGGGGATCCGGCCTTGGCGCGTGAGATGCTGTATCTCGAAGAGGACTTCCTGCGTCCGTCCGACGGCGAAGGCTGGGATGAGAACGTTGCCGCCCCGCTCCACCGTCTCGCGGATCGCGGCGGCCAGTTCGTCGAGGGATGCTTCCCTGTCCTTGTGACGACGGTTGCCGTAGGTGCTTTCAATGACGACGAAGTCCGCCTCCGCCGGAAGTTCGGGGTCGTTCAGGAGGGGCCGGTTCCGCATGCCGAGGTCTCCCGAGAAGACGATCGTTCGGGAGGTTTTTCCGGCCTTCGCGCGAACTTCTACAAACGACGACCCAAGGATGTGCCCCGCGTCGCGGAAGGTGAGATCGACCCCCCCGCCGGCCTCGACGCGTTCGCCGTAGCCCACGCCGTTGAAGAAGCGGAAACACCGTTCGACGTCCTCCGTCGTGTAGAGCGGGAGGACGGGCGGCTGGCCGGCCCGAAGCCGCCGCCGGTTCTGCCACTGGGCGTCGGCCGCTTGAATGTGGGCCGTGTCCATGAGAAGGATCCGGCAGAGGTCGGACGTGGCCCGGGTCGCGTAGATGCGCCCCTTGAACCCTTCGCGGACGAGTCTTGGGAGAAGGCCGCTGTGGTCGATGTGAGCGTGCGTGAGGACCAGGCCGTCGATCGACCCGGGATCGAAGGGAAACGGGTCGTCGTTCCGGTCCCTGAGCGCCGCCGACCCCTGGAACATCCCGCAATCGACGAGGAGTTGCGCGCCTTTGCCGGCGGAGAGAAGAGCGCACGAGCCGGTGACCGTCTCTGCCGCGCCGTAGAACGTCAGTCTCACGCCTGCCCCGGCGGAGGAAGCGGGAGACTGTCGATCGAGCCGAGTTCTCCCAACCGATCTCCAAAGCGGTCGATCCTCTTCTCCGCGTCGGTGAAAGCGGCCTGGGCGTTCGTGAGGTGCTTGCCGACGAGCCGGATGTCGTCCCGGAAGCGGAGGAAGTCCGTCTGCAGGCGTCCGAGGTGCTGAATGATCGCCTGGGCCTCCTTCTCCACCCGCATCCCCTTCAGCCCCAGAACGATGGCCATCAGATAGGCGTAGAAAGAGGCGGGGGAGACCGGGATCACGCGGCGCGACAGGGCCGTCTCGCAGAGCGATTTCTCGCCTCCGAAGGCTTCGTCGCGGATGATCGTCTCGTAGTAGATGTTCTCGGCGGGGATGTACATGAGGGCGAACTCGTAAGTCCCCTCGTCCGGGAGGATGTACTTCGTGGCGATGGCGTCGATGTGCTTCTTGACGTCGCCCACGAACGCCTTTCGAGACGCCTTTCGAGAGTCCTCGTCCGCCGCGGCCATCAGCCGCCGGAAGTTCTCCAGGGGGAACTTTGCGTCGACGGGCACGAGACCGTCTCCGACCGAGATGACGGCATCGACCTTCTCGCCGCTCTTGAACGCGTGCTGGAGCCGGTAGTGATTGGGGGGGAGGATCTGCTGGAGGAAGTCCCCGAGGAGAAGCTCGCCCAGTCCCCCGCGGAGCTTCGGCGCCCTGAGGATATCCTGAAGGGAGGCGATGTCCTTTCCGACGGCGTGGATGTGCCGGGTCGCTTCTTCGAGGCGTCCCAGCCCCTGCTGGACGGTGCCGACGACGCGGGCGGCGTTGTCGAGGCGTTCGCCGAGGGTGGAATGGGTCTTGTGCAGAAGCTCGGCGCTCTCCCGGAGGCGGTCGTTGACGAGCGAAGTCACGCGGCCGAGCTGGTCGCCCACGTCGCGCGACACGCCGGAGAGGGACTCGCCGAGCTGGGTCCGGAGCCGGTCGACCTGCTCCTGAAGCAGAACGACGGAAGGGTCGGCTTGGCGGGGACGGGCCAAAACCCAGACGAGGAGGCCGACGAGGCCTCCGGCGATCAGGGCGATGACTGCCGCGGTGAGGATGTCCAAGTCGGCGGAAGGCTAGACCGCGACGACTTCCTCGACGCCGGGAACGTGTTCCTTGAGCATCCGTTCGATCCCAAGCTTGAGCGTGTACGTCGAGGACGGGCAGGTCCCGCAGGCGCCTTGGAGCCGGACTTTCACGGTGCTTCCTTCCACGCCCACGAGCTCGACGTTCCCCCCGTCCGCCATGAGGGCCGGGCGGATCGCTTCAAGGACGGACTCGATCTGTTCTTTCATTGGAAGATCCTCCTTAAACCGGCGGCCCAAGCGGCGCCGGAAACGGGTCAGGTGATGAATGCAATATATCCCACCGGGGAGAAAGGTGTCTACAAGTTTGGAGAATCGGTGAAAGGGCGAAAATGTCGTAGATTGGAAATTGGAAATTGGAAATTGGAAAACGAAGGAACAAGAAGCCCGATTTGAAAATTTACAATTTACAATTTACAATCCGAAAAGTTCGTCATTTGTCGTCGTTGCGCCTCCGCGGGCGATTCGGTAGAATGCCGGTCCGAGTCCTCAAGGCAGTCCGCACCAGGGAGGCGGTCCGTGGATCCGCTCGACGCTCTCTTTCCCGATCAGATCGTGGCGTCCCGTCAAGGCAAGGCGATCGGGCACACGCTCATCTATGAGCGCGAGGTGTCCTCGACGAACGAGGTCGCCCATTCCCTGTCGCGCCTGGGAAACCCCGAAGGGATCGTCGTTCTTGCGGAGAGGCAGACGCGGGGCCGCGGCCGCCTGGGACGAAGCTGGCTCTCCACGCCGGGAAAGAGCCTGACGCTCTCCGTCCTCTTGCGTCCGCCGATTCCCCCCC
>MHEK01000084.1:23828-45324 GCA_001803795.1 Nitrospirae bacterium RBG_16_64_22
CCCCCCAGCTTACGCTCGTGGCGGCCGCGGCCCTCGCCGCCGGTCTTCGGACCGAGACAGGCATTCCCGTCCAGCTCAAGTGGCCGAACGATCTCCGGATCGGGGGGCGCAAGACCGGCGGGATTCTCACCGAGATGGCCGCGACGGGCCGGACGATCGACCACGTGGTCATTGGGATCGGCCTCAACGTCAACCCGGACCCCGACGGTTTTCCGGAAGAGATCCGCCGTATGGCCACGTCGCTCGCCGACGCGGCCGGCGGTCCCTTGTCGCGCCAGAATATCCTGGAGGTGGTCATCGACTCTCTCGATCACGCCTACGCCCGGTACCTGAGAGAGGGATTCGAGCCGTTCCGCGAGATATGGGAGGGCCTCTCCGACATGGTCGGTCAGGAAGTGAGCGTCCGCGAGCACGAGCGGGTCGTCCGCGGCACGGCGCGGGGCATCGACGACGAAGGCTTCCTCCTGGTCGAGGCGGCCGACGGGACAATCAGCCGCGTCGTCTCCGGAGACGTCTCCCTGGCGGGGGAAGCGTTCTCTTCGGAGGCGGGGACGTCTTGAAGAACCGCAAAGTGCGCCGCAATCCCCGCCCCTTGGGGCGGGGTCAAGGCGCGCGAATGCAAATAACGAAGAGTACCTTAGAGGTCGGAGAATCCCCGCCTTCCAAGGAGGGGTTCTTCAACCCCGCCTTTAGGACCACGAGAGGCTCATTGAAAATTGAAAATTGGAAATTGGAAATTGGAAAGCGAAAGAACGGAAAAGAAGTTCCCCGCTTTGCGATTTACACTTTTTGTCCAGCCTTTCACTTTGAAATTTCCAATTTACAATTTTCAATTTACAATCGCTCTGGTGACCTTACTGGGGCATAGGAGACGATGCTTCTCGCCATCGATATTGGGAACACGAACATCGTTGCGGGCGTCTTCGGCGGCCTCACGCTCTCTCGATCGTGGCGGATCGGGACGAAACTGGACCGGACGGCGGACGAGTACGCTTTGATCCTGGGGGGCCTCTTCTCGGCCGCGGAACTGACGCGCAGCGTCCGTCGGGCCGTCCTTTCCTCCGTCGTTCCGCCGCTGGAAGCGGTCCTGGTGGAAGCGGTGTTCCGGTCTTTCGGGGTGTCGACGGAGGTCGTCAAGCCCGGTTGGAAGACGGGCCTCACGCTCGACATCGACCGGCCCGACGAATTGGGAGCCGACCGCCTCGTGAATGCGGCGGCGGCGTTCCGCAGGTTCGGGGGCCCGCTCGTCGTCGTCGACTTCGGCACGGCGACCACGTTCTGCGCCGTCACGGCCGAAGGCGTTTACAAGGGCGGGGCGATTCTCCCCGGCATCGAGGTCAGCCTCGACGCCCTTTCGGCCCGGACGGCGAAGCTACCGCGCATTCCGCTGGCCGCGCCGCTCCGGGCCATCGGAACGAACACGGTGACGGCGATGCAGTCGGGGATCGTCTACGGGACGGCTGAGCTGGTCGATGGGCTGGCGGCCCGGTTCGGGCGGGAGCTGGGAGGAAAGCCGCTGGGCGTGGCGACGGGCGGGCTCGCGGGGGTCGTGGCGCGGCATTGCCGGTCGATCCGCGAAATCGTCCCCGATCTCACGCTGGAAGGACTGCGGCTCCTGTTCGAGATGAATTGCGGAATGGATAAATCGAAGATCAAGAGTCGAAGGTCGAAGAAGAAGACGCGCGGGGGAGGACCCAAATGAAGATCGAGACAATACTCTATCCGACGGACTTCTCCGAAGGTTCGCGCGCGGCGCTCTCGTACGCGGAGACGCTGGCCCGCGACTACAAGACGGTCCTGGTTCTCCTGTACGTCGTACCGGACGTCCCCGCGGCCCGGTGGTACGTTCCCCCGGAGGCCGTGAGCCGCATGTTCGACGACCTTGAAAAAAGCGCCGCCCGGGAGATGGAGAAGCTCAAGTCCGAGGTCTCCGGCGTGAAGGCGATCGAGACGCGGATCGCCCACGGGACGGCCTACGAGGAGATCATCCGGACGGCCCGGGACGTAAAAGCCGACCTGATCGTCATCGGGACGCACGGCCGGCGGGGCGTGGACCACTTGATCTTCGGGAGCACGGCGGAGCGCGTCGTGCGGGACGCGCCCTGCCCGGTCGTGACCGTCCGCATCCCCGAGCACAGGCGGTGAATCGGTGAATAGGTGAACCGGTGAATCGGTGAATAGGTGAATAGGTGAATAGGTGAATAGGTGAATAGGAAAGAGCGGCCTTCCAAGAGAGCGGAGCGGCGGAAACAAGCCTCGTCCGAGATCGCGGACCTGACGATGACGCAGTTCGCCCGCGCGCGGCGGAAGAGGCGGACGGTCATCATTCCCCTCGGCTCGACCGAGGAACACGGGCCGCACCTCCCGCTCGACGCGGACACGATCATCGCGCGCGAGATCGCCCGCCGGGCGGCCGCGGACACGGGGGCGCTCGTCGCCCCGGCGCTCTCTTACGGGGTCTGCACGAGCACGGCGCTCCATCCCGGAACGGTGGGGATCTCGCCGGACACGTTCCGGGCGCTTCTCCGCGACCTGGTCCGCGGTTTCCACGCCCAGGGGATGAAGTCCTTCGTCCTTCTCACGGGGCACGCCGGCGGCCTGCACGTGAACGCCATGCGCGAGGTGGGAGAGGAGATGCTCTTTGCCCTTCCGGACATCCGGGTCGCGCTTCTCTCGGCGTACGACCTGATGAAGTCCGAGACGGCCGATCTCGTCGAGACGAAGGGAGACAGCCACGCGGGGGAGATGGAGACTTCGTGCCTTCTGGCGATCGCGCCCGGCCTGGTGACGGGGACGGCCAAGAAGGAGTATCCGACGTTCCCGGAGTCGGTCCTTGTCCGGAAGAAAACGCTCTATTGGAAGGGCGGGGTCTGGGGAGACCCGGCGAAAGCCTCCGCGGCGAAGGGAGAGGAGATCCTGAGGCGGGTCTCTTCGCGGGCGGCGGAGGTTGTGAGGGATCTGGAACGGTTTCGGGAGTGAGATGCGAGTCCTGATCGTGGGCGGAGGGCCCGCGGGGGCGATCGCGGCGCGCGACCTCGCCCTCGCCGGGATCGAGACGACGCTGGTCGAACGGGCCCCCCAGGGCGCCAAGCCTTGCGGGGGCGGCGTTTCCCTCGCCGCGTTCGGCGAATTCGGGATTCCTTCCTCCGTGATCGAACGGTCCATCCGGACGCTGACGCTCGTGTCTCCCAGGGGCGCGAGGGCGGACATCGCGCTGGACGATTCCATCCTCGTCATGGTTCGCCGCCAAGTCTTCGATTCGATGCTGAGAGAAATGGCGCGCGCGGCCGGCGCCGAGATCCTGCACGGAAACGTTACGCGGGCGTGGGTCGATCCGTCGCCGGGCGTTCGCGTCACGACGGACGGAGGCCGGACGACGGAGATCGGCGGGGACATCCTTCTCGCTGCGGACGGGGCGAACTCGGTCGTCGCCAGATCGCTCGGCCGCGCGGTCGAGCGCACCTGCTTCGGGATCCAGGAATGGATGGAGCTTTCGCCGCCGCTCGCCGCCCGCTGGGGGGAGCGGTGCGAGTTCCATTTCCGGGCGGACGTCTCGCCCGACTTCTACGGCTGGGTCTTCCCCAAGAGGGAGACGCTGACGATCGGGACGGGGACGGCCCTCTCCCGGGCGCGGTCGCTTCCGAGACTCCTCTCCACGCTCAAGCGGTCGATCGGGTCCGATCTGGCGGACAGGCCGATCCTCCGCAGGGAGGTCTTCCCGATTCCGATCGGCCCGATCGGGATGGCGCGTCCGTCCATGTACGCGGGACCGGTCCTCTTCCTCGGAGACGCGGCCGGGCTCGTGATGCCGACGTCCGGCGAGGGGATCTACTACGCCATGAAGAGCGGGGAGATCGCCGCCCGCGCGATCCGCGACAATTCCGCGCGGCCGGGCCGGATCGGGGGGGCCTACGCGGCGGAATGGAAAAGAGCGTTCGACCGCCGGTACGCCGTCATGGGGCGGCTCCAGGCTTTCTTCTATCGGGATGACGGCCGGCGGGAGAAGCTCGTCGCCATCCACCGGATGAAGGGCATCCCGGAGATCTCGCGGAGCCTGTGGCTGGATCACGACCTCTCGGCGAGGACGCTTCTTTCCTACTCCCGCCGTCTCTTCACGGTGCTGAAAGAGGCCAGATCGCAAGGAGGAGGCGGTGCAGGTGTTCGATGATATAATCCGGGGCGTGAAGATCCGGCCCAGTCTCGTTCTCGCCGCGGTCCTTTCGACCGCGGTCCTTTCCTGCTCGACCAGTCCCATCACGGGGAAGGAGGAGTTCCTCCTGATCCCGCCGGAGACCGAGGCGCAGATGGGGATCGAGAACGCGCGGGCCGTTCTCGAGGTCCAGGATCCCTATCCCGATCCCGGCGTTCAGCGGACCGTCGAGCGGGTCGGCCGCCGGATTGTCCCTCACACGCACCTGCCGAACCTTCCGTACACCTTTCACGTCATCGCGTCGCCGAAGGTCAACGCTTTTACGACGGGCGGGGGGCAGATCTTCATCTACACCGGCCTCCTCGAGGGCCTCAAGTCCGAGGCGGAACTCGCCGCCGTTATCGCGCACGAGATCGGCCATTCGTCGGGCCGGCACATTGCCAAGAAGGTCCAGACGTCGCTCCTGATCTCGCTCGGCGCGGCGGCCGCTGGGGCGGCCGTCAAGTCGGAGTCCGCGGCGCGCTCGCTCGAAGCGGCCCTTGGGATCGTCAACCTCTTCGCCCTGGGATACAGCCGCGACCATGAGCGCGAAGCCGACGACGTCGGGGCCGCCTACATGGCCAAGGCCGGATACGATCCGGAAGGGATGGCCGAGACCTTCCGCATGTTCCGGGATCTGTCAGCCGGAAAGGGGGGCGGCGAGCACTGGATCCTCTCCGACCACCCGGCGGCGAGCGAAAGGATCGCGCGGGTGGAAGGGACCCTGCCGCGCCTCAGGGCTGAAGCGGCGGCTCGTGGCGTCCGGCTGGAGACCTCGCGGGAGACGGCGGAGCGGTACGGCGCCCAGGTTCTCGCGCCCCTGGCCCGCGCCCGCGAGAACTCGAAGAGGAGCGTTGTCGGTCTCTCGATCGGCAGGGAATTCCGGAACGGCGCGATTATCGGGAGCGGCCGACCGATCACGGCGCGCGACCCCTCGGCCGCGCTCGCCGTGCTCTTCGAAGGGATCGATCCCCGCTTCGTCCATCGCGTGCGGGTAGAGTGGTACGACCCGAACGGACAGGGGCGGTTCTTCAACCGGGGCGAGGTGCTAAGCGCCTCCGGAACGGCCGTCTTTTCGCTCGCGCCCCAGGGAGGGTTCAACCGGTACGCCGGCGTGAACCGCCTCGCCGGGAAATGGACGGCCCTCGTCCTCCTGGACGGTTTTCCCGTCGCGAAGCAGGAATTCCTCGTCGACGTTCCCCCGATGCCGAGGGTGGAGACCCGGCCCGCGCGTTCGGCGGGACTCTCGTTCCGCGTCCCGCGGGATTGGGCGCTCGCCGAGGTCCGTCAGCTCGATCCTCCAGGAGATCCGGGCCTCCTGCCGGCGCCGGCCCTCACGATCTTCCACGGCCCCGCGCGGCACGGCGGAGATACCTCGCGGATGGCCGACGAGTTCGCCGAGGGACTCTCCAAAGGGCACTACGCGAAGAAGGAACGAGGGCGCGATATCCGCGTCGGCGGGCGGAAGGCCCACGTGAAAGAGATGTTCGTCGAGGAAGGCCGAAAGCGCCGGGACGTCGTCCTCGTTTCTTTCGCCAGGGGAGGGGAGGGATTCGTCCTCGTCTTCTCTTTCTTCCGGGGAACGCGCGGGAGCGAGGAGATCCAGGAAGGGATCGACGCCGTCCTCAAGAGCATGGCGGGTTTGTGAGAAGGAGAATATCGTGATCGTTGCCGTCTTCTGGAAGACGATCGCCCTTCTTGGATTTCTTTTCTTTCTGGCGGCGTCCGTCCTGCTCCTCTTCGCGTTCCGCCGCGCGTTCAGGTCGTCGATTCCCGGTCTTTTGCTCGGGGCCGCTTTCCCCGCGGCGGCGCTGGTCGGCTACACAGCGATTCTGGGAAATCCGCTCGCGCCTTCTCTGTGGATTCTGCTCGTTATCGTGGGCGTGGGAGCCGGAGCGGGCTGGTCTCTCGGCGCGGATGTGACGGCCGGGCCCGCGGGGATCGAAATCTCCGCCCCGCTGGGCCCGATGTTTCTCTGGTCCGGGCTTTTCCTCCTGATGCAGATGGCGGCGATCATCACGGGGAGCCTCTCCCCCCGCTCGCTCGGCGCGGCGGTTTTCGCGACGGCCGCGGTCGCATCCCTTCACTTGGCGCTTCTCGGCCGGGTCCTCCGCGGGCGGAGCCGTCCCGCGCGCGCGGAGTCGGCCGCGGTTCCGGGGGCTGGCGGAACGGCGGAGGAGGGGCAGGGGGCGGGAGATGGATAGTCCTCTCCTCTCCGCGCGCGTTCGCCGGGCCTTCGTCTGGGGATCGGTCCTGATTGTGTCAGCCGCCGCGGCTGCGGCGGCCTCCGCGTTCGTCATTTCCCGGTCCGTTCCCGTAAAACCGATGCGGTATCTGGAAGTGACGCCCGCGTTGAAGCTCGCCCCCGGCGAGAGGCGGGCCGACGAGTTCGAGTCGTTCTCTCTGGACAACGGCCGGGCGGCCCCCCGCGCGGGCGAGCCGCACACGCTCTCGCGGACTCGCGCGACGGATCTTCGGCCCTATCTGCGAGAGATCTTCGACGAGTACATGACCCACCCGTCGCGCTGGAGACAGGGAGACGTTCAGCAGGGCGTCTGGTACACCGAAGGGCACAAGCGGTGGGCGTCGCTGGCGCCCGATCAGCAGGCCCTCGTTCAGGCCGCGGCCGGCAAAGCGGATCCCGCCCGCTGGAATCCGGTCATCGTCCTGGGCCGCATGGCCGGGGCATTCGGGCCGATCGTACTCACGAACCTGACGCTTGCCGTTCTCGCTCTTCTGGTCATCGTGGTCGGAACGCCCGATCCCGCGTCGGTCATCGGGCAAAGCCTCGCCTGGATCGGCGGCCCGCGTCTGGCGCAGGCGTTCATCCGGGGCCGCTTTTCCCGCGGCGTGCGGTTCGTCGCGGGCCTCGGGATCGTCGCCCTGCTGCGGGACGGCCTGGAGGAGGCGGTGTCGCGCTTCGTTTCGGCCGTGATGTCGCGGAGAGTCTGATGGACTTCAGGGACAGCCTGCAGTACGTGATGTCGTCCGTCGGGATCGGGATTCTGGGCATCGGGATCGTCTTGTCCGCCGCCGCGGTCGTGTTCGCCTTCGTATGGCTGTTGGCCATCGCCCCGAGAATGCGCGGGGCGACGATTGCCGCCCGCCTGACGCTGGCCCTCGCCGCACTCTCCGTGACGGGGTTGTACCTCCGCGCTGCTCCCTTCTCGGGCGCGGCCCCTTGGTGGAAGATCGTGATCGTGGCGAGTCTCGTCCTAGGATTTTCCGTGCCGGCCCTGAGGATCGACGCCCCCGTCGACCCCGGCCGGGTCTACCACCGGGGGATGGCGTTGATGGTCGCTGTCTGGATGTCGTTCCTGGTCCTGAGCCAGGCCCTCCTGGTCGCCGGAGACGCGCGCCAGGGAGTTCTCCTTTATCTCTTGGCCGGCTCATCGGGATGGCTGGCCGGCTTTTCCCTGGGGAGCGCCATGGGACGAATGGTGCGCGAGAGCGTTCCGGTCCGCGGCCGGGAGACGGCGTGAGATCGCCGGCCGCCGCGTCGGCTGGACCTGGCCCGCGCGCCTGGATGCGGCGGGCGGGCCTCGCTGTGCTGATTCTCGCCGCGTGCGGTCCGGGAAGAGGCGCGACAGCCGCCGAGCCCGAAACGCTGTTGCTTGGCGACGCGGTCGATCGGGGAGTGGTGCGGATCCGTCAGGCGAAGAGCGCGGGAGGTTACTCGCGCTTCCTCATCGAGCTCGAGAACCAGACCAACGCGGAAGTCCAGATCGATCCGTACGCCAGCGCCTTCGTTCCGCGCGACGCCGGGCGAAATCAACGGATCGGGATCGGACTTCCCGTGAAAATCGGCCCTCGGCGGGTTGACCTGAGAAAGCCCGGGCTGGTCACCGAGCCGTCGGAAGAGGCGCCGGTCGGACCGGAGGCCGTGGCGGAGGTTGTGCCCCCCGTTCCGGACTGGAGGATCGCGGCCGCGACCGCGGCGGCGGCGGGCGCGGCCGGGTTCGGGGCTGTCTTCGTTCTCCTGTTGCACGGGATCCGGATTCGGGACACCCTGGACGATCTCGCGACGCTTCTGGCCGGACGAAGTCCCGAACGGGGGAAGGAACGCGGCGGAGCCGGCCGGGCGTTCCGCTTCGATTGGGGAAGGGACAAAGGGGCGGCTTTTTCCCCGAGCGTCATCCAGATGCTCCTTCCCGAGGGGTCCGCCGCGGCCCTGGCGGCGCTCGCGCGCGAGGTTTCCTATCCCCATTCGCCTCTCCGCGGCGACGCTTCGGGAGATCCCCGCGTGATCGATTCCATCCAGGAGCTGGCGAAGGCCGGGTGGATCGTCGACGGCACGCCTCCGTCGGTCCGGGAGGATCTTCGGCCGGTTGTCTCCGTCCTCGCCCGGCCGGAATACGAAGTCACGGTGAAGTGGGGGACCGGCGCGGCGGCCGAGACGAGGGCGTTCTTCACGGCGGGCGGAGCATCGGGCGGATACGTGTCGATCGATCGGCCAGGCGACCGCCCCGGGGGGGGAGCATGGCGCGTGGCGGCCTGGCTCGGTCCCGGCGCGATCGCCGCCGCGCTCCGGGACGCGATCCGGTTCGACCGGCCGCCGGGTCCGTCTCCGGCGGACACGGCGCCGCTTTCGTTCTCGCAGTCGGAAGCCTTCTTCTTTCTGGCCATGGTTGACTTGTATCAGAGCGAGTCGTTCCGGTCGCTGATCGAAAGGCGGACGATCGAGGCTTTTCCGTTCACGGCGGCCGATCTCGGACGGATCGCCCGGGAGGGAGCCTCTTCCGCCGATTGCCGCTGGTGGATGACGGTCGGCTGGCTCCTTCCTTCCGCCTCGCCCCAGCCTTCGGGGATCGATACCCGGGCGGCCCAGCGGTTCGAGCAGGCCGGCTGGATCGCGGCCGAGGGGACGGGCTGGAGAATGACGTCGTCCTTCATGCGCCTGCTGGACGGCTTCGTCATGCCTTCGCGGTACGCCGTCGTGCGGGCGGTCGACCACGGAGCGGCGGGCGAAGCGTCGTCGGCGGTCTCTCTCGTCGAGACGCCGCGGTCTCTTTGGATGGTTGAGTGGAAAGGCGCGGGCGGCGGCCCGGCCGTCATCGTTCGTCCCGCGGCGGAGCCGGACGTTCACGCCGCCCTCGTCCGGTTGGCGGGCGCGTTCTCGCCGGGGCCGGCGCGCGATCGTCCCGCTCCGGCGGCGCGGGGGCCGGCGTACTGCCCGGGCTGCGGCACGATCGTCGCCGCTCGGCACCGATTCTGCGCGCACTGCGGTCGGCCGCGGCACGCGGCGGGGGACACGGATCGACCTTGACAACCGTTCGGCGGATAAGATAATTTGCACCGCTTTTAGTCGACAATGAGCGGCCGATGGGCGCCGCTCTTCCGGGAGGAGTTGAATGAGCCGCGTTAACTACCTGTTTACGTCCGAGTCCGTGACCGAAGGACATCCGGACAAGATCGCAGACCAGATTTCCGATTCCATTTTGGACGCCATCATCGGCCAGGACCCCAAGGCGCGGGTCGCGGCGGAGACGCTGGTGACGACCGGGATGGCGATCGTCGCGGGCGAGATCACGACGTCGTGCTACGTCCACATTCCCGAGATCGTCCGGAACACGATCCGGGAGATCGGATACACGCGGGCGAAGTACGGATTCGACTACGAGACGTGCGCCGTCATCACGTCGATCGACCAGCAGTCGCCCGACATCGCGATGGGCGTTGACGTGGGCGGCGCCGGCGACCAGGGGCTCATGTTCGGGTACGCGTGCAACGAGACGGCCGAGCTGATGCCGCTTCCCATCATGCTCGCGCACAAGCTGACGCGGCGGCTGGCCGAGGTCCGGAAGAACGACATCCTCCCCTATCTCCGGCCGGACGGCAAGTCCCAGGTGACGGTGGAGTACCGGGACGGGAAGCCCTACAAGGTGAACACGGTCGTCGTCTCCTCTCAGCACTCCCCCGACGTTACGATGAAGGAGATGCGGGAGGACGTCATCGAGAAGGTCGTGAAGGCGGTCATTCCACGGGAGCTTCTCGACGAGGAGACGGTGACCTACCACATCAACCCGACGGGCCGGTTCGTCGTCGGCGGTCCGCAGGGGGACTGCGGCCTCACGGGACGCAAGATCATCGTCGATTCCTACGGCGGCGTGGGGAGCCACGGGGGCGGCGCGTTCTCCGGGAAGGACCCGTCCAAGGTGGACCGGTCGGCCTCCTACATGGCGCGCTACGTCGCCAAGAACCTGGTGGCGGCGGGCCTCGCAGAAAAGTGCGAAGTCCAGCTCGCGTACGCCATCGGCGTCCCCGATCCGGTGTCGATCCTCATCGACACCTTCCGGACGGGAAAGGTCCCGCAGGCGGAGCTCGTGCGGCTCGTCCGCGATCACTTCGACATGACGCCTCAGGGGATCATCAAGACGCTCGATCTTCTGCGGCCGATCTTCAAGAAGACGGCGGCGTACGGCCACTTCGGTCGCACCGAGCCCGAGTTCACATGGGAGCGGACCGACGTCGCGCCGAAACTCAAGGCCGCCGCGGGGATCTAATCTTACCGCAGGGTTCGCAGAGAACGCCGAGAAAAGGGTTGAATCTTCAACTTCCAAGGTCTCCGCGGCCTCTGCGTCCTCCGCGGTCGAGTTTGTTTGTTCATCCTTCTACTGCCAAGGAGATTCAATGAAACATCACGTCAAGGACCTGTCCCTGGCCGGCAAGGGGAAGCTCCGGATCGAGTGGGCGAACCAGAACATGCCGGTCCTGAACCTCATCCGCGCCCGGTTCGAGAAGGAAAAGCCGCTCAAGGGGATCCGGCTCTCCGCCTGCCTGCACGTCACGACCGAGACGGCGTCGCTGGTCCAGACGCTCAAGGCGGGCGGCGCCGACGTGATCCTCTGCGCTTCGAACCCGCTCTCGACGCAGGACGACGTGGCCGCTTCGCTCGTGAAGCACGACCGGATCCCGGTCTTCGCCGTCAAAGGCGAGGACAACGCCACCTACTACAAGCACATCCAGGCGGCGCTGGACCAGAAGCCGCACATTACGATGGACGACGGCGCGGACCTCGTCTCCACGATCCACAAGGAGCGGACGAGCCTGATTCCGTACATCCTGGGGGGGACGGAAGAGACGACGACGGGCGTCATCCGGCTCCGGAGCATGGCGGAGCGGGGCGTCCTCAAGTTTCCCGTCATCGCCGTCAACGACGCCATGACCAAGCACTTCTTCGACAACCGCTACGGGACGGGCCAGAGCACGATCGACGGGATCCTCCGGGCGACCAACCGGCTGTTGGCCGGGACGACCTTCGTCATCTGTGGATACGGTTGGTGCGGCCGCGGTGTCGCGATGCGGGCCCACGGCATGGGGGCGAACGTGGTCATCGTCGAGGTCGATCCCCTGCGGGCGCTGGAGGCGGTCATGGACGGGTACCGCGTCATGCCGATCGCACAGGCCGCGCGGATCGGCGATTTCTTCGTGACCGTGACCGGAGACGTGAACGTGATCCGGAAAGAGCATTTCGGCGCCATGAAGGACGGGGCGATCGTCGCCAACACCGGCCACTTCAACGTCGAGCTGGACCTGAACGGCCTCAAGTCCCTCACGAAGCGCCGCCGCGAGATCCGCGAGTTCGTGACCGAGCACCAGCTCAAGAACGGACGGCGCGTGAACGTCCTCGCCGACGGCCGTCTGGTGAACCTCGCCGCCGGCGAGGGACACCCCGCCTCCGTCATGGACATGAGCTTCGCCAACCAGGCCCTCGCGGGCGAGTACGTGGCGAAGAAGGGGAAGAGGCTCGGGAAGCAGGTCCATCCCGTTCCGGAGGCGATCGACCGCGAAATCGCGCGCCTCAAGCTCAAGGCGATGGAAATCGAGATCGACAAGCTAACTCCCGAGCAGAAGCGCTACCTCGCCTCGTGGGAGGAAGGGACGTAAGAGCCGGGGAGAGGGATCGGGCGACGGGGGGCGGGAGTCGGGGATAGAAGACCCGTTCCGAAGAGGTCGGAGAATCCCCGCCTTTCAAGGCGGGGATTCTTCAACTGCAGATGTCGCGAAACGGATGAATTCCGGGGTATTTCTTGTGGCCCGATTTGCCTTGTTACAAAACCTTTACAGCGAAAACCTTGGGTTGATGTATTTGAGTGCATGCCTGCAGGATGCGGGGCACGAAGCCCGAATATTCATCGATGTCAAGGGGACGGACGCATTCGCTGATGTAGAACGCTATAGACCGCACGTTCTTGGTTTTTCCTGCACGACCGGCCTGCACCATTGGGCCCTGGATTTCTCCCGCGCATACAAGGCGAAGCACCCTCAATCTGTCACGCTCCTTGGCGGACCCCACCCAACGGTTTATCCCTGGATCGTCCGGGACCCGGCGGTGGATTATGTGTGCGTCGGTGAAGGTGAAGGTGCGGTCTTGGATTTAGCTCGTGCCATCGAAGAGGGGGGGGCACCGTCTGGGATCCCCAACCTGTGGAGCCAAGTGGATGGAGAAGTTGTCAGCAATCCAGTTCGCCCGCTGATCCACGATCTCGACGCGTTGCCCTTTCCGGATCGTACATACTACGACCGGTATCCCATTACAGCCAAGGAGACATCCAAGAATTTCATCTCAGGTCGCGGTTGTGCGTTCAAGTGTAATTTTTGCGCCAACCATACGCTTCAGGAACTCTATCGCGGCAAGGGCAAGTATGTTCGCTTTCGCAGCCATGAGAACGTGATCGAAGAGATCCGACAGGTCCGGAAGCGCTACCCCGTCCGATTCGTGGGCTTCTCGGACGACATTCTGATCATCGACAAAAAATGGCTTCTCCCATTTCTCGAACTCTACCGGAGAGAAATTGGATTGCCATTTATATCCACGGTTCGCGCCGAGTTGGTTGATGAGGAGATTGTTCGAGCCCTAAAGGCGGCAGGCTGTATTTCCTGCGTGTTCGGTATCGAGTCCGGGGTGGAGAGGATTCGTAACGAAGTTTTGGCCAAAAATGTCAAGGACGAGGAAATCTATGAAGCCGCTCGCCTTTTCCGTATGTTCAAAATCCGATTCGGGACTTACAACATGGTCGGCCTGCCGGGCGAAACCGTGGAAGACGCATTTGAGACTATAAAGATCAACGCACGCATCCGCGCCGATTTTCCCTGGTGTTCCGTGTTGCAGCCCTATCCGGGTACCCAGATCCGCAAGCGCATCGAGGCGGACTTGGGGCATGAATTGCCGGTGGATGAGATTGGCAACAGTTACTTCACGACCTCGGTGCTGAGAAACAGCCAGATGCGTCAGCTTGAAAACCTACAGAAGTTCTTTTTTCTGGCAGTGAAGTTCCCCTTTTTCCAGCCGCTGATTCGCCAATTGATTAAGCTGCCGCCCAACCCGATCTATCGAGCGATCTTTCAGGCTGGCTACGCTTGGCAATTGATGAAGCGTTCAAGGATCAATTTCTTCAGGCTGATCCGCTATGGTTTGGCCTCAAAGAGGATCTTCAGGAAAAACACCCCGGGCAAGAATGTTCCATTGCCGGATAAACCTTCAACCGCTTCATGATACCCGGGGCCGGAGCGGGCGCCTTTTGTTGTGTTCTGGGCGGCCGGAGGAACTTTCGGGACGTTGTGTCCTACGTGTCAAAGTGCTTGACAAAAGGCGGTCATGGTCCGTCCCGCGGGCGGGGGGGGTCGCGCGCTGATCGAACGGGGCGTTGGAACGGCGGGGGGTCGGACTCCGCGCCGGCAGTGTCGGCTATCTAACGGCTTCAAATCCCTTTATGTAGTCGTCGTACTCAATGGGAGCCTTGATCCCCAACTCTGCCAGCAGGTCGATGGTCTCGCTCACAGAAAGGTCGAGCCTCGCCGCAAGGCCGGACAGGGACAGTTTGCCTTCCTTATAGAACCGGATCATCCGGAACTCCCAACCCGACGCCAGAAGCTCCCGGGCGACCGTGGACTTGTCTTTTCCCTCGATCATGGAAAGCTCCTTGATTCTCTTGATATCCCGCTCCTTTAAGCGAAGGCTCACGACGCTCATCTCGTTCCCTCCCTTATCCTCCGCGCCGCATCCTCGACGATCCTCTCGCCGTAACGGCCGAACCTGCCCAGCATCTCGAACTTGACCATCGCGGCCTCGGCGTTCAAGCGTCCCGCGTTTCGCATTTGGATCAGAAAGTGGACAGCCGTCACGAACGGCTGTCCAAGAATCCGGCACGCCTTGATCGTCGGCCCATCGTCGACCGCGAGGACAAAGTGCTGCTTCCGGGCCAGCCACAAAGCCTCCGCTTCCCCCCGCTCGATCCGGAAGTCCCGCGCAAGCTTTCGAACGGCCGCGTCCGGTCCGGCTCGTTCCACCGTGATCTTTTTTTCCGCGATCATCGAGGCGATCATCGCGGCATCGAACGTCTCCTTCGCCAGACATTCGGTCCGGACCCTTGCGGGGATGAATGCATGAACATCCTCTGTGACCATCCTCAGCGTATCGATCTTCGCCAGAAGAATCAGCGTGGATGAATCGAAGACCGCATCCATGAGCTACAAAATACTACATTCGTAATCGAACGTCAAGCGTGCGGACGCGGCCGGCCAATCGTTAAGGTCCCGCTTTGGGAATAAGGGAGAAGAGTCCCGCAAGCCGGGGTCTCACGCGGAGGTCGGGGCCTCCGATTCCAGGATTTTGAGAACCTCTCCCGCGTCGCAGGGCTGCCGGATGCCGTGAAAGGCCTCCGCGGGGCGTTCTCAGACGCCGATGACGCCCAAGCCGCAGGCCCGGGCGGCGGTCGCGAGGGCGGCGTCGTGGGTCGCCATGACGATGTCGGCGGGGCTTCGTTCCCGCCACAGGAGGGCGGTGGCGAGGTGAACGGCGTCGAGCGTTCCGAGCGGTGTCGGAAACGGCTGGGAGGCGCGGCTCAGGACGATCCGCGTCGGCTCCACGATTTCCATTTCCCCGATGAGCCGAAAAGCCGCCTCCCGGTGCGCGGCGAGCTCTTCGTCCGGGAGTCCGCGCGACAGCCTCAAACGATCCAGCGTTCGAAGGCATTCCACCTCGATCATGGCGCTCGCCACTCCGTGGCGGATGGACTTCCACTCTTTCAGTTTGTTCTTCTGGCCGAGGACGATCCGAAGGAGCGCGGATGAGTCCAGGTAGGCGGTCACTTTTCTCCCTGCCTCTCCTCAAGCAGGAGGGGCACGATGTCGATGTCCAGTCCGAGCGGGGCGGGAAGGGGGACCTGCTGGAGGGACAGGTACTTCCGGCGGGGGTGTCGGACGATGAGCGGCTCGCCCTCGCCGGCATAGGGAACAAGACGGGCGATGGGTGTTTCGCGGTCCATCACGACGAGCGGATGTCCTCGCCGCACGTCGCGCAGGTGCCGGCTCAAGTTTGCTTTGAGGTTCGCGATCCGGACGTTCTTCATGACCACAAGATAGTCATCATTGGTCATGATGTCAAGCCAAATGCGGAGGATATGTTTGCTGTGCGGGATTCTAGCCCGGACATTCATGAATACCTACTGCAACGTCCGATCCTCTTGCCCGGTCCCGCCGACGGCGGGATTCGGCCTCCTCTATCCCGCCAAGGCGGGACGAATATGCCTGCGTCGGCCTCACTTGCGAGAAGCCCCGCTTGCTTGGGTCAATAAGGGGAGCGTGGGGGAGGGAAGCGTGGGGGACCCGGCCGGTTTGATTTTGTCAAGGCGCAGTCCTCTTGACAAAGTCTTAGTAACGCAGTAGTACTGGCCCTCGTTGGAGGAGGATCGGAAGATGAAAGCAGAGTGTCTGCGCCGGTCGTGCCGGGGGTTTGTGGTTCTTCTTTTCCTGCTATCGGTCCTGCTATCGGCGGCGCCCGACGCGTTTGCGCAGGCGCCGCGGCTGCCGAAGGTGGCCGCCAGCGCCAGCCACGGCCTGATCGTTCTGCCATCGGGCGTGGTCAAGGTCTTCGGCAGGAACGAGCGCGGCCAACTGGGTCTGGGTGCGATCGACGATCCGAAGTACTCCGACGAACTGATCGACCTTCCCGGTGTGTACGATGCCGTCGATGGCGCGGCGGCGGGTGACTCGTCCTATGTGCTGCGCGCCGACGGCACGGTGCTCGCGTGGGGCGAGAACCACGCGGGGCAGCTCGGACTCGGCACCCCGGGCGTTCTGCCCAAGTCGTGGGAAGTGATCAAGCCGGTGCCGGTGCCCACCCCGGTGCCGGGGCTGGCCGGCGTGCGCCAACTTGCCACCGACGGCCTGTCGGTGATCGCCCTGCTTGCGGACGGCACGGTGCGCGCCTGGGGTGCTTGCGGCAATTGGAAACTCGACGGCGTTCCCGGCTCCGGCCGCGATGAGCCGTTCCGCGTGCCGTTTCCGGCGGCGGTGACCGGACTCACGGGCGTCAAGGCGGTGTCCGCCGGCAGCCGTTTTGCGCTCGCGCTGATGAACGACGGCACGGTGAAGGCGTGGGGCAGCAACAAATTCGGGCAGATCGGCGACGAGGTGATCAGCCGCAGCGCAGTCCCGGTCACCATTGCCGGGCTCGACAACGTGGTGGCGGTGTCCGCAGGTCTCGGCTACGCGATGGCGCTGCGGCGCGACGGCACGGTGCGCGTCTGGGGCGACGGCGGCGATGTTGAACTTCTGTACAACTTCGCGGGCACCCGCGACCCGTCGATCCATAAGGGCGATCAGTGGACCGCCAGGCCATTCGCGATTCCCGGCCTGCGCGACGTCGTCGCGATTTCCGCTGGCGCCAGCAACATCGCGCTGCTGGCCAACGGCACGGTGCGCGCCTGGGGCTACAACGGCTTCTGTTCGATGGGCCTGGGTCGATGCACCGAATATCCGCGCGGCCTGCAGACCCCGCGGGTCTCGAGCATTGCGGCGATCGCGACCGGGCTCAACCGGACCTACTTCGTGCGGCGCGATGGCGTTGTCACGGCCGCGGGAACCCACCGCTACAGCCGATACCAGCTATTTCAAGTTCCCACGGTGATCCTCACCCGGGAGCAGGCAGCGCAGCCCGCGCCGCCTCGGGCCCAAGGGGGCTTATGAAAACGAAACTCCTCGGCGCTTTGATCGTTCTCGGCGCGACGCTACTCCCCACGGCTGCCCTCGCGCAACCTGCTATTGGCGTGAATGCCTTCCGCGGGACCGGTCCCAACAGCCAAATGGGCAAGGGGCTAGCGGATATGCTCATCAGCGATCTGGTCAACAACAAGACCTTTCAGAAATGCCATGGGACGGTGGTCGAGATGATGAAGCGCGATCTGGTCCTGAAAGAACTGAAACTCTGTCGCGAACACCCCGACGAATTCGACCAGTCTCGCTGTCTCAGGGAAGGCATGCTCATCGATCCCACGGCGGTCGTGGACGGCACCGTGGTGACCACGGAGCACTCGATCACCTGGTCGCTCCAAATGCGCGACCCGGCAACCGGCAAGGTCATCGGCGGCAGCAAGGGTTCGGCTTCAGGGGACGATGTCTTCAAGGCGTCGGAGAAGATCGCCGAGCAGTTGGCGCGTCAAGCGTGTCGTGAGGGCATGGATTACACCTCGACGCCGAGGACTCCACCCGGGGCGCCGAACCCGCCAGCACCTGCGCAACCGCGGCCACAGAACAAGCCGATATTCAACAACATACGGAGTTGCGTCAACAGCTCGACGACGCGGTCAATGCAATCCGCAATCTCAAGGGACTGCTCGGCTGGAGAGGGGCGTCAGGCCGGGAGGACTTTTTCGAGGACTTCGGCGATTTTTCCTTCGTCGAACGGCTTCAGGATGTAGTGGCTGGCGCCGGCCTTGGCGCATTCCACGACCTTCTCTTTTTCCGAGAGTGAGCTCACCATCACGGCCTTGACGTCCGGATCGAGGCCCTTCAGGAAGCGGAGGGTCTCGATCCCGCCCATCTGGGGCATCAGGATGTCGATCGTGACGAGGTCGGGTTTGCTCTCCTTGAAGAGCTTGATCGCCTCCACGCCGTTGGCGGCCTCGCCCGAGACGGCGACCCCGATCTTCTCCAGGATCGTCCGGAGCGACTTGCGCAGAATCGGCGAGTCGTCCACGATCAGGGCCGTTTTTCCAGGAGCAATTGCCATGAGGCTTCCTCCCTCTACCGCGCGTCCCGCGTGACGCGGATCACTTCCTCGATCGTCGTTATACCCGAGAAGACCTTCTTCAGTCCATCGAGGCGCATGTCGCGGAACCCCAGGCGTTCGTGGGCGTACTTGCGGATCGCGTTCGCGGTGGCGCGCGCGGCGATCATCTCGCGAAGGGTCTCGTCCATGACCAGGACCTCGTGGATGCCCGTCCGCCCCTTGTACCCGCGGCGTCCGCACGCGTCGCATCCTCGCCCCCGGTGAAACGTGAGATCGGGCGGAACGTCCGCGAGCCCCAGACCGGCGAGCGACTCGCGCGGCGGGCGGTATTCCTCCGCGCACTCGGGGCAGATGGTCCGGACGAGACGCTGGCCAACGATCACCAGGAGGGAGGGGGCGACCAGAAAAGGCTCGATCCCCATTTCCAGAAGGCGCGTGAGGGCCGAAGGGGCGTCGTTCGTGTGGAGCGTAGAGAGGACCAGGTGCCCGGTGAGCGCCGCCTCGCAGGCGATGTTGCCCGTCTCCGGGTCGCGGATCTCGCCGACTAGGATGACGTCGGGGTCCTGCCGCAGGATCGAGCGCAGGGCCGTCGCGAACGTTACGTCCTTCTTCCGGTTGACGGGGACCTGGTTGATTCCGGGAAGCTGGTACTCGACTGGGTCTTCGACCGTGACGATGTTGATCTCAGGCGACTTGATGAAGTTGAGCGCGGCGTAGAGGGTCGTGCTCTTGCCGGAGCCCGTCGGCCCGGTCACGAGAATGAGGCCGTACGGTTCTTGGGAAAGGCGCTTGAGCGTCTCGAGGCTTCCGGACGAGAAGCCGAGGACGTCCAGATCGACCTGGACGGATTGCCGGTTCAGGAGGCGGAGGACGACTTTCTCGCCGAAGACGGTGGGGAGGGTCGAGACGCGGAGGTCCATTTCGCGGTTCCCGACGGTGAGTGCGATCCGCCCGTCCTGCGGCTTCTGGCGCTCGGCGATGTCGAGCTCGGCCATTATCTTTACGCGGGAGACAACGGCCGGATGGGCCGTCGCGGAAAGCTCCCGGACTGTTTGGAGTATTCCGTCAACCCGGAAGCGGATGGTCAGGTTCTCCGCGCCCGGCTCGATGTGAACGTCCGAAGCCCCTTCTTGGGCGGCCTGGGCGAGGATCTCGTCGACGATCTTGATGACGGGCGCCGTCTTTCCGGCCGCCATGAGCTGTTCGACTTCGCTTCGGGAAACCTCTCCGGCTTCCGCGTGGTCCGCGACGCGGACCGATTTCTCCGGGGACTCGTCCCCCTCTGCGCCCGCATCCGTGTAGTACAGGCCGAACGCCGTGTCGGCGTCGGACCGGCTGATCAGGACGGGTGCGATCGTGCAGGCGGTCTGGCGGGATATCTGTTCGAGCGTTTTCTGGTCGAGGGGCTGTGTGACCGCAAGCGTCAGCTCGTTTTCGACGAGAAACAGAGGGATCATCCGGTGCCGGCGGGCCAGCGCCTCGGGGACCAAGCGAAGGATCGCGGGCCGGATGTGGACCTTGTCGAGGTGCATGACGGGAAGGTTGTAGAGGGTGCCCAGGAGGCGGGTGAGGTCCTCTTCCCCGACGAGGCCCTTTTCGAGAAAGATCTCGCCCGGCCGCTTCCGCGAAAGGACGGCTGTGGGAACGGATCCGAGGAGGTCGTCGAGATGCTTCCTGGATACGCGCCCTTCCCCGACGAGCAGTTGTCCGAGCCTGGACGTGACGTCTTCAGCAGTCGGCATCGATCGATCCAGGTCTATCCCCAGGTCTATCAGGAGAAGAGCGCATCGATGTCATCCTGGCCGAATGGTCCCGCACCCTCTTTGCGGGGCGCGGCGGAGACCTTCTTCCGGCTCTCCAGGAGCTCGGCCATATCTTGCTCGGAAATGCGGTTCTCGGCCGACGCGCGGACGGTCTCAGGGGGCTGGGATTGCGGTCGGGGAGCTGCATTAACGGCCTGTCCCGCGGCGGCGTTCGCCGGTCCGGCGAATTTAACGCCGCATCCGCCGCAGTACGCGCTGTCGACCTCGTTTTCGAACCCGCACCTCGAGCAGCCCGCCTTGAGGCGCGCTCCGCAAGACTTGCAGAAACGTCTCTCCTCGCGGTTTGCGGCCGAACAACCGGGACAGATCATCCTAAAAACCGCAGTTCATTCACCGCAGAGGACCCCGATCCGATCGGGGGAGGAACACCTTTTCAGGCGGTTTTGATGCTCACCTGCCTGGTGAGGTCGATGTGTCTTCCCATCCATGGGACTCCTTTGCGTTCTCTGCGTGCTCCGCGGTTCAACTGCTTTTTCTAGGATCATGAGCCGACCTCGCGGGTTGAGGGCCTGGTCCGGAACCAAGCCGGTTCCAAGGGGAGAGGGTTCCTTGCGATTCCTCTCGGAAAGAATTTGCGTTTCTTATCGGATGGACGTGGTAAAAGTTTAGCATATTCCGCCTCATTTGGGGGGATCTGTGCGTTGGAGCATGCGGGTCGGACTGGTTGTTCTAGCCGGGTTGATTGTTATCGGCTTGGCTCTTGGGATATACGTTGCGTCCCGCTTCGATTCGGCGAGCGTCCGCCAGCGCGTCGAGGAGTCGCTGACGTCAGCCCTGGACGCCCCCGTCCGGGTGGGTGACGCGGGGATTTCCCTCTGTCCCCCTGGGTTTCAGGCCAAGTCGATCGAAGTCGGGTCTCCCGGGGGATCCGGCGCCAAGGGGGTGTTTTTGACTCTGAAGAGCCTCAGGTTCGGCGTCCATCTTCTTCCCCTGCTGAGAGGCGAGGTTCGGGTGGGCCGGGTGGTGTTGGAGGGGCCCCACGTATCGCTGGCCCCGACCCGTCAGGGCGGCTCGAATATCCCCTCGGGGGCCCCGTCGGGCGGGAGCCAGGCGAAGGGGGGAGCGGGGGCTTTCCTTGTCGGTGCGCTCCTGGTGGAGCGAGTCGACATCACCGGGGGGGTCATCGAGTCCCAGGGCGTTGCGGTCCTCCGCGATATTCACGCCGTGATCAAAAACGTGTCCGCCGTCTCGGTCGTCGGCCTCTCGGCGGAGGCCCGGTCGGGAAAGAAGGGGGACGTCTCTCTCAATGGAACGGTCGGACCGCTGGTTCGGGAGGCGAGGACGGTCCCCGTGCCTTTGGAGGCCGAAATTCGCGCGAAAGACGTCGATGCTCTCCCGCTGTTTCGGGCTTTCTCATCGGGAGGATTCGGTATCGAAGCGCCGTTGTCGCTCAACTCGAAGTGGCGCGCGGACGAGAAACGCGCGGGCCCATTTTCGGAGCGGATCGAGGGGGAAGGCAAAGTCCGCGTCGGC
>MHEK01000084.1:45337-76198 GCA_001803795.1 Nitrospirae bacterium RBG_16_64_22
GGGCCGAAAAGTGGGAGACGATCGCCCAGGCGGTCAAGATGGCTGTTCGGGCCGCTGATGCGGCGCGGCCGGTCGGCGCGGTCGACGAGATCGCGGCTGACTTCAAGATGGGAGGCGGCGTCCTGTCCGTCTCGTCGCTGAGGTACCAGGGGGCCGGACTGATCGTGACGGGCGCGGGGACATACGACCTTCGCCGCGAGCGGCTCGATTTTCGGCTCAAGGGGGAGTCGGGAGGAAGGGCTGTCAGGTTCGCCGTGACCGGCCCCGCGAACAATCCCAGCTACAAGATCGAAGGGGCCGACGCGGCGATCGTCATCACGGAAGAGATCGCGAAGTTCCTGTCGAAGAAAAAGCGTTGAAAGGGTGAATCGGAGAATCGGTGAATAGGTGAATAGGTGAATAGGTGAATAGGTGAATAGGTGAATCGGAAAGGCGCATAAGGCGGGTTGTGCGAGCCTGAGGCCGTGTGATAAATTGCATCAATGAAGTTTCCTTCCGAGTTTCTTGAGCCGGCGCGGCGGGAGCGGCGCGATTTTCAGGAAGAGCCGGTTTTCGCCGAAGGCGGGCCGGCCTTGCGCCCCAACTATCTCCTCCACGCCGTCTTGTTCGCGTCGACATTTCTCACCACGACGCTGGCCGGCGCGTTTTATGCCGGCGTCGATCCGCTGGAAGACGTCCGCCTCCTGGTCCGCGGCCTTCCGTTCTCCATCTCGCTCATGGCGATCCTGACGGCTCACGAGATGGGGCACTACTTCGCCTCGCGCCGCTTCGGGGTGATGGCGACGCTCCCGTATTTCATTCCGGTTCCCCCGTTCTTCTTCCCTTCCATCGGAACGTTCGGGGCGTTCATCAAAATGGTCCCGCCGATCGGGAGCCGCTCGGCGATCCTGAACATCGGCTTGGCGGGGCCCGCCGTGGGATTCGTTTTTGCGGTCCTGGCCGCCGTCGTGGGTCTTGGCCATTCAACAATGGCCGCCGAGACGGGGGTCCACGGTCTCAAGCTCGGAGGATCGCTGATCTTTGCCGTCCTGACGCGGATTGTCCTCGGCCCTGTCCCGGAGGGGATGGACGTCCTGCTCCACCCGATGGCGTTCGCCGGGTGGCTCGGCTTTTTCGTGACGGCGCTCAACCTGATTCCCATCGGCCAGATGGACGGGGGGCACATCGTGTACGCCGTCGTCGGGGAGAAGCGCCACAGAGCGGTTTCGCTCGGCCTGGTGCCGGTCCTCGCGGTGATGGGGCTGTTCTTCTGGCCGGGGTGGCTGTTCTGGGCCGTACTGGCCTCGTTTCTCGGGGTGGCTCATCCGCCGGTCCGGAATCCCCACATTCCTCTCTACGCCGACGACCGGTGGAAGGCGTTCGGCGCCCTCGTCCTTCTTGTCCTGACGTTCATTCCCGTTCCGTTTACCGTCCTCTAACAGGTTGCGGAAAAACTCTTTTTCCGTCATTCCCGAGGTTCCTATCGGGAATCCAGTGCTTGTGAATTCAATGGCTTCCGGATTCCCGCTGAAGTTTACCCCGCGCTTGATGCGGGGCGGGAATGACGGTTTCTTGGACCAATTGACCCTTTTTCAGCAGGCTCCTAGACCGAACGATCCGTATGCCCCGAGATGTTTTTGAGGATGTTTTTGAGGCTTTACAGTGGGGGGGGCAGGGGTTATACTTTCGCCGTTTGTCTTGACACTGCCTGGGGGCCGAACCGATTGATACGACATCGAAAAATTGCCGTCGCCTCCCTGACCGCCGTCCTCCTGCTGACCGTTAGCCGTCCGGCTTTTCCCGCCGAAGAAACTCCTCCGGCGATCGTCATCAAACAGATCGACATTCACGGTCTGAAGCGGCTCGAGGACGCCACCGTCCGCGCGAAGCTCAAGGTGAAGGAGGGAGAGACGTTCTCGCCCGCGGTCCTGCGGGAGGACGTCCGGGAGCTTTACCGCCTTGGGACGTTCGAGGACATCAAGGCCGAGTCGGAGCCGTTCGAGGGCGGGATACGCCTGGCATTCACCTTTCAAGAGCGCCCGATCGTCCGGGAGATCTTCTTCGCCGGGAACGACAAGGTCAAGAGCGACGCGCTCAAGGAACAGGTGACGCTGAAGGCCTTCTCGACGCTCAATCCGTCCGCCGTGTCCGATTCGGTAGATAAGATCAGGCGCCACTACCAGAGCGAGGGGTACTACCTGGCGCGGGTCGTGCCGGTCGTGCGCGTCGTGTCCCCCCACGAGGTCAATCTCCTCTTCGACGTGGAGGAAGGGCCGAAAGTCTGGGTCGAGTCCGTGGAGGTCTCCGGGAACCGCGCGATCGACTCGAAGAAGATCAAGAAGGCTATGCCGGTCAAGGAATGGTGGATCTTCTCCTGGCTCGACGGAAGCGGAACGTACAAGGAAGAGGAGGCCCGGAAAAGCGTCGAGGCGGTCCGGGACCTCTACTACAACGAGGGGTTCATCGAGGCGAACGTCGGCGAGCCCAAGGTCGCTCTCTCCCCCGAGAAGACGTCGCTGTCCGTGTCGGTCGCCGTCGAGGAGGGCGGTCAGTACCGCGTGGGCGAGATGAAGGTGACGGGGACGAAGGTCGCGAGCGAAGACGAAGTGCGGAAACTCCTCATCCACAAGCCGGGCGAGATCTTCCGGCGGAGCGACCTGCGGAAGGAGGTCGGCCAGATATCCGATCTTTACAACGAGCACGGGCGTGCGTTTGCCGACATCTCCCCCCAGGTGCTCCCGGACGCCGTCCGGAAAGTTGTTGACATCACGTACCAGGTGGCCGAAGGGGAAGAGACGAAAATTGGGCGGATCCGGATCGCGGGGAACACGAAGACCCGTGACAAGGTGGTCCGCCGGGAGTTCCGGCAGGACGAGGGCGAGACGTTCAACAGCGCGCTTCTCAGGCGGAGCTATCAGCGGCTGATGAACCTCAACTTCTTCGAAAATGTGGAGATGACGCCCGACCGCCGGGCCGGGACCAACATCATGGACATGAAGGTGAAGGTCACCGAGAGGCCCACCGGACAGTTCTCGATGGGAGCCGGTTACTCCTCGTTCGACAAGCTGACGGGGACGATCTCGATCTCGGAGGGGAACTTCGGCGGGAGAGGCCAGCTCCTCAAGCTCTCGGCGCAGATGGGAAGCCGGACGAGACTGTATAACCTGACGTTCCGGGAGCCGTGGCTCATGGACCGCCAGATCGGGGGGTCGATCTCGATCTACCGCGACCAGACGGAGTACGACTCCTACAAACAGCTCTCCGACGGCGTGCGCCTGGGGTTGGATAAGGCGTTCACCGAGTACGTGTCGGGAAGTCTCGGCTACAAGTTCGAGAAGACGGATGTTTTCGAGGTGTCGGATACGGCCTCGCCGCTCGTGAAGGAACAGGAGGGCAAGGCGACGACGTCGGCCGTGACGGCCGGTGTCACGCGGGATTCCCGCGACAACTTCCTGCTCCCTCGGCGCGGGTCCAGGAACACGCTCTCGTACGCCTTCGCGGGAGAGTTCCTGGGGGGGTCGAACGAGTTTCACAAGGTCGTGGCAGGTTCGGGATGGTACTTCCCGCTCCCGTGGGAGTCTTCATTTCTGATCAACGGGAAGTATGGGCAGGGATGGGGCCTGAACGGGAAGAAGCTCCCGGTCTTCGAGAGGTTCTTCGTTGGCGGTATCAACACGGTCCGCGGCTTCCGGTACGGAGACGCGGGGCCGAAGGACGAGAGCGGCAACCGGCTCGGCGGAACGAAGATGCTGGTTTTCAACACGGAGGTCGTCTTCCCTCTCATCTCGGAGGCGCGCGTCATGGGCGTCATCTTCTACGATTTGGGAGCAGGGCTCGATCCGGACGAGCCGGTCGAATACGACCGGCTGAGGCACGGGGCCGGCTGGGGGATCCGCTGGATCTCGCCGGTCGGGCCGCTCCGCCTGGAGTGGGGATACAATCTCCGCCCGAAGGAAGGCGAGCGAAAGACCGTGTTCGAGTTCTCGATCGGGACGTTCTTTTGAGAGACGGTCGATCGGTGAGTCGGTGAATGGGTGAATCGAGGAGGCGGACGAATCCGCAGATTGCGCAGATTTCTGGAAGGGCGCCTGGTTTTCGAAAAGGCAGGGAGAAATCTGCGGTCATCTGCGGAATCTGCGGACCAAGGTGAATGGGTGAATCGGAAGCATTGCGGGAGGCGTGAGATGAAGAAGAGGACGGTTGGAATTGCGGCATGGATGGCGGCGGGGCTTCTTCTGCTTGGCGCCGAGGCGTCGGCGGCTGAGTTCAAGATGGGCATCGTGGACGTCCAGCGCGCCGTGCTCACGTCGGACGAAGGAAAAAAGGCGAAGGAGTCCTTCCAGTCCCTGATCGAATCGAAGCGGAAGACGCTCGACGAGCGAAAGGCGGGCGTGGACAAGCTGAGGAAGGAGATCGAAGGCCAAGCCAAGATCCTGAAAGAGGATGCGCGTAAACAGAAGGAGGAGCGCCTGGAAAAGGAGATCCGGGACTTCGAGCGGCTGGTGAAGGACACGCAGGGCGAGCTCCGAAAGAAGGAGATCGAGCTCCAGAACAAGATCGTGAGGGATGTCCTGGCGGCGGTCTCCCAGATTGGCGAGGAGGAGAAGTTCGACGTGATCCTCGAGCTCAACGAAGCGCGGATTCTGTTCGCTCCGGCGAAGATGGACATCACGGCGAAGGTGATCGAGCGGGTCAACGGGAAGAAGCCGTCGACCGGCTCCGGGCCGGCGCCGAAACCGTCCGAAGGGAAGTGAGCGGGGCATGGGATGAGGGAACCCCGGCGGCTGGACGAGATCGCCGTCCTTGTAGGCGGCGTCCTGGCGGGGGACGGCTCCGTCCTCGTGACGGGAGTGGCGGGGCTCCGGGAGGCCGGACCGGGAGACCTGACGTTCGCCGCCGGCCCCCGCAACCTTCCGGACCTGGAGAAGACGCGGGCATCGGCGGCGATCGTTCCCATGGAGGTCGAGGCGTTTTCGATCCCCGTCATCCGGGTCGAGAACCCTTACTTCGCGCTGGCGAAGGTGCTCGGCGTCATGTACGATCGGCCGCGAGGACCCGGCTTCGTGAGCGACCGGGCCGTTCTCGGGCGCGGCGTGCGGCTGGGCCGCGATGCGCAGATCCATCCCCACGTCTTCGTGGGCGATGAGACGGAGATCGGAGACCGCGCCGTCCTTTACCCCGGGGTCTACGTCGGAGAGCGCTGTTACGTCGGGAACGACGCGGTCCTCTACCCGAACGCGACGCTTCGGGAAGACGTCTCGGTAGGCGCGCGCGCGATCATTCACGCGGGGGCGGTGCTCGGGGCGGACGGCTTCGGTTTCGTGGAAGAGGCCGGGCGGCATCGCAAGATTCCCCAGATCGGCCGGGTTGTCATTGAGGACGACGTCGAGATCGGCGCCAACGTCTGCATCGACCGAGCGACGCTGGGGAAGACGGTCGTCCGGCGCGGGACGAAGATCGACAACCTCGTGCAGATCGCCCATAACGTGACGATCGGCGAGGACTGCCTGATTGTGGCCCAGGTCGGCATCTCGGGAAGCGTGGAGATCGGGAACCGCGTGACGCTCGCGGGCCAGGCCGGCGTGGCGGGGCACCTGAAGATCGGGGACCGCGCGATCGTGGGCGCCCAGTCGGGCGTGACGAAGAGCATCCCGGCGGACAGCCGCGTGACGGGGTTCCCGCCGGTCCCGCACGGAGAATGGCTGCGGGCCCAGGCGTCGATCCCGAAGATCCCGGAGATGCGGAAGCGGATCGCGGAGCTGGAGGAAAGGGTGAGGGTTCTTGAGCGGGCGCTGGGCAAGGAGTAGTCGAAGGCCCTGGGAGGGATCAGCATGATGGACGTGAACGAGATCATGAAAGTTCTTCCGCACAGGTACCCTTTTCTCCTCGTGGACAGGATCGAGGAGATCGAAGTCGGAAAGCGGATCGTCGGAATCAAGAACGTGACGATCAACGAGCCGTTCTTTCAGGGGCACTTTCCGAACCACCCGATCATGCCGGGCGTCCTCATCATCGAGGCGATGGCCCAAGTCGGCGGCGTCCTGGCCTTCAAGTCGGCCGACGTGGCGGAGAAGCTCGTTTACTTCATGGGGATCGACAAGGCCAAGTTCCGGAAGCCGGTGTTTCCGGGGGACACCCTGCGCTTCGAGATATCGGTCGTTCAGCACCGGAGCAGTATCTGGCGCCTGCAGGGAAACGCTTTTGTCGGGGGAAAATTGGTGTGCGAGGCGGAGCTGACGGCGACGATCGTCGACCGGAAGAGCGGAGCGGGAGCATGAAGAAAGAGACCGCCGTCAAGACGGAGGTCCCGGCGCCCGGGATTCATCCCACGGCCGTGGTGGCGCCGTCGGCCGCGATCGGCCGGGGCGTGAGCGTGGGGGCGTACGCCGTCATCGGCCCGGACGTGGAGATCGGGGAGGACTGCGTCATCGGGTCCCACGCCGTGATCGAGGGATGGACGAGGATCGGGCCGCGCTGTCATATCTTCCAGTTCGCGTCGGTGGGGGCGGCCCCGCAGGACTTCTCGTACCGGGGTGAAGAGACGCACCTGGAGATCGGGAGCGACAACGTCTTCCGCGAGTTTGTGACGATCCACCGCGCGACGACGAAGGCCGACCGGATTACCGTGATCGGGAGCCATAACTACTTCATGGCCTATTCCCACGTCGCCCACGACTGCCGGATCGGCGACCACGTCATCATGGCGAACTCGGTCGCCCTGGGCGGGCACATCCTGATCGAGAGCCACGCCATCATCGGAGGACTCTCCGCCATCCACCAGTTCACGCGCATCGGCGCGTACGCGATGATCGGCGGAGGCTCGGCCGTGTCGCAGGACGTTCCCCCCTACCTGTCCGTCGCGGGGAACCGGGCCAAGCCGTTCGGCCTCAACCTCGTGGGACTGCGGCGTCACGGCTTTCCGGAGGAGACGATCGCGAAGCTCAAGAAGGCCTACAAGACGGTCTACCGGGAAGGGTTGACGCTGAAGGAAGCCTTGGACAGGATCGTGACGGAGCACGGAGACACGGCGGAGGTCCGTCACTTCGTCGAGTTCGTCCGCGGGTCGGAGCGGGGGATTTGCCGGTGAGGCGGTGAATGGGTAAGTCGGTGAATCGGTGAATGGGTGAATCGGTGAATGGGGTACGGGGCGGATCGGTCGGAAAGCTGTCCGATGTCCGGCCGGCAAAGCGCGCGTCAAAGTGAAGACAATCGGAATCATCGCCGGGGGCGGGGTCTTTCCCCGCGTGGTCGCCGAGGCGGCGCGGGAGGCGGGATTCCGCGTCGTGGCGGTGGGTCACGAGGGAGAGACGGACCCCAATCTGTCGTTGGGCGTCGACGCGATCCACTGGGTCAAGCTGGGTCAGCTTTCGAAGATCATCAAGGTCCTCAAGCGGGAGAGCACGGACGAGATCGTCCTGGCGGGGGGCATCGCTAAGAAGGGAATGTTCGGACGGGCGCGTCCCGATCTTCGGGCCATCCGCCTCCTGGCGCGGATGAAGAGCCGGAACGACGACGCGCTTCTCCGGGCGCTGGCGGACGAGCTGGAGGGGGAGGGTCTCAAGGTGCGGCCCGCGACTCAATACCTGGGCCGGCTGTTGGCCCCGAAGGGCGTTCTCTCGCGCCGGAAGCCGACGGCCCGAGAGACGGCCGACATCGAGTTCGGTTGGCCGATCGCCCGGGAGATCGGCCGGCTGGACGTCGGCCAGACGATCGCCGTGAAGGAGAAGGTCGTCGTCGCGATTGAGGGGATCGAAGGGACCGACACGATGATCCGGCGCGCGGGACAACTTGCGAAGGGCGAACTCGTCGTCCTCAAGGTCTCGAAGCCGGGGCAGGACGCCCGCTTCGATCTTCCGACGGTCGGGCCGGGGACGATCGAGGCCATCGCGGAGTCCGGCGGAGGGTGCCTCGTCGTGGAGGCGGGGCGGACGATCGTCCTGGAGCGCGAGACGCTGGTCCGCGAGGCGGACAAGGCCGGCGTGGCCGTGGTGGGACGATGATTTGAATCGGTGAATCGGTGAATCGGTGAATGGGTGAATGGGGGAGGCGGACGAATCCGCAGATTGCGCAGATTGCACAGATTTCTGGAAGGGCTCCTGGTCTTCGAAAAGGCAGGGAGAAATCTGCGGTCATCTGCGGAATCTGCGGACCAAGGTGAATGGGTGAATCGGGGAAGATCGAAAGCAGTCTGAGGAAAGTCCGCGTTGGGGTCGTGGGTGTGGGGTACTTGGGCGAGCACCACGCGCGCCTGTACTCCGACCTGCCCGGCGCCGAGCTTGTCGGAATCTGCGATCTCGATCCGGACCGGGCGGCGGCGGTGGCGAAGAAGTACGGCACGAGGGCGTTCGCGTCGCCGGCCGAGTTGGCCCGCGAGGTCGAGGCCGCGTCCGTCGTGGTGACGACGCGCGACCACGCCTCCGTCGCCGTTCCTCTCCTCTACGGCGGAATCGATCTCCTCGTGGAGAAGCCGCTCGCCGCGACCGTGGCGGAGGCGCGCGAGATCGTCGAGGCCGCGGATCGGGTCGGACGGATTCTCCAGGTCGGCCACCTGGAGCGCTTCAACGGGGCCGTCCGAGCCCTGGCGCCGCTCGTCCGGGAGCCGCGCTTCATCGAGGCGCACCGGCTGGGGCCTTTCGTCGAACGGGCGGCCGACGTCTCCGTCGTGACCGATCTGATGGTCCACGACCTCGACATCCTGCTCGCCGTCGTGCCGGGGGAGATCCGGTCGATCCTGGCGGTCGGGACGCGCGTCGTCTCCGACCATATCGACATCGCGAACGCGCGGATCGAATTCGACTCGGGGTGCGTGGCGAACGTCACGGCGTCGCGGGTCTCGCCGGAGAAACAGCGGAGAATCCGGATCTTCGAGCCGGACGCGTACATGGCGCTCGACTACGCCCGGCAGGAGATCGAGGTCTACCGGAAGCAGGCGCCGCTCGCGCCGGGCGGACGGGCGCAGATCGTGCGGGAGACGGTCCACGTCGAGAAGGGGGAATCCCTGCGCGAGGAGCTGATAGCCTTCCTGGACGCGGTCCGGGAGCGCAAGGCGCCGATCGTGAGCGGCCGGGACGGTCTCAAGGCCCTGGAACTGGCCGACGAGATCGAGAAGAAAATTGGCTAAAGAATCGGTCAATCGTTATTGGTTAATCGTCAATCGTTATTGGTGAACCAGGCAACGGTCAAGCGCGTTGTTCCGTCACCATTGACCAATAACCATTGACCAATGACCAATATCTGTTCCGGAGGAACTTGTGTCGATTCCGATGGTTGATCTCAAAGCCCAGGTCCGGGACCTCGAGGCGGAGCTGTTTCCGGCGATCCGGGACGTTCTTTCGTCGACGCGCTTCGTCCTCGGTCCCAACGTGAAGGCCCTGGAGGAGGAGGTCGCGGCGTACCACGGGGTTCGGCACGCCGTCGGCGTCGCGTCGGGAACGGACGCCCTGTTGTTGTCGCTCAAGGCCGCGGGCGTGGGGCCGGGGGACGAGGTCATCACGACGCCGTTCACGTTCTTCGCGACGGCGGAAGTCGTCTCCCTTCTCGGGGCGACGCCGGTCTTTGCCGACGTGGAAGACGAGACGATGAATCTCGATCCCGTTCAGGCTGCGGCGAGGATCACGCCCAGGACGAAGGCGATCGTCCCCGTGCACATCTTCGGCCGGGCCGCGGCGATGGAGTCGTTTTCCAAGATGGCCCGGGAGCGCGAAGTCGTTCTGATCGAGGACTGCGCCCAGGCCTTCGGCGCTTCCCGGAAGGGGAAGAAGGCGGGGACGTTCGGCCTGGCGGGGGCGTTCTCCTTCTATCCGTCCAAGAACCTGGGCGCCTGCGGCGACGGCGGGATGGTGGCGACGGACGATGAAGCGTTCGCCGGGAGGCTCCGCATCCTCCGGGACCATGGGAGCCGCGAGCGGTACATTCACGAGGTCCTCGGCTGGAACAGCCGGCTGGACGAGATCCAGGCGGCGATCCTTCGCGTAAAGCTCAAACGGATCGAGTCGTACAACGACGGAAGGCGGCGGGTGGCGGCCCGTTACTCGAAGGAACTGGCCGGCGTCGTCCGGGTCCCGTCGGACGATCCGGACGGGCGGCACGTCTACCACCAGTATACGATTCGAACGCCCCGCCGGGACGAGGTGGCCCGCGCCCTGGCGGGGGCCGGCATCGGCTGTGCCGTCTACTACCCGGTCCCCCTGCATCTCCAGACGGTGTACAAGGACCTCGGCTGTAAGGAGGGGTCGCTTCCCGTCGCCGAGCGGCTCGCCCGGGAGGTGATTTCGCTTCCCATCTTCCCGGAGATGACGGACGGGCAGGTGGACGAGGTGTGCGAGGCAGTCAAGAAGGCGGTGAATGGGTGAGCCGGTGAATGGGTGAATGGGCAAACAGGTGAATCGGTAAATGGGTGAATTGGTGAATGGGTGAATTGGTGAATGGGTGAATCGGTGAATCGGAAAAGAACACAGAAAGAGTCGATCTTGTGGTTGGATTGCGATTCACCGATTCACCGTTTCACCGGTATTCATATGCGTATTTATCTGATCGCAGGTGAGGCGTCGGGAGACCTTCACGGCGCGGCGCTCGTCCGGGCGCTCAAGGAGCGCGAGCCCGGGACCACGGTTGCGGGGATCGGGGGTTCTCTGCTGGCGGAGGCCGGGATGGATGTGCGTTTCGACAACAAGGACCTCGCCGTCGTGGGGATCAGCGAGGTGGTCTCGCACGCGCGGGACCTCAGGAGAGCCCTCAAGGTCGTCGGCGGCGACTTGGCGAAAGAACGGCCGGACGCGCTCGTGCTGATCGATTTTCCGGATTTCAATCTCATGGCCGCGCGCCGGGCCAAGTCGCTGGGAATTCCCGTCGTCTACTACATTCCTCCCCAAGTCTGGGCCTGGCGGAAGGGCCGGCTGAGGAAGATCGCGCGGCGTGTCGATCGCGTGCTGACGATCTTCCCGTTCGAGGAGGAGATTTACCGCCGGCAGGGAATTCCGGTGACGTTCGTCGGGCATCCCCTCGTCGATGCCGTGTCGGGGCGTCCCGGGCGGAACGACGCGCGGCGGTCGATCGGGTTGTCCGATGACGCGGCCGTTCTGGCTCTTCTTCCGGGGAGCCGGCGGCGGGAGGTGGAGATCCTCTTCCCGGTCCAGCTGGAAGCCGCGCGGCGCCTGGGGGCCGATGTTCCGAATCTCTCCGTCGTTGTTCCCGTGGCGCCCACGGTGGAGGAGAGGGTCCTCGAACGGATGGCCGCTGAGGCGGGCGTGAAAACCCGGCTGTCCCGCGCCCCCGCCATCGACGTCCTGGCCGCGTCCGATGCCGCGGTTGTGACGTCGGGAACGGCGACGCTCGAGGCGGCGATCGCGGGGGTCCCGTTCGTGATCGTGTACAAGGTTTCGGGAGTGACGGCGGCGTTGGGACGTCTCCTGATCGGCGTGGAACACATCGGTCTCGTCAACATCGTCGCGGGGCGGCGGGTCGTCCCGGAACTGCTACAGGAGGACGCGAACCCGGATGAGATCGTTCGCGCGGTCCGGCCGTGGCTGACGGACCCCGCGTCGCGCGCCGGGATGGAGAAGGACCTTGACGAGGTCCGGAGGAGGCTGGGGTCGCCGGGGGCCTCTGCCCGCGCGGCCGAGGCGGTCATGTCGATCGTCGGGCGTCGGTTCCCGATGGAGAAGAGCGCGGAGAAAGCCGGGCATGCTTAGAGAGTACCTGAAACTCCTGGCGTACGCCCGGCCCGGCGTCGGGCGTCTCGTCCTGGCCCTTCTGGCCGCGGCGGCCGTCTCCGGTCTGACCGCCCTGGCGGCCTATCTCGTCAAGGACATCCTCGACGGCGTCTTCATCCAGCGCGATCGGACCCTGCTCGTCTTTCTTCCGGCCGCGATCCTCGTCATCTACGTCTTGAAGGGTCTCTTCGCCTACGCCCATGCCTACCTGATGAGCTGGACGGGGGCGGCCGTCGTCCGGGATCTGCGGGACCGCATGCACGCGCGGCTCGTTCTTCTGCCGATCGGCCATTTCTCCCGCCACTCGAGCGGGACGATGATCTCCCGCGTGATGAACGACGTTTCCCAGATCGGGCGGGCCTTTTCCGTGAGCCTCAAGGACCTTCTGCAGGAGAGCCTGATGGTCGCCGCCCTGGCGGGCGTCGCCTTCTACCACGACTGGGTCCTGGCGCTCCTCGGCGTGGTCGTCCTTCCCTTCGCCATGATCCCGATCGTCCGGCTGGGGCGGAAACTCCGCTGGCTCAGCCGGAAGGGGCAGGAGAAAGTCGCGGGACTTACCGAGCGCCTGTCCGAGACGATCACGGGGATCCGCGTCGTCAAGGGATTCGGGACGGAGGAGGCGGAGTCCCGGCGCTTCGAGGCGGAGAACCGCGACTACTTCGGCGTCCACATGCGCGGCGTCCGAACGCTCGAGATCACCACGCCGCTGATGGAGTTCGCGGGAGCGATCGGCGTGGCGGCCGTGATCTGGTTCGGCGGGGGACGGGTCATCGAAGGCGCGATGACGCCGGGGACGTTCTTCTCGTTCCTGGCCGCGCTTCTCCTCCTCTATACGCCGGCCAAACGTCTCTCGCGGGTGCGAAACGAGCTCCAGCAGGCGATGGGCGCGGCAGAGCGCGTGATCGAGTTTCTGGAGACGCCGGCCGAGATCTATCGGCCGGCGGGATCGCGGGAGGCCTCTCCCCTGGCCCGGTCGATCGTCTTCGAGAACGTTTCGTTCCGGTACGAAGGGCGGAAAAGGGACGCCCTCGAGGACGTCTCCCTCGAAGTCCGCGTTGGCGAGGTGCTTGCCCTTGTGGGGGCGAGCGGCGGCGGCAAAACGACGCTCGTCAATCTCCTTCCCCGGTTCTACGATCCCGCGTCCGGCCGGATCCTCATGGACGGGACCGATCTTAAATCGTTCGATCTTTCCTCTCTTCGGCGGCAGATCGGGATCGTGGCCCAGGACGTGATTCTCTTCGACGCGACGATCGGCGAGAACGTCGCCTACGGGTCTCCCGGCGCTTCGAAGGAGGAAATCGAGGCCGCGGCGAGGGCCGCCCACGCCGAGGCGTTCATCCTGGATCTTCCCGACCAGTACCGGACGCGCGTCGGAGAGAGAGGACTTCGCCTTTCGGGCGGACAGCGCCAGCGGATCGCCATCGCGCGGGCGCTTCTCCGCAATCCGTCGATCCTGATTCTGGACGAGGCCACCTCGTCGCTGGACGCGGAGAGCGAACGCCTCGTGCAGGAGGCCTTGGCGGCGCTGATGCGCGCGAGGACGACGTTCGTCATCGCGCACCGGCTGTCCACGGTCGTCGGCGCCGACCGGATCCTCGTGATCGAGAAGGGGCGCGTGGTCGAGGAAGGGACGCACCTCGACCTCATGGCTCGCGGCGGCGCCTATCAGCGCTACTACAACCTCCAGTTCAAGGACGCGGAGATCGTCGCGGGATGAAGGAGTTCCTTCTTCTGAGAGCGGTTCCTTCTTTGGCGGCGGCGGTCATCCGGATCCTGGGCCGTCTGCGGCCCCCCGTTCACGTTGGCGCCCGGCCGATCCAGGAGGCGCGCGCGCGGGGGGAGAACGCGATCCTCGCTTTCTGGCACGGACAGCTCCTCATGATGCCGCACATGTGCATGGGCCGGCCCCTGGACGTTATGATCAGCCGCCATGCGGACGGAGAGATGATCGCCCGGACGATGGTCCATTTCGGCTTCGGCGCCGTCCGAGGCTCTTCGACGCGGGGAGGGGCCGTCGCGCTGAAAGGCGCCATCCGCTCCATCCGCGCGGGGCGGGACGTCGTCGTCACGCCCGACGGCCCGAAGGGGCCTGCGCGCGTCGTCCAGTCGGGCGTCATCGAGCTGGCCCGCGCGACGGGAGCGCCGATCGTTCCGGTCGCCTACGGCGTCCGTAAAAAAAAAGCTTTTCGTCCTGGGATCGGTTCGTCGTTCCCTGCCCCTTCTCCGAGAGCCGTTTCGTCTGGGGAGAGGCGGTCCGCGTGCCCCGCGAGGCCGACGCTCCCGGCCGCGAACACTTTCGGAAGAAGCTGGAAGACGAGCTGAACCGGATCTCAGTGGAAGCCGACCGGTTCGACGCCCCGTGATGCTCATCCTCTACAACCTGCTCCTTCTCCTGTCTCTTCCCTTCCTGTCGCTCCTTCTTCTCGTGCCGCGGCACCGGCGGGGACTTGCGGCCCGCTTCGGGTTCCCCCCCCGCGCCCCCGCGGACGGACGGCGGACGGTCTGGTTCCACGCCGTCTCGGTCGGCGAGGTGATGGCGGCCGCCCCCCTCGTGGAGGCGTACCGGAGGCGCTGGCCGTCCGACCGCATCGTCGTCACGACCGTGACGGCGACGGGCCAGCAAGTCGCCCGGTCGAACCTCGGGTCGGCCGATCTCATCACGTATTTTCCTTTCGACCTTCCGTGGAGCGTCGCGAGGTCGATCGACCGTCTGGCTCCCTCCTGTGTCGTGCTTCTCGAAACGGAGATCTGGCCCAACTTCCTCCGGGTCGTCAGGCGGCGTCTAGTTCCCGTCGTGATCGCAAACGGGAGGATATCGGACCGATCCTTCCGCCGATACGCCAAGGTGTCGTTCTTTCTCCGCCGGGTCCTCGACCTTCCGTGCCGCTTCGCGATGCAGACGGAGCAGGACGCGGAGCGGATCATTCGCCTGGGCGCGCCGAGAGAGAGGGTCGTGGTATTCGGGAACGTGAAATTCGACCGCGCGTCCGCGGGCGTGAACGCAAGCGGCGGCCGGCTCAGACAGATCCTCCACGCCGAGGGTCAGCAGCCCGTTTTCCTGGCCGGGAGCACGCACGCCGGCGAGGAGGAAATCGTCCTCGCCGCGTGGGACCGCGTCCGCCGGGCGATCCCGGGTCTCCGCCTGGTCCTGGCGCCGCGACATCCGGATCGCGCTCCTTCCGTCGAGACGCTCGCGCGCCGGATGGGCCTGGCCTCGCGCCGCTGGAGCGAGGTTCGGCGGGGGGACGCGCTTTCGCCGGAGGCTTTCGTTCTCGTCGATACCGTGGGAGAACTCGCAGGCTTTTTTGAGGCGGCCGACGTCTCGTTCGTCGGCGGGAGCCTGGTTCCGGCGGGCGGACACAACCTTCTCGAGCCCGCGGGCGCCGGATCGCCGATCCTCGTCGGCCCGCACACGGAGAACTTCCGGGAGATCGCCGACCTGCTCATTGCGGACGGCGCGGCGCGGGTAGTTGGCCCGGACGATCTGGCGGTGGCGCTCGAAGGGCTTCTCAAGGATGAGGCGACGAGACGAGCCATGGGCGACGCGGGGCGCCGTGTCGTTGCCATTAACGCGGGAGCCGCCGGGCGGACGATCGATCTCCTGGGAGAGTTGATCGGTGAGCCGAGCTGAGGGACGCGCATTTGCCGAACGCGCGCCGGTCCCGTCATGGATCGTTCCGGCGCTCGTGCCGGTATCGTGGCTCTACGGCGGGGCCGTGGCGCTCCGAAATCTTGCGTACGACCGGAGATGGCTGGCGTCTATCCGGATTGATGCCCCCGTCGTGAGCGTCGGGAACCTCACCCTGGGGGGAACCGGGAAGACGCCGACGGTCATCGGGATCGCGACGCGCCTCCTGGCCCGCGGGATCAGGCCGGGGATCGCCAGCCGGGGGTACGGCCGCACGAGCCGGGGACTTCGTCTCGTGACGGACGGAGCCAATGCGCCGCTTGGTCCGGACGAGGCCGGCGAAGAGCCCGTCCTGATGGCCCGGAATCTCCCCGGTGTCCCGATCGCCGTGGCCGAGAGACGGATCGACGCGGCGCGAGAGGCCGTCCGCCGGGGGGCGGAGATTGTCCTCCTGGATGACGGATTCCAGCACCGGAGTCTGGCGCGCGACCTCGACATCGTCCTGGTGGCCGGCGGCGGGGACATGGCGCGTCAGCGGCTGTTTCCGGCGGGAAGACTCCGGGAGCCGGTCTCGGCCCTCTCGAGGGCCGACGTGCTGGTCGTGACGCGGAAGAGCGCTGTTCCGGGGGAGCGTGCGTCCGCTTCCGGCCGGTTTCCGCGTCTGGTCCGGCTTTCGGCGGAGTTTCGCCCCGCGCGGATCTCGGGGCCGGCGGGCGAGGCGTTTCCGCTGGATGCTCTTCGGGGCGTCCGCGTGGTCGCCCTCTCGGCGATCGGGAACCCGTCCGCTTTCCTCGCGACGCTGGGGGAGCTTGGGGCGGACGTGACAGCCGAGATCCGCCACCGGGACCACCATCGGTACACGTCGCGTGATTTCGACGAGGCCTTGCGGGCTCGTGAGCGGGAGAACGCGTCCTTCGTCGTGACGACCGAGAAGGATGCAGTCCGTCTCGGGGCGTTCGCGGACGCGAAGACGCCGGTCCGGGTCGTGGGAATCTCCTGGTTTCCGGGTCCGGGATGGGAGACCGTGGAGGAGAGGATCGTTTCGCTCGTCAGGACGGGGAAGGAACGGACGTGAGGAGAGGCGGGTCGGCCGTCGCGGCGTTCCTCAAGATGATTTCCCATCCGGTCTCCCTCCTGTCCCGCCGTGCGGGACGAGCGCTGGGATTTCTCGTGGGCGGACTCTGGCGGCTCGTGGATGCGCGTCACAGGTCGGCGGCGGATCAGAACGTCGCGAGGGCGTTTCCCTCGCTCTCTTCCGCGCAAAGGGAGGCCCTTGTCCGGGGCGTCTTCCGCCACCTCGGGCGGACGGCGATTGAATTCGTCTCGCTCAGTTCCTATAATGCCGCCAGCCTCAGGCGATATATCGAGGACCGCGTCCGGTTCGAGGGACTCGACATCGTTAGGCCTTTCCTGGACGGGAAGCGGGGCGGATTCATCCTGACGGCGCACTGCGGGAACTGGGAACTGCTCGGCTTGGCCCTTGCCGTTGCCGGACTCCCGATGACGATCGTGGCCCGGCCGCTTGACTCTCCCGCGCTGAACGAGTGGGTCGACGGGGTCCGCGGCAAGCTTGGGAGCAGGGTCGTCGGCAAGAAGAGGGTCCTCAGACCGATCCTGGAGGATGTCGGCGCGGGACGCTGGATCGGGATTCTCCTCGACCAGAACGTGGCCCGCGAAGAAGGCGTGTTCGTTCCTTTCTTCGGCGTGCCCGCCTGCACGACCAAGGGGCTGGCCCTCATGGCGATCAAGACGGGCGCGCCGGTCGTTCCGACGTTCATCCGCCGGGAGGACGACGGGACGCATCGCGTCGTCTTTCATCCTCCGATCGGAAATGTCCCAGCGGGGGACCGGGAGGAAAGCGTCCGGCTGATGACGGCCGCCTACACGAAGAAGATCGAGGAGGAAGTCCGCTCCCATCCGGACCAGTGGTTCTGGGTCCATCGGCGGTGGAAGACGAGGCCGGAGGGAGAAAAACCCGGTGAATCGGTGAATGGGTGAATGGGTGACGAGGAACGGTGAATCGGTGAATGGGTGAATCGGTGAATCGGAAGGGAATGGTTCTGACCGGCATCGAGCGAATCCTGATCATGGCGCCGAACTGGATCGGCGACGCCGTTCTTGCGCTCCCGGCCGTGGCGAGCGTCGCGAAGGGGTTCCCTGGGGCGCGAATCGACGTTCTGGCCCGGGGGGAAGTCGCCGACATCTTTCTCGGGCAGGACGCCGTGTCCGCCATTCGCCGCGTCGATCGATCCGATCTGCGAGGCATCGGCCTGCTCAGGACGGCAAGTGCGTTGCGGGACGAGAAGTATCAGGCGGCGGTCCTCTTCCCGAACTCCTTCCGCTCGGCCCTCCTCGCTTGGCTGGCGCGGATCCCCGTCCGGATCGGGTATGGACGGGATATTAGAGGACTCTTTCTCTCGAAAGCCGTGCCGCCCGGGCCGAAGGGACGAAGGGTCCACCAGTCGGAATACTATCTCGATCTGCCGCGCGCGATCGGAATCTCCGCCGAAATGTCCATTCCGGTCCTTCGCCTCTCGGAAGACGAGGTGGACCGGGCGAGGAGCTTCATTTCCGAGCATGGGGCCGAACACGGGGCCAAACACGGGCTCAACGCGTCGAACCTGGTCGGCCTCGCGCCGGGGGCGGCTTACGGCGCGGCCAAGAAATGGGGGTCCGACCGTTTCGCCGAGGCGGCGGCCCGTCTGGCCGGGGAGTTCGGCGCCGGCGTCGTTGTTTTCGGCGCGGAAAGAGAACGCGAGGACGGCGAGGCGATCCGGAGGCGCCTCCCGGCGGCCTTGAACCTCGCCGGGCGGACGACGGTTCGGGAGTTCATGGCGCTCGTGTCGCTTTGCCGGGTTCTGCTGACCAACGATTCCGGCGCGATGCACGCGGCTGTCGCAACGGGCGTTCCCGTCGTCGCCGTCTTCGGCCCGACCGATCCGGGAGAGACCGCCCCGCTTGGAGAAGGGCACGCCGTCGTCCGGGAGCCGGTGGAATGTTCTCCGTGTTTTCGGCGGGAATGCCCGACCGACCATCGGTGCATGACGAGGATTGCCGTGGAACGGGTGGTCGAGGCGGCGGAACGAGTGCTGGCGAAGGAAAGGCAAAAGGAGGCGGCGGAGGTCCGTGGCTAGGGAGTCTCTGGCGGCAATCGATCCCGCGCGGATTCTCTTCATCAAGCCGTCTTCCCTCGGGGACATCGCGCACGCTGTTCCCGCCTTCAACGCCCTGCGCCGCCGTTTCCCCGCCGCCGCGATTTCCTGGCTCGTCTTCGAAGAGTTCGCCGGAATCCTCGAAGGACTTCCCGGTCTCGATGGAGTTATCGTCGCCGCCCGGCGGGGCGGATGGAGAGAGGTCCTCCGGGCGGTCCGCGAAAGGCGGTTCGATCTGGCCGTCGATCTCCAGGATCTGTTCCGAAGCGGCTGGCTGGCCCGAGGATCGGGCGCGCCGATCCGAGTCGGGCTGTCGGATGCGCGGGAAGGCGCGGGCCTGTTCTATACGCACCGCGTTCCCGTGCCGCGGCGGACGATGCACGCGGCCGAAAGGTACGGCCTCGCGGCGGAGGCCCTTGGCGGGCGTTTCGATCCGGCTGACGGGGTTCTGCCCGTGACGCCGGCGGCGAAAGAGAGAGTCGACAAGGTCCTCCAGGAGGCCGAGATTCAGGACGGCGTTCCCTTGGTGGGACTCGCGCCGGGGGGGCGCTGGAAAACGAAGAGATGGCCGCCGGAGAGGTTCGCTCTGGCCGGGCGGGAGATCAGATCGCGCCTGGGGGCTGCCGTCGTTGTGATCGGATCGGCCGGGGAAGCCGGCCTCTGCGAAACCGTCGCGGGCGGGATTCCCGGCGCCGTGAGCCTCGCGGGCCGGACCGTCGTGTCGGACCTTGCCGGCCTGGCTGTCCGGCTCGACGCGCTCCTGACGAACGATTGCGGCTTCATGCACGTGGCGGCCGCGATGCGCGTTCCGGTTGCCGCTGTCTTCGGCCCTACGGACCCGGACGCGGTCGGACCGTACGTCCCTGGCCGCGTCCCGACAGGTTTCGGTCCGAGATCCCGGTCCGGGCTCCCGGCCCCCGGTCCCGGACCGGGGTTCGGGAACCGGGGGACAGGCGGGGCGGCGGCGAGAGTCCTGAGGGCGGCGGTCCCTTGCGGGCCGTGCCGGCGGAGGACGTGCTGGCACCTGACATGCCTCGAGAGGATCGGCGCGGACGAGGCGGCGGACGCGGTCGCCTCGCTGGTCGAGGCGGGCCGGGAGAAGCAGGCCGTCTCGGCGGCACAATGAGGGAGATCGTCGATCGGGCGGGCCGATGGGTTGCGAGCCACCGGGTCCTGGTGACGATCCCGGCGGTCGTCCTGCTCTTCGCACTGGCGCGTCCATCGATGGGATCGATCCTCGGCGGGGCGATCCTCGTTCTGTTCGGAGAAACGCTTCGGGTCTGGTCTTCCGGCCACATCGAGAAGAACAAGGCCCTGGCCGTGGGGGGGCCGTACCGCTTCACGCGAAACCCGCTGTACCTGGGGAACTCTCTCCTGGGGCTGGGCTTCGCCGTCATGTCGGGGCGATACGCGCTCATTGCGCTCTTTCCCGTCCTGTTCTATCTCGTGTATGCTCCAGTTATCCGGGACGAGGAGGAAGTCCTGCGGAAGAGGTTCGGGTCCCTTTTTGACGACATGTGCCGACGGGTCCCCAAGTTCTTTCCTCGGTGGCCTCGACGGCCGTCTCCAGGCGAAGGCGGGGGGCGGTTTTCATGGAGCCTCGTCTGGAAGCACAGGGAGCCGGTCACGTGGGCGGGGCTGGCGGCTGGGATCGGGTTGATGGTCCTCTGTGGGTGGGGTTCGTTGTAAGGAAGAGCGAAGAATTGTAAATTGGAAATTGTAAGTTGGAAATTGTAAGTTGGAAATTGGAAATTGGAAAACTGTTAACCTTGAACTTGGCTTAAACTTGGCTTCAGACCGTGGAGGCTGGAAATGGCAATCAGCAAAGAACTACTCGAGATCCTGGCTTGTCCCAAGTGCAAGGGGGACCTGGAGCTTACGCCGACGGAGGACGGGCTCATCTGCAGGGCGTGCAAGCTCAAATACGCGATCAAGGACGATATTCCGATCATGCTGATCGACGAGGCGGAGAAGATTTGATAGCCGTGCCGATCACCGTCGCTACACCCTTGCCAGATTCCCTGTCGGTCTCTGGGGGTCGTTCTCGGTTGTCGCCGATCCTCGACGTACTGAGAGTACGCCTCCGGTCGGCTCCTCCCTGCGGCCTCGATCTGCTCGGTTCTCGGCACAGCTCCGTTGACGGGAAATGAGCATGCCGACGCTCTCCGTCGCCATCATCACGCACAACGAGGAGGACCGGATCCGGGAGGCATTGGACTCCATCCGGTTTGCCGACGAGATCGTCGTCGTGGACTCGGGAAGCACCGACCGGACGGTGGAGATCTGCCGGGAGTTCACGGACAAGGTCTTCGTCGAGGAGTGGCGCGGGTTTGCCGGGCAAAAGAACGCGGCCGTTGAGAGGACCACGGGGGACTGGGTGCTTTCGATCGATGCGGATGAGCAGGTGACGGCCGAGCTCGCAGGCGAGATCCGGAACGTGGTTTCAGGTGGGGGTCCGAGGGACGGGTACCTGGTTCCGCGCCGCAACTTCTTCGGCGGGACGTGGGTCCGGCACGGAGGCTGGTATCCCGACCATACCCTCCGGCTCTTTCGCCGCGGCAAGGGTCAGTTCGCGGAACGGCGCGTCCACGAAGCCGTGACGCTGAACGGGGGCCGGGTGGGCCGTCTCCGGTCGCCGCTCATCCACCGGACGTACGAGGGAGTGAGCGACTACCTCCGCAGGATGGACCGGTATTCGACGCTTGCGGCCGATGAGCTTCGCGCGCGGGCCCGGCGCGCGCGCTGGTACGATCTGGTTCTTCGACCGCCGGCGGTCTTCCTCAGGAACTACCTCCTCCGCGCGGGATTCCTCGACGGGCGGACGGGCCTGATCGCCGCCGGACTCACGTCCGCCTACACCTTCTCCAAGTACGCCAAGCTGGCCGAGATGGAGCGCGGGGGCGGCGCATGATCGCTTCTGCGGCGGAGAGGCCTGCGCGGAGATGGACGGGGTCGGTCTCTTGCGCTAGAATTGCCGGCAGGTTGAGCCGGCGGCAGTGATACGTCCGTCCAGCGGCTGGAAAAAGAACGGGACGGCTGGGGAAAGGAGCGGCCTGTGCAAACCTTGGTCAAGCGAAAGGGCGGAAAAGCCAAATACACATGGCAGGATTATCTTACTTGGCCGGATGAAGAACGTTGGGAGGTGATCGATGGTGAGGCGTATTGCATGACCCCCTCTCCATCCTACCAGCACCAGAAAATGGCCGGCGCCTTTCACGCGATCCTCAGGGAGAAGCTGAAGGGCACACGTTGCGTGGCGGCCATTGCTCCCCTTGACGTCTATCTCGATGACCTCAACTTCGTCCAGCCGGACGTTCTGGCTGTTTGCGACGAAAAAAAGATCCGTGACAGGATCTACGGCGCTCCGGACCTCGTCATCGAAGTTCTTTCTCCCTCTACCTCGCTCAAGGACAAGCGGGAGAAGAAGAACCTTTACGAGAAGTTCGGCGTCCGGGAGTACGTGATCGTCCATCCGGAGGAGATGCTGGTCGAGAGGTTCTTCCTGCACGAAGGCGGATTCAAGGGACCGGACGTCTTTGGAAGCCGGGAGGTCCTTCCCCTTGTGTCGCTGGAGGGCGTGGAGGTTCCGTTGTGGGACGTCTTCGAGTCGGAGCCTCCGCGGGAGGGTGAAGGAGCGTGATCGGGTGACGGACATCCGTGGGATTCTCGCGATCAAGCTCCGGAACCTGGGGGACGTGCTGATCGCCGTTCCGGCCCTGCGGGCGATCCGCGAATCCCACCCGGAGGCGAGCCTCTCCGTTCTCGTGGCCAAGGGGACGGAAGAGATGGTCGAGGGGCTCCCCTGGATCGACGAAGTCCTCACGGTGTCGCGGCCGCGCGGAAAGCACGGCTTCTGGGGAAACCTGGGTCGAGAGATCGGATTCGCCCGGGAGATTAGACGGCTCCGCTTCGATATGGTCGTCGACTTCACCTCGGGCGACCGGTCGGCGATCTACGGACTCCTCTCCGGCGCGCGCACGAGGATCGGCCGGGAGCTCTGGGGCAAGGGGAAAGGGTTCAGGGGAAAGGCGCGGCTCTACACGCACCTCGCCCCGCCGCCGAACCACTCGATCCACGCGGTGGAGAACGACCTCGATCTCGTCCGGCGGTTCGGGATGGATACCTCGGATACGCGGCTCGAGTTCGCCGTTCCTCCGGAGGCCGAAGAGAACGCCCTGCGGTTCCTGGCATCCCAGGGCGTCCGGGCAGGCGACCCGTTCCTGCACGCCCACCCCACTTCCCGCTGGCTCTTCAAGTGCTGGAAGGACGAGGCGATGGCCGAGACGCTGGACCGGGCGGCCGACGAGCTTGGTCTTCGCGTCGTGATGACGTCGGGACCGGAGGCGCGTGAGGTCGAGAAGGCACGCGCCATCCTCGGCCTCATGAAGAGCCGTCCCGCGACATTTTTGGGGGAGACGAGCCTCAAGGAACTCGCGGCGGTCACGCGGCGGGCCGTCGCCTTCTTGGGGGTCGATTCCGCGCCCATGCACATCGCCGCGGCCGTCGGGACGCCGGTCGTTGCCTTGTTCGGTCCGTCGGGCGAGCACAACTGGCGGCCGTGGGGGGCGAATCACCGGGTCGTGGCGCTTTCGATGGAGTGCCGGCCTTGCGGGAAGGATGGATGCGACGGAAGCAAGGTGAGCCGATGCCTCATGGAGCTTCCTCCCGCGGATGTTCTTGCCGGGCTCCAAAGCGTTCTTAAGTCGACAAGGATCGCCGAACCTGTTTAACGAAATCGTCACGCTTCTTCTCGCGGCCATTTTCCGGATTGTCCGGCGGCTCGATCGGCGCGACTTGCCCGCTGCGGACGTCTCCCGCGTCAGGCGAGTCCTTGTCTTCTCCACGACGGCGATCGGCGACACGCTGATGAACACGCCAGCGATCCGCGCGCTCCGGAAAGCCCTTCCGGCCGCGCGGATCACGGCCGTCGTAGACCGGCGGCGCGCGGATCTCCTCCGGCATAATCCGCACGTGGATCACCTGATCGTCTATCCGGGAAAGTTCAGGAGGATTCTTTCCCTCGTTCGCGAGCTCCGCGCCGTCCGGCCCGACTGGGCGATCGTCCTCCACGGCAACGATCCCGACATTCCCCTGCTCGCGTACCTCTCGGGCGCCCGCGGCCGGGCGGGGTGGCGGGAAAGCCGCATGTCGTTTCTCTTCACGTACACCCCGAAGACCGATCCGTCGCTTCCCTTTGTGCGGAAGCGCCTCGCCCTCCTGGAGGGTTTGGGCGTTTTCCCCGACGGCGAACGGACGGATCTGTATCTTCCCCCGCCGGAAGGCGGGCCGGCCGAGCGCCTGGGTCTGTTCGACCACGATTGGTCGTCGGGGGTCGTCGCGATTCATCCGTTCGGCAGCCGCCGGAGCAAGTGGTGGCCGGCGGAGAGCGTTCGATCGCTCGTCGATCGTCTCTGGCGGGAGATGGGGCTTCGGAGCGTGATTCTCGGGGGAGAGAAGGAGAGAGCCGAAGCAGAGACCCTGGCCGAGGGAGCGGAGGCGGGGCCGGTGATCGCCTGCGGCAAGACGAGCCTCCTGGAGACGGCTGTCCTTCTCCGACGCTCCCGGGCCCTTGTGACGACGGACAGCGGTCCGATGCATCTGGGATTCGCCCTGGGTGTGCCGACCGTCGCTCTTTTCGGTCCCGAGGATTTCAGGGACTACGGCGTGGGGGGGGACGAAGAGCGGATCGCGTTCCTCATGGGAGAGACATCCTGCGCGCGGCCCTGCAAGAAGAAAACGTGCGACATCGAAGGGCATCCATGCATGGCGTCCATCGGCGTGGAGATGGTCCTCGAGGCCGTCCGGGACCGGATCGCGTCTCCGGCTGTCGTTCCAGAATGAAACCGTCCAGGATCCTCTTCATCCGCCGGGACAATGTCGGAGACCTGGTCTGCACGACGCCCGCGATCCGGGCCGTGCGGCAAGCCTTTCCGGTGGCGAAGATCGGCGTCCTGGCGAACTCGTATAACGCCCCCATTCTGGCCGGGAACCCGGACATCGATTGCGTCTACGTCTACGAGAAGGCGAAACACGCGTCAGGGAAGAGCCGGGCGCGCGTGCATCTCGAGAACGCGCGGACGTTCTGGCGGCTCCGGCGCGAGAGATACGACGCGGCCATCGGGTGCGGTTCGCCCTCTCCCCGCATCGGGCGTTTCGCGTTTCTGGCCGGGGCCCGGGAGCGGATCGGATTCGTGGACGTCGGGAGCGGGGGCGACCCGGCGGGCCGCCCCTACTACACCCGGCCCATCGCCGAGCCGGCGGTCGATGAGCACGAGGTCATCCGGACGCATCGCCTTCTTGAGCCGCTGGGAATCGCAAATCCGCCGGGGGACCTGGTCCTTGTTCCGGACCCGGCGGAGCAGGAGCGGTTCGAGTTCGCAAGAGCCCTCCATCCCGGACGCGGCGGGAGACCGCTCATCGCCGTGGCGATCAGCGCGCGCATCGAGAGGAACAAGTGGCCGATCGAGAAGTTCGGATCGTTGATCGATGAAATCGTCCGGCGGGCCCTGGGGACGCCTCTTCTCCTCTGGGCCCCGGGGCCGAAGACCAGCCCGGCTTTCCCGGGCGACGACGAGGCGGCGGGATCCCTTCTCTCCCGGTTTGGCGACGGTGCGTGGGGTTACAGAACCGAGACGCTGGCCGCGCTCGTCGCGGCCGTTTCCCGGGCCGATCTCGTCGTGACGCCCGACACCGGGACGCTTCACATCGCGGCGGCGTGCAAGAAACCGACGGTTGCCTTGATGACGCGGGAGAAGTCCCTTCGATGGTATCCGTGGAATACTCCTCACGTCGTTCTCGCGTGCGGGGACCAGGTGGGTCCCGTGGCCGTGGACGAGGTGCTCGGCGCGGTCGGCCGCTTGGCGGCGGGGTTGCAATGTCCGCGTTGACGATCGTTCATACGGAAGCTTCGACTGGCTGGGGGGGGCAAGAGATCAGGATCGTCCTGGAGGCGGTCGGCCTGCGAGGCCGGGGACACGACGTGCGGGTTGTCGGCCCCGCCGGCGGGGCGATCATTCAGCGGGCGCGCGACGTGGACGTTCCGGCCGAGGAGTGGGCGTGGAACGGCGCGGCCGGCTGGTTCTCGATTCCCCGCTTGGCGGGGAGGCTCGATTCCCTCCGAGCCGACGTCGTCGTCACGCACTCATCGAGGGACTCGTGGGTCGCGTCCCTCGCCGCGCGGATCGCGCGCTCCCGGCCCGCGGTCGTCCGGATGCGCCATCTCTCCACGCCCGTATCGACGGGCATCCTGACGAGATGGCTCTACACGCGGCTGGCTGATGTCATCGTCACGACGAGCGAGGCGATCCGGCGGACGTTGATCGAGCGGAACGGGTATCCGCCCGAGAGGCTGGTTGCCGTGCCGACGCATATCGATCCGGCGGGCTTCGATCGTCCGGACGCAAGGACGGCGGCTCGCGGCGCGCTCGGGATCGGTCAAGACGCCTTCGTCCTCGGGACGGTCTCCGTGCTCAGGTCGTGGAAGGGGCACGATCTTCTCCTCGGCGCGGCCCGTTCCCTTGGAGCGGCGATTCCAGGCGTCCGGATCGTCATCGTGGGCGACGGTCCGCAGGGAGAGAGGCTCCGGGCGCGCGTGGAGGACGAAGGTTTGAGCGAGATTGTGACGATGACGGGCCACCGAGAGGATATCGGGGAGATGCTCTCGGCGTTCGACCTGTTCGCGTTTCCATCGACGGCGAACGAGGGCGTGCCGCAGGCCGTCCTCCAGGCGATGTCGGCGGGACTTCCGGTCGTTGCGTCGTCTCTGCCATCAATTGCCGAGGTGGTGCGGGAGGAAGAGACCGGTTTCCTTTTTCCGCCCGGCGACGCATCCGCTTTTTCCGGCAGGATCGTTCTCCTTGCCGGCGACGCGGCTCTCCGCCGGAGAATGGGCGAGGCGGGAAAGGCCCGAGTCCGCGAGCGGTTCATGGAGAGCGGAATGCTCGACCGGCTGGAGGAAGTCTACGGCAGGGCCGCCTCGGGGCGCGGGCGCGGCGGGCGTTGATCCGCCTGCGGGAACCTCTGGCGTTGGAATCCCGGCCGCGGTATGATGACACGATCCGGCGGGCACGGCCGAACGGCCGGCCCGACAGGACGAGGCGCGGACGCGATGCTGACGACACTTGAAGAGATTACAAAACGGCTCGTGGAGCGGTACGATCCCGATCGGATCATCCTGTTCGGATCGCGGGCGACGGGAGAATCTCGTCCGGACAGCGACGTCGATCTCCTGATCGTGAAGGAGACGCCCAAGCGGCCGATAGACCGCCGATGCGAGGTCGGCATGATGCTGGCGGATCGGAATCTCGCGCTGGACATCGAGGTTCTGACGCCAGAGGAAATGTGGCGTCTCCTGTCGGTTGGAAGCCCGTTCCTCCGGGAGGTCTTGGAAACGGGGAGGGTCCTGTACATGCGAAAGGCAACCGAGTCGTGGCTTCGGGACGCCGAGGAGGAACTCACGGCGGCTTCTCTTCTGCTTGAGCGGGATGTCTTGCGCCCCGCCTGCTACCACGGTCAACAGTGCGTCGAAAAGACGCTCAAAGCGCTGGTCCTGGAAAAAGGAGAGAGCCCCGATCGGACGCACGATATCGCGAAGCTTCTGAACCGCGTCGAATCGTTCGGTTGGAGGTCCCTGCTCTCGATGGACGACGCGGTCTTCATCGACAGCATCTACCGAGGGCGCTATCCGACCGAGGCCGGGCTCCTTCCGCACGGCGAGCCCTCCAGGGATGACGCGGTTCGGGCGGTTGCCGTCGCCCGCGCTGTGTACGAGAGAGCCAAAAATCTTCTCGGCCTGTCCTGACATGCTCCGGCGTGGAAACGGTTTGTGCTGTTTCCCGGAAGCCGGGCGAACCGGTGCCTGAACCGCAAAGTGCGCCGCAACCCCCGCCCCTTGGGGCGGGGTCAAGGCGCACGAATGCAAATAACGACATGCACCTTGGAGGTCGGAGAATCCCCGCCTTTCAAGGCGGGGTTCTTCAACGGGGGACACGCCGCATCGCCTTCGTTCGGCGGGCTTACACGCCGTTCGGCGGCGCCGAGCGTTTCCTCGACCAGGTCGCAAGCCGCTTTGCCGAACGGGGCGGCGACGTTCATCTCGTCTGCGAAACCTGGCGGGGCGAGGACCGGGCCGGCCTGACCGTTCACGCCGTGGGGTCCGTCCCCCTGGGGCGGACCCTTTCGAGCGTTCTCTTCGTTCGCCGGGTTCGGGAAGCCCTTCTAACAATCCAGCCCGACGTCACGGTCAGTTTCGACCGCATCCTCGATGCCGACATCTACCGGGCGGGCGACGGGTGCCACCGGGCGTGGCTCGACCGGCGCGGCCTCCGGGGACGCCTGGATGCCCGTTTTTCCCCGTTTCACCGATGGATCCTCCACCTAGAGCGGCGCCTCTACGCGGGGGGCGGCGCCCGCCTCATCGCGGCGAATTCAACGCTGGTATCGAAGGAAATATCGCGGTACTATGGGACCCCGTCCGGCCGGATCGTCGTGCTTCCCAACGGCGTCGATCTCGATCGGTTCCACCCGGAGCTTCGCCTTCGGTGGCGGTCCGGCGTTCGGAGGGACTGGGGCATCGGAGACGACGTCCCGGTCTTTCTGTTTCTCGGCTCCGGGTTCGAACGGAAGGGACTCACGCCGCTGATCGAGGCCCTGGGGCGATCAGCCGGACGGGAAGGAACTGGCCGCTTTCTTCTCGCCGTCGCGGGCAAGGGAGATCCTGGTCCTTATCGAAGGGCGGCGAAACGGCTCGGGATCGACGGAGATATCAAGTGGCTGGGTCCGGTCAAGGATCCAGAGCGCCTGCTGGGAGCCGCTGACGTCTTCGTCCTTCCGACCTTGTACGATCCTTTCAGCAACGCCTGCCTCGAGGCGATGGCGGCGGGCGTTCCGGTCGTCACCACGAGAGACAACGGGGCCGCGGAAGTCGTGGAGGAGGCCGGGGCGGGCTGGGTGATCGACTCGGCCGGCGACGTCGAAGGTCTCTCGCGGTCCATCGCGGCGTCGTGCGATCCGTCCGAGAGGGAGAATCGCGGGCGGCTGGCCCGCGAGGCGGCCTCGCGGTTGTCGTTGGATCGGTTCGTCGAAGGAATGGTACGTCTGATCGAGGGCCTGGGGGAAAAGGAAACGTGAGGGCTGTCGAACGGATCGAAAGCATCCAGCCGGGGGAGAACGTCCGGGCGCGCCTGGCGTGGCTGGGAGAGAGGGTCCTCTGGGGCGGGTTCTGCGTCATGGTCCTTTTCCTCCCCACCTCCGAATCGGCCAAGAACATCGGTTACGGTCTGGCCCTCCTGGGCGGGCTGATCCACGGCGCCGCGTCGGGAGGTTTTTCGCTCTCGGCTTGGCGGCGGGCGCCGCTCCTGCCGTTTCTTCTCGCCTGGCTCGCCGCCGCGTCTCTCTCGACGTGGTACGCGATCCATCCGCCGCAGTCCCTGCGCGGCCTGTGGGACGTCCTCAGGTATTCATCGGTCTATCTGCTCGCGGCGGCATCTCTGTCGGACGAGAACCGCCGGCTCTGGTTCGCCCGCATGATGGCCGTCGGCATCGGCGCCGGCCTCCTCTGGGCGGGGTGGGCCCTCGCCCACGGCCAGGGGCACGGGGGCTTCGTGGAAATGAGGCTCCAGGTCCGCTCGCTCGGCTTCCCGAACCAGACGGCCACTTCGCTCATCATCTACGCGGCGTTCTTCTTCGGGATTCTCCGCTTCTCCCCGCCGGCGAGACCGGCCGACCGGGTCCTTTTCGGGACCGTGTTCGGTCTCTCCGTCATCGGTCTCATCCTGACGGGTTCGCGCGGAGGGTGGGTCGCGGCGGCGGTCGCGTCGCTCGCCATCGCCGTGGCGACGTCGAAGCGGCCTTTGGCCGCGGCGGGCGGCGTGGTCTTGAGCCTGGCCCTGGTCGTGGGGGCTCTGTCGGTCGTCGCGCCGGAGAGGGCGGAGCGGATCATGTCGATAGCGTCTCCCCAAAAGGTCGTCCAGATGCAGGAACGGTTCGATACGTGGAGAGCCGGCCTCACGATCCTGAACGACGCGCCTGTCTTCGGAATCGGCCTAAAGAACATGGCCTTCATCGACTACGAACGATACGCCTTTAAGGGGCGTCCGGACCACGCGCACAACCATTTCCTCAACGTCCTCATCGAAACGGGCGAGGCGGGCTTCGCCGTTTTCACTATTCTGCTTGGCGCCATCGCCTGGCGGCTCGTCCGGCTCCGCCGTCTCACCGGGGCCGCGCAGGCCTGCTGGGTGGCCGCGACGGGGGCGTTTCTCGCGATCCTCGTCCAGGGGCTCGTCAATATCTCGTTTCACGTGGAACCCGCGCTCCTGCTCATGACGATGCTGGGGGGCGCGGAGGGCGCGCGGATCGGGGAGGCGGGGGCTTGAGAGCGGTGGCGCAGGGGAGGCTTCTTGGTCTGGTCGATCGTCTTGCCGGAAGGCGGGTCGTCGTCGTCGGGGACCTGATGCTCGATCGGTACGTGTGGGGCTCGGTGGAGAGGATCTCGCCGGAAGCCCCCGTGCCGGTCGTCCGCGTGATGCGGGAGACCGTTCACCTGGGCGGTGCGGCGAACGTCGTGGGAAACCTGGCGCGCCTGGGGGCGAAAGTTTCCGTCATCGGCGCCATCGGCCGGGACGAGGCCGGTTCCGTCCTCCTGACCGAGCTTCGAAAAACAGGGGCCGAGTGCGGGGGGATCGTCGTCTCGGACAAGCGGCCCACGACGATCAAGACGAGAGTCATCGCCCAGCATCAGCAGGTGGTCCGCTTCGACCGCGAAGACGCCGGGGAGCTGGGCGACGGATCGCGGCGGCGTCTGCTGGACGGGTTGACGGAGCGCGTGCCGGAGGCGGACGCGGTCGTGGTCTCGGACTACAGCAAGGGGGTCGTCTCGCGCGAACTGCTGGCGAAGGTCGTCGCCCGCGCGCGGCGCCGGGGGATTCCCGTCTCCGTCGATCCGAAGATCGGGCATTTCCCCTGGTACCGGGGCGTGACGGTCGTGACGCCGAATACGGCCGAGGCCTCGGCGGGGGCCGGCATCCCGATCCGCGACGAGGACTCGCTGTCGGCGGCGGGCGGACGGCTTCTCAAGCTCCTGCGGTCCGATTCCGTGCTGATCACCCGGGGGGAGCACGGGATGTCGCTCTTCGAAGCTGGGGGACGGATCACGCACATCCCCACGGCGGCTCAGGAAGTGTTCGACGTGACAGGCGCGGGCGATACGGTCATCGCCGTCCTGACGCTGGCCCTCGCGGCGGGGGTCTCCCTGGTGGATGCCGCCCGCCTGTCGAACGCGGCGGCGGGGATCGTCGTCGGAGAAGTCGGCGCCGTTTCCGTGTCTCCCGAAAGTCTCAGGGAGGCGATCAGGGCCGGCGCGCCTCCCTTAGGGCGGGCGAGAAGAAAATGA
>MHEK01000084.1:76278-76613 GCA_001803795.1 Nitrospirae bacterium RBG_16_64_22
GCCATCTCACCTCTCTTCTGCTTGGCGAAGGGACGCAGGTCTTCGGACTTGTCCACGACATGGACCGCGTCCACCGCCTCCAGGCCGTCGCCGGCCGCGTGGACCTCGTCCATGGGGATGCGACCCGTTCCGAGGATCTCGTCCGCGTCATCGAACGCGCGATGCCGGACGAAATCTATCACCTGGCGGGCGCCGCTCACGTTCAAGGCTCCTGGAAAACGCGTCGGGCGACGTACGAGGTCAACTTCCTGGCGGCGGTGAACCTCTTCGAGGCGGTGAAGGCCGTCGGCTCCCGGGCAAGAATCCTCGTCGTGGGGTCCAGCCACGAGTACGGG
>MHEK01000084.1:76627-78904 GCA_001803795.1 Nitrospirae bacterium RBG_16_64_22
GGAGATGCCGCTTGGGGAGGACTCTCCTCTTCGGCCTCTCTCTCCTTACGCCGTCAGCAAGGTCTGCCAGGAGATGGCCGCCTACCAGGCGAGCCACGCGGAAGGACTGGACGTCGTGATGGCGCGCCCGTTCAACCACGCTGGGCCCGGGCAGGACACGTCGTTCGTCTGCGCCGATTTCGCCGAGCGCGTCTCGCGGATCGCGCGTGGCGAGGCCCCGCCGGTGATCGAGGCGGGCGATCTCGCGCCCCAGCGCGACTTCACGGACGTGAGGGACGTTGTCCGGGCGTACCGATTGCTGTTGGCCGGCGCGCCGCGGGGGGAGGTCTACAACGTCTGCTCGGGAACGCCGCGGAGTATCGGAGAAGTCCTGAACCTGATGATCGGGCTGGCCGGCCGGCCGATCGAGGTGCGGGAGGCCCGCGAGCGCGTCAGGGCCGTCGAGATTCCGCTCCTCGTCGGGAGTCCGGAGAAGATCCGGAAGGCCGTGGGCTGGACGCCGACGATTCCGTTCGAGCGAACCCTCCAGGACATCTACGACTTCCACCTGAATCTCCACCGGGCGGGCGTCTGAGACCAGGACTTTCCCCAGGATTCAGGGGGTTCTTGGGGTAAGTGATTGAGGGGTTGTTTGTTTTTCGGTTCTTGAAGTGGAACGCCGATTTTTTGGGGAAACTCTTCAAGGGATGAGGAAGGGCCTTGCGTCGGACGGCTCATCGTGGAGACCGCAAGGGATTCGTCGGTGCCCATGGGTCATGGTTCGGGTGTTTCCGTGTTCCAGCGCCATTTTCCCGCGCGTGCGGCCTGCTTCCCTCCCCTTCAAGGGGAGGGGTGGGGTGGGGATGGGGTTCGACAGAACGGTGAAGAAACCCACCCCCATCCTGTCCTTCCCCCTGAGGGGGAAGGGAAAAATTGGGGAAAGTCCTGGTCTGAGACTCTTTGACGTTCGCGGCGTTTTCCGCTAACTTATTCGATCGTTGTTTGGGGAGCCGCAAATGCAGACTTGCCTGATCACGGGAGGCGCCGGTTTCATCGGTTCGCACGTGGCGGACCGTCTGCTCGCCCGCGGGGACCGCGTCGTCTCCCTCGACAACATCGATCCTTTCTACGCCCGCGAGATCAAGGAGAGGAACCTCTCCAGTGCGGCTGGGAATCCATCCTTCCGGTTCGTCGAGGGGGACATCCGGGATGAATCGCTCGTCGCCCGGCTCTTCGAGGAGGAGAAGCCGGACTCCGTCTTCCATTCCGCGGCGAGGGCGGGCGTGCGTCCCTCGATCGCCGATCCTCTCGGATACGAGGACGTGAACGTCCGGGGGACGCTGGTTCTTCTAGAGGCGGCGCGGAAGGCGGGCGTGCGTCATTTCGTCTTCGCCTCGTCGTCCTCCGTCTACGGCGAGAACCCGAAGGTCCCGTTCTCCGAGGACGATTTCGTCGACCACCCGATCTCGCCCTATGCCGCGACGAAGAAGGCGGGGGAGCTGATCGCCTACACGGTCCATCACTTGAGCGGGATGCCGGTGACGTGCCTGCGGTTCTTCACGGTGTACGGGCCGCGCCAGAGACCGGATCTCGCGATCCATAAGTTCACGCGGCTGATCGACGAGGGTCAGCCGATCCCCGTCTTCGGCGACGGGTCGACGTCGCGCGACTACACGTACATCGACGATATCGTAGACGGCGTCGTCCGGGCCATTGACCGGCCGGACGGGTACAAGATCATCAACCTGGGCGAGTCGACGACCGTGACGCTGTCCGAGATGATCGCAGAGATCGAGCGGGCGCTGGGCAAGAAGGCGGCGATCGACCGACAGCCGCTCCAGCCGGGGGACGTTCCCCGGACGTACGCCGACGTTGAGAAGGCGAGGCGTCTCCTGGGGTACGAGCCGCGGACTCCGTTCCGGGAGGGGATCGATAGGTTCGTGGCATGGTACAGGGAGACCGTGGCGGCGCCGACGGCCGCCGGAGGGAAGAGATGAGCGGGAATGGGTCGAAAGGCGTCCGGCGGGTAGAGAAGCCCTGGGGCCACGAGCTGATCTGGGCGGAGACCGGCAGATACGTGGGGAAGGTCCTGCATATCCGGGCCGGCGAACGCCTCTCCTTCCAGTACCACCGGGTGAAGGACGAAACGATCTTCGTACAGGCGGGGCGGATGCTTCTCGTCGTGGAGGACGGCGACGGGAGGCGGGAAATCGAAATGGACGCCGGCCAGCGGTTCCACATCACGCCGGGCCTGCGGCACCGGATGGTCGCACTCTCCGACTGCGACGTCTTCGAGGT